>NZ_QTQM01000010.1:0-171423 GCF_003854225.1 Burkholderia sp. Bp8986 | reverse complement strand
AGAGACGCAGCCAACCAACCTTAAAACCGGACATTTCTATCTGGCTGGTGCCCCGACATCTTGAAATGGCTACGACACTGGTGCATTTGGCGGTGTTGCGTCCCGCGCCGAAGATCAGCCGCTTCAGCTCAACACTAAGGTTCTATCGGCATACTGCGGTCTCGTTAGAGTCATGAAGTCCATCAGCTCGTCTTCATGCCGTCCAGAGTCTTGACGCAGTTTGAGTTACCGATTGCCCCAACGGTTGGAAGCCATGCGCAACAGCGCTGCATTGGCAGCGCGCAAATCGAACAATTCCGCGTCGAAGCCGGACCCGATCCAGTTTCGGTAACGCTCTGCCTTTTCACTGTCCGGATCGTTGGATAGCGTATTCAGGAACGCCTCATAGCCGGATGGACCGCCAACGTCCTCCGGCGGACAAGCACGGGCGCCGCCAATGACTTGGGCTTCTCCCCAAGGTTGGCCCTCGATCGTTTCCATCTTCTCGACGACGACGCTGTGATTCCAGCCGTCCCCGAAGTCGTATCGGTAAACGAAGCGCGAACCTGGCTTCAGGACCGCCTGCAGACGAACCTTTCGGTCATCTGCAGTCGTGCCCGAGTCAGCAAAGTCCACCACATCATCGATCTCGAACATGGCGTAGGTCATGCCATCGATCAGGAAGTCGTGAAGATGCGTGTCTTCCCATCCGAAAGCTGCTTGCAGAATGTGATGCAGCTTGCGCAGCGATTCAGTTCCTTCGACTTCGATCTGACGCCAGACGGGCGGATCGATGTGCTGAAGCGCCACTTTGAGGGTGAAGCGCGGGAACGATTTCGGCATTCGATCTCCTCAGAACGCGAACCTGCACTATTATTGCCTCGCAATGGTCACCTGAAGCAAGCACTGTAGGATCGCCGACGCTGGAAGGGACGCGAAGCATCCGCGCATAGCAACCGCACTGCAGCCCGCCTCACCTCGATCAAATCGGCACTTCCGGCGGCGCCTGACGAAACAGCCGCGTAATCCAGCACAGATATACCAGCCCGAGCACGAACCACGCGATGCCGAGGACCAGTGCCGCCTTCTCGAGACTCACGAGCAGCCAGATATCGGACACCGCGCCGATCACCGGGAACACGAGCCCGCCGAACACCCCGATCCGGCGTTCGCCATGATTGCCCGACAGATACAGGCGAATCACGCACAGATTGACGGCCGTAAAGGCAAGGAACGCGCCGAAGTTGATGAACGACGTCGACGTGGCGACGTCCAGCTTCAGCGCGATCAGGCCGACCACGCCCGCCAGCGCGATGTTGATCGCCGGTGTCTTGAAGCGCGGGTGAATGAATCCGAATACGCGTTTCGGCAGGATTTCGTCGCGCCCCATCGCATAGAGGAGTCGGCCGACGCTCGCTTGCGCGGAAATCCCCGACGCGAATTGGGCGAGGATCAGACCCGCGAGGAATACGGTGACGAACACATCGCCGCCGATCATCTTCGCGACCTCGAACGCGGCTGAATCCGTGTCCTTGAATTCGACGCCCGGGTGCGCGAGCTGCATCGTGTATGCCGCTATCACGAAGATCGCCCCACCGATCAGCGCAATCAGCAAGATCGCACGCGGCATGTTCTTTTTCGGCTCGATCGTTTCCTCGGTCAGCGTCGACACCGCGTCGAAGCCGAGGTACGAATACGCAGCGATCGCGGCGCCCGCCATCGTCACGCCGAACGGCACGTGCGGCTTGAAGAACGGCTCCGCCATCGCGATGCCGCCCGGCCCGGCCGCGGCTGACGCGTAGTGCCAGCACAGCGCCACGAACATCACGACGATCGCGAGCTGCACGATCATCAGCACGATATTGAAGCGCGCAGCCAGTTCGATACCGACGATGTTCAAGCCGCTCGTCAATACGATGAACGCGACGATCCAGATCCAGGTCGGCACATGTGGAAAGGCGGCGTTCAGATATGCAGCGCCGATCAACCAGATCACCATCGGCAGGAAGAAATAGTCGAGCAGCGTCGCCCAGCCGATCATGAAGCCGAGGTGCGGGTTGAACGTCTTGCGCGTGTACGTATAGGCAGAACCTGCAGTCGGATAGAGCCTGGCGAGCTTGCCGTAGCTGAGCGCGGTGAACGCGATGGCGATCAGCGCAAGCAGATAGGCGAGCGCGGCCGTGTCGTCGCTGGCCTTGGCGAGCACGCCGTAGGTACCGTAGACGATCAGCGGCGCCATATAGGCGAGGCCGAACAGCAGCACGGACGGCAGGCCGAGCGTGCGCTTCAGGCTCGGCGATTCATGGGATGACGACGCTTGCATGTTATCTCCTGGACCTTCGGGGCCGATGCGAATGCCTGTGTGCCTTCGGCCGACATTTCGATTGAACGGGCACGCCCGGGCGACGCATGACGCCCGCGCGATGCCGTGAACGGACTGCGAAACCGGATTATTCGCCGCGCTGACAACGCGCTTCGATCATGAATGCGCGATGGCCGTCCGACTGCTCGAGCGGCGCGAGATCAAGCGCCACACGTGTGTCGTGCAGGTAGTTGTAGTGTTCGCGGCTCGCTTCGAGACGCGTGAGATCGAGGTTCGCCAGCACGACCGCCTCGTCCCTGCCCAGTTCCAGCGCGGTTTCGCCGAACGGATCGACGAGCGCGGAAAGGCCTGCGAACGTCAGATTGTCGTCGCCGGCCCCGCAACGGTTCACCATCACCGCGAACATCTGGTTTTCCATCGCGCGTGCCGCGATCGCGCGGCGATGCACCGGGCCGAACGGGTCCATGTTGCCGTTCGTGACGATCAGCAGATCGGCATCGAGCGCGCCGACGGCTCGCGCCGTTTCGGGAAATTCGATGTCGTAGCAGATCAGCAGACCGACCGTCAGGCCGTTCCAGATGCACGTCGCGAAGCGGTCACCCGGCGTGAAGACACCGACATCCGATGCCCACAGATGCGTCTTGCGATAGCGCAGCACAATGTCGCCCTGCTCGTCGACAAGTACCGTGGTGTTGTAAAACCGGTTGCCGTCGCGCTCGGCGAGGCCCACGGCGACAGCGACGCCCTTTTGTCGTGCCGCGTCGCGTACCGCGGATAATCCGGGGCCATCGAGCGTCTGTGCGACTTCGGCGACATTGTCCCGGGTCGGAAAGCCCGACAACGTCGTCTCGGGGAACACGATCAGTTTCGTGCCGCCTGCCACGTCGACGCGCCCGATCGTGTCGATCACCTTGCGCGTGTTGTGCGCGACGTCGCCGTCGATCAGCGAGAGTTGCGCGAGTTCTACCTGCATGAAAACCGTCTCCTTCCAATAGCCTTTCATCGGCGCGTCGTCTGCCCTGCCCTTCTGATACGACGCGCGGTCGAGCGAAACAGGCCGTGTACCCCTGCCTGTCGAAGTGAGGCCGATTATCGGGTTATTATTTTTGACCTGAAATTCCCCGCCAGGGTTACCCTCACCGGAGCACACGATGGACTTCGAATGGCGAGATCTCGCTTTTCATCGGGAGATTGGCTCGGCCATCGACGCCCTCGATGGCCCGCATTTCTGGGCACGCCTCACGCGTGTGCTCGAGCGGCATCTCGAGTTCGACAACTGGGTCGCGCTGCGTTTCGCACGCGCCGCGCCGCCTCTCGTGCTTGGCGAGCAGGCCATGCCCGACGGCAAGGTCGACCTGATGTTTCAGGACTATCTGGCCGCTCTCTATCAACTCGATCCGTTCTATCTCGCCGCGTTCGAAACGCAGGCGTCGGGCTTCTACACGCTCGCCGACGTCGCGCCGGACAATTTCCGGATGACCGAGTACTACCAGCGGTACTTCAGGAAAAACATCGTCGGCGACGAAGTGCATTTCAACGTCATGATCGATCGCGATCACACATTGGGCTTTTCGCTCGGCAAGATGAGCAAGTACGACGATCGCGAGATTGCGTTGCTCACGCTGTACACGCCCTGGGTCCTGTCGTTGATGCAGCAGCGCTTGCGCTTCGAGACGTTCGCGATCAAGGATGCGCCGCGCGTGACCGAAGGCGAAGCGCCCGACCCGCAGGCGCGCTTCGGGATGCTGACCGGAAAGAGCGGGCGCGGCGCGTTGACCACGCGCGAAATCGAAGTCGCGATGCTGTCATTGAGCGGATTTTCGTCTCGCGCGATCGGGGAAAAGCTGTCGATTTCGTTCGAGACCGTGCGTGCGCACAAGAAGCACATTTACGCGAAGCTTGGTGTCGGATCGCAATCCGAATTGTTCGCGATGTTCTACGATCGGGGCAGATCCGGCGAATCTGCGTGATTCGCGTCTCGGTGTCACGGCACGAATACCGGCAGGCGCGCTGCCGCTTCAGGTTTCGCCGGTGAGCATGGAATCACGTGCATCCAGATTGATGCCGGAGATTCGTGATGGACGCGAATTCCGGCTCCCGGGATAAATGGCATTGCCTTGCCATGCATTTTTGAACCGGGCAATCCTGTCACGACGCGGCGCCGCTCGATCGACTACGCCGACGGTGTCTGCCGTCTTGAAACCGTTCGAATCCGCGCCTTGCCCCGTTGCTGCCGGTGCCATTACACCGCCCCATCCCCGGCTCCTTTATGCCGCCCATCGACACGCCGAGTCGGCAATGCGGCGAGCCCGCGCACCGCCGCCGCGTTCTCGGCGCCATCGTCGCTGCGGCCGGTGATCTCATCCAGCGCCCGGTTGTTGGTGTACGGCCCGAACACACCGATCGACACCATCACGATCAGCATGCTGCCGCCGATCAGCACGAACACTGCGGACACCCCGGCGCGCTCGAGCAGCAGCGCGACGATGAAGCTGCTCGCGATTCCGGTCAGGCGGCCGATCGAATGCACGAAGCCGAGCGCGCGCCCGCGGATCTCGGTCGGAAACACTTCCGACTGGTACGCGGTGCCGTTGCTCGCGAGCACCGTGTTGGACAGCGTGACGAGCAGGCCGAACGCGATCACGAATGGTGCCTGCGCCGACATCGCGAACGCGGTGCCGAACAGCGCGACGCCGAACGCCGACGCGACGATCAGCCACTTGCGCTCGATGCGGTCAGCGAGCACGCCGGCAACGAACGGCGACACCGGATACGCGAACGCGATCACGAACGCATACCAGAGGCTCTTCGTGACGCTCGCGCCCTGCGCGGCCAGCAGCGTCGGCAGCCACTGGCTGAAGCCGAAGAAGCCGATGCTCAGGAATGCGTTGAATACGATCAGCATCGCCGTGCGGCCGCGATGCCGCGCATCCCACATCGACGGCGCGCGCCGCGCGGCCGGCGTTGCGACGGCCGGCATCCGGACCGCAGGCAGCGGCCGGCCGGATTCCCGCTCGACCGCCTGCTCGAGCCGCTGGAGCACGGCTTCGGCGTCGGCCTCGCGGCCGGTGCTGGCAAGCCAGCGCGGCGACTCCGGCAGCCGCGACTGCAGCCACCAGACGACGACCGCGCCGCTGCCGCCGAGCAGCACGACCCAGCGCCACCCGGACACCCCGAGCGGATCGCGCGGCACCCATAGCCACGACACCAGCGCGAGCACCGGCATCGCGAGATAGCCGATCGCGAAGCACAGCGCGAACGCACGCCCGCGCACTGCTTTCGGCACCAGCTCGGTCAGGAACGCGCCGATCGTGATCAGCTCCGCGCCGATGCCGCAGCCCGCGACGAAGCGGCATACGAGAATGCCGAGCGCATGCGTCTGCACGCACATCGCAAGGCTTGCCGCCGTGTAGAGCAGCAGCGCACCGGTGAACAGCGCGCGCCGTCCGATGCGGTCCGCGAGGCGCGACACGAACATCTCGCCGACAAACAGCCCGGCGAACGTCGCCGCGCCGAGTGCGCCCTGGTCCGACATGCCGAGCACGCCGTGCGAGCCCGCGTGAAAGATGCCGTCGCGGATCAGCCCGGGCGGCAGGTAGGTCATCTGGAACAGGTCGTAGATCTCGAAAAAACCGCCGACGCTCAGGAACATCACGAGCGTCCAGATGCTGGCCGTCGCGGGCAGGCGGTCGATGCGCGCGGCGATCGACGCCGCATGGGAATGGGACATGGCGATTCCTCGGTGATCCGCCCGCGCGGTCTGCGCGAAGCGGCGGACAGGGCGCCGGCGCGGGTGCGCGCGGCGCCGGCGTTCATACGGTGGCGACCGGATTGACCGGCGACCCGACGAGCCCGCGCAGGTGCAGCGGCGGCGCGGTCAGCAGGAAGCGGTTGCGCCGATGCGCGCGCAGCCAGTCGGCGAGCGGCGTCAGATGCCACAGCTCGCCGAGATGAATGCCGAGCTTGAACAGGCACAGCTCGTGCAGCGGCATCAGCGCGCCGGGCCGCTCGCGCGCCGACGCATGGCGCGGGCGCTCCTCGACCGCATGGTTGTCCGCCGCGAGCGCGGCGAGCCCCGATGCGTCGATCCATTCGAGCAGGCGCGGATCGTTGCCGTCGAGCACGCAGCACACGTCCGGCGCGGCGGGCTCGCCGAGCGCGTCGGCTTCGATCAGGCGATCGGCGAAGCCCGTATGCACGCATACGATGTCGCCGCGCTCGACGACCACATCGTCCGCGCGCAGTACCGACATCCATTCCGCGTAGCCGATCTTGCGCCGCTCGTCGCCGAAGTGGCGGCGCAGGTCGACCATCACGCCGCGCCCCTGCACGCCGGTTTGCGCCATCACCTCGATGCCGAGCGCGCGCGCACCGCCGCGCGGCGCACCCGCTTCGGGCACCCGGATGTGCTCGTCCATCCGGTAGCCGTTGTAGAACACGCGGGCGCGCTCGCCGTTGCCCGCCGGATCGAACAGCGAGCCGACGTGCGACAGTGCATCCCACTGCGTCGAGAACTGCGAGTGCATGCAGAACGAATCGTCGCAAACCACATCGGTTGCGTTGGCAACCTGTTCGTCCGCCCGATAGCCGAAGTACGGCTTGTCGCCGTGCAGCGCCGGCATGATCGCCGGCGGCCGGCGCCGCGCGTTCAGTCCGCCGCCGCGCGGCACGTCGAGCGGCAGGCTCAGCGAGAACACGCGGCCTTCACGCACCTCCGCGACGCCGCGCAGCACCGCGTCGGGCGTCAGCCAGTTCAAGCGCCCTTTCTGATCGTCAGGGCCGAAATCCCCCCAGTTCGAGCCGGGCGGCCGATGGGTCCAGCGTGGCTTCATGGTGTCTCCTCCATGCAATGTCCAGGGTGCGGCGGCCGTCGTTCGCGGCCGCCTCGCACGGCGCGCCTAGCGCGTGCGGATCACGCCCAGCCCGGCGAGCCGCTCGTATTCGCGTTCGCCGAGCAGCGGCAGCAGGATCTCGCGATTGTTCTCGCCGAGTGCTGGTGCAGGCCGGCGGAACGCGCCGGGCGTGGCCGACAGGCGCGGCGTGATGTTGTGCATCGGCAGGCTGCCGACGTCGTCGTCCGGCAGCTCGACGAGGGCCTCGCGCTCGATCACGTAGTGATCCTGAACGATCTGCGCGATGTCCTGGATCGGCCCGACCGTCACGCCTGCTTCCTCGAAGAACGCGAGATTGGCATCGAGATCGCGCACGGCGATGAATTCGCCGACGATCGCATCGAGCGCCTCCGCGTGCTGCACGCGCTGCACGTTGGTCGCGTAGCGCGGATCGTCGATCAGGTCCGCTCGGCCGATCGCGCGGAACAGCCGCTCGGCCATCGCCTGCGTCGAGCTCGACAGGCACAGCCACTTGCCGTCGCGCGTGCGATACGCGTTGCGCGGCGCGGTGTTCGACGAGCGGCTGCCGGTGCGCGCCTTGATCTCGCCGGTCATCACGTAGTTCGCTGCAGCCGGCCCGAGGATCGACAGCAGCGGCTCGAACAGCGACACGTCGATCACCTGCCCCGCCGCGCCGTGCGCGGCGCGCGCATGCAGCGCGACCAGCACGGCGATCGCGCCGGACAACCCGGCCGTCATGTCGCCGAGGAACATCGGCGGCAACACCGGCTCGCGATCGGCGAAGCCGTTGATCGCCGCGAACCCCGCATACCCTTCCGCGAGCGTGCCGAAGCCCGGCTTGTGGCGGTACGGCCCCGTCTGCCCCCAGCCGGAGATCCGCGCGATCACCAGCTCGGGACGGATCGCGAGCAGGTCGTCCGGGCCGAGCCCCATCTTTTCGGCGACGCCGGGCTTGAAGCTCTCGACGAACACGTCCGCGTCGCGCACCAGCCGGCGGACGATGTCGATCCCCTCGGGCGCGCGCAGGTCGACGCACACGCTGCGCTTGTTGCGTCCGTACACCTTCCAGTTCGTGCTGATCCCGCCCGCGCCGACCGCGCGCAGCGTATCGCCGCGCTCGCTCTCGACCTTGACGACATCCGCCCCGAAATCGGCGAGCTGCACGCTCAGCATGTTGCCCGCCATCAGGCGCGACAGATCGACGACGCGCACGCCCGCGAGCGGCCCCCGCGCGCCGGCGTCGAACGGTTTCGGATGGATCGGGCCGGTGGACGCGCGACGGCGCGCGCCGGCCGCGTGAGCGGCCTGCGGGTCGGGAACGAACATGCTGGTCTCCTGGTTGGTGGGTGAGTCGTTCGATGCGGACTTCGAAGTGCGCGCGCTCGGCCGCGCGCCGGCGCTACTCGAGCAGCGCGCCGAGCTGGTCGGCTGCGCGAAACGCCGCGCCCGCGGCGGGCAGATCGCCGCCCAGCGCACGCGTCAGCTCGGCGGCGGCCGCCTGCACGCGCGGCAGGTAGTCGGCCAGCACCTTCTTGTTGAAGCGATAGCGCGGCACGCCGAGCGAGATCGCGCCGCTCAGCACGCGTCCGACGCCGAACGCCGGGCACGCGATCGCCGCGCTTTCCGGGTCGCGCTCGGCGATCGACACCGCGTAGCCCTGCTCGGCCGTCTTCTCGTAGTCGCCGCCGCGCGTGCCGCTGAACGCGAGCAGCACGCGCCCGGCCGCGCCGACGTCGAGCGGAAAGCGGTCGCCTTCGCGCAGGTGCGTGCGCACCGAGCGCTGCGCCTGGATGCGGAACAGGCACACACGCTGATCCCCTTCGCGCACGTAGAACGCGGCCGTCTCACCGGTTTCCGCCGACAGCGTCGACAGGATCGGCATCACGTACTCGCGCAGCTGAAACGACTCGCGATACATCATCCCGAGCTGGAACACGGCGGGCCCCAGCACGTAGCGCCCATCCGGCAGGCGCTTGATGAAGCGGAACTGCTCGAGCGACTCGAACATCCGCAACAGCGTGCTCATGTTGAGCCCCGTTTCCTCGCTGACCTGCGCGAGCATCAGCCCGCCGGGCGCGTTGCCGAACGCCAGCAGCGCGGTCAGCGCGCGGTTGACCGCGGCCACGCCGCCCTCTGCGGGATTGCTTGTCTCCATCTTGCTCATGTCCACCTCGTGCGATGCCGGCCGAGTCGTGCTGCTGCGGCCGGCATCTAAAAATGAAAGTTGCTTTCATTATACGCAGATCGTCGACGACAGCAACATGAATCAACACAGATTCACTCGCTCGTAATTTCCGAAAATCCCCTTGAAAACTAGGCGTTAACGATAATCTTGACGAATGCCATCATCCGCCACAAAAATGAAAGCGGCTTTCATTTTCGTGGATCATCGATGGAATTCTCGTCTCAACCGGTCTGGCGCTCGCTGCTGTACGTCCCCGCCCACGTCCCCCGTTTCGTCGCTTCGGCTGCCGCGAGCGACGCCGATGCCCTGATCCTCGATCTCGAGGACAGCGTCCCGCCAGCATGCAAGGAGGCCGCCCGCGACGGGCTGGCCGATGCCGTGCCGGCGTTGCGCGCGCCGGGCCGCGACGTGCTGGTGCGCGCCAACGGCCCGCTCGACCTGCTGGTGCCAGACCTGCGCGCGGCCGTCCGGGCCGGCGTGGACGGCGTCGTGCTGCCGAAGGTGCGCGGCGGCTCGCACGTCGAGGCGATCGACGAACTGCTGGCCGCGCTCGAAGAGGAAAGCGGCGCGCCGCCGGGCCGCACGCGGATCGTCGCGATCGTCGAAACGCCGCGCGCGTTCCAGGCGATGGACCGGATCGCGCAGGCATCGCCGCGCGTCGTCGCGATGATGCTGGGCGGCGGCGACTTCGCGCTGAACTGCGAAAGCGCCGCGAGCGCCGACGTGCTGCGCGTGCCGAAGCAACTGCTGATCATCGCCGCGCGCGCCGCCGGCGTCCTGCCGCTCGGCCTCATCGGCGGCCTCGACGAGCTACGCGATCTCGACGCGTTCGAGCGCGTCGCGCGCGCGTCCGCGGAGCTCGGCTATGCGGGCGCGACCTGCGTCCATCCGCTGCAGGTCGGCGCGCTCAACCGCGCGTTCCGTCCCGACGAAGACGCGGTGCGCGACGCGAATGCGGTGCTGGCCGCCTACGACGACGCGCGCGCGAACGGGCGCGGCGCGCTGCGCGTCGACGGCAGGATGGTCGACGCGCCCGGCGTCGCCCGCGCGAAGCGCGTGCTCGCGCGTCACGCGGCCGTGCAGGCGCGTGACGACGGCGCGCCCCGGTGATGCACGCGCCGCCCTGCATCGCCGTGCTTCACCCCGGCACATGCGCACGTCGCGCGTGCGTCCCGCCGCGACGCAGCCGGTTCGCTGCCCGGCCCGGATAGCGCCGCCCGCAGCACCGCCGCGCCGCTCGACCAGCGCGGCGCCGCAATCAAACAAACAACAAACCCTCGAAGGAGACTAGCCATGGGCAAGCGAATGTCCGCATTGTGCGGACTGGGCCTCGTATCGGCCGGCGCCTGCGCGCAAACCACGATCACGCTGTACGGCGTGGCCGACGTCTATACGGAATTCCTCACCCACCAGGCCGCGCCCGGCGACAAGTCGTCGGCATCGCTCGTGCGGATGGCGTCGGGCGGCAAGAGCGGCTCGCGCTGGGGCCTGAAGGGCGTCGAGGATCTCGGCGGCAGCTGGCAGGCCGCATTCCGGCTCGAAAGCGGCATCAACCTGAACAACGGTACCGGCACCGGCGCGGGCGGCTTCGACCGCTCCGCGTGGATCGGGCTGCAGCACGAGCGCTGGGGCACGCTGCGGCTCGGCCACCAGTATTCGACGCTGTTCGACGTCATGGAGCGCTATTCTCCGACGGGCGCGTACTCGACGCTGTACGAGCCGGCCGGCGCGATCGTCGGCGTCAACTTCCGCGAGAACAACGTCGCCAAGTACCTGGCGAAGATCGGCTCGCTGACGCTCGAAACGCACTATTCGTTCGGCGGCACGCCCGGCGCGTTCCAGGCGAATGCCGCCTACGGCGCCGGCTTCGATTATGCCGGCGCCGCATTCTCGTTCGCCGCCGCATTCGACAACGTCAACACGCCGCAGCCTGGCGGCTTCGCGCATTTCCGCCGCTACGCCGCCGCCGCGATCGTGTCCGTCGACCGCGCGCAGCTGCTGGCCGGCGTCACGCACGGACAGAGCGGCGTCGCCACGCGGTCGGTCGTGACGAACTACACGTTCTGGTGGGCGGGCGTGCGCTACATGATCACCCCTTACCTGCAGGCGCTCGGCGCGTTCTATTACGAGGACATCCGTGCGCAGAATCCGCCGGACGCGCAGGCGAGCGCACCGCACCCGGCCAACCCGCAGCAGGTCACGCTGCAGCTGAACTACTTGCTGTCGAAATCCGTCACGCTGTACCTCGCGGGCGGCTACGCGCGCCGCGCCGCGCTCGATTTCGACAACTACAACTACAACTTCCTCCACTACACGCTGGCCGCCGACCGCGCCGGCAGCGCGGGCGTGGCGCTCGGCCTGCGCAAGCTGTTCTGAGCCTGCCTCTCTCGCCCTTTCAGGAACCTTCGGAGTCTTCAAACCATGAACCGCCGCCACTTTCTTTCCACGCTGACCGGCGCCGCGCTCGCGCTACCACTCGCCCGTGCCCGCGCCGTCTCGCTGCCGGCGGCCGCCGGCCGCCCCGATCTCGCGCAACAGCTCGCCGACTACGCGGCCGGGCTGCAGTATCGCGACCTCGACGCCGCGACGATCGAGACGATCAAGGCGCATCTGATCGACGCGCTCGGCTGCGCGATCGCCGCGCACGACGAACGCCCGGTGCGGATCGCGCGCGACGCGGCGCTCGCGTCGCCGGACGGCGTGTCGACGATCGTCGGCACGAACCGACGCACGAGCCCCGATCTCGCCGCGTTCGCGACCGGCACCGCGCTGCGCTACTACGATTTCAACGACGCGTACGCCGGCAAGGAAACCGGCCATCCGAGCGACAACATGTCCGCGTGCCTCGCCGTCGCCGAAGCGCAGCATGCGAGCGGCCACGACCTGATCCTGTCGATCGCGATCGCGTACGAGATCGCGTGCCGGCTGATGGATGCCGCCGCGATCAGCCCGCGCGGCTGGGACCACACGTGCTACAGCCTGCCCGCCGTCGCGCTCGCCGCCGGCAAGCTGATGCGCATGCCCGCGCCGCAACTGGTGCAGGCGGTCAACCTGTCGATCAACAGCCATCTCGCGCTGAACCAGACGCGCGTCCAGCAGCTGTCGAACTGGAAGGCGCTCGCCGATGCGGACGCGGCGCGCAACGCGGTGTTCTCGACGCAGCTCGCGCGCGCGGGGCTGACCGGCCCCGCGCCGATCTTCGAAGGCATGGCGGGGTTCTTTCCGCAGGTGTCCGGGCCGTTCGCCGTCGACACGCGCGAATTCGGCGGGCGCGACGGCGCGTTCCGGATCGGCAAGTGCTTCGTGAAGTTCTATCCCGCGCAAGGACTCACCCAAACCGCGATTCCGGCCGCGCTCGACGTCGCAGCGCAGGTCGGCGACCTGCGCCGCATCCGACGCATCGAGATCCACACCACCGCGGTCGGCTACGTGACCGCCGGCCGCGACCGCGAAAAATGGGCGCCGTCGACCCACGAGACCGCCGATCACAGCCTGCCGTACATCGTCGCGCGCGCGATGCTCGACGGTGACATCACGACCGAGAGCTACCGGCACGACGCGCTGCACGATCCGGCGCTGCGCGCGCTGATCGAGCGGGTCACGGTGCAGGAGGACCCGGCGCTGACCGCCCGCTATCCGGCGCAGGCGCCGAACCGGGTGACGGCCGTGTGCGAAGACGGCACGACCTGCGCGAAGCAGGTGGACGAGCTGCCCGGCTCGCCGACGCGGCCGATGCGGCGCGACGACTACGAGGCGAAGTTCGCGAAGAACTGCCGGCGGCACTGGAGCCCGACGCAGATCCGCGCGGCGCTCGATTACCTGTGGCGGCTCGACGAGCAGCCCGACGTCGCGACGCTGCCGCCGCTGCTCGTCGTAGGCTGAGCCGCGTGACCGAACCCTAAGCCTCCGCCGCGACGCCATGCCGCTCGAGCGCTTGCGCGACCTCGACGATGCGACCGCGCAGCCACGCGTGCGCGTCCTGCCGAGCCTTTACCTGCAGCAGACGCGCGGCGCGAGCGCGCTGCGTGCCGGCTTCGAGCTGTTTCCGCTTAGATGGAAGCCGACGGAAACCTTCGAGACGGGCATCCTGAAGACACTCGACCGGTACCTGTAGACGTTCGGACAGCATTCGGCATCGGCCGCGGGCAGGGTCAGGCGCGGCCGCGCGGCGACGTCGCGTGCCGGCGTCGTCGAAATGCAGAAACTTAATACTGATTCCGATCGACCCATCAAGGCAACGACAACCCATCAATTGGTATTGTCGTTCGCTTCGAAATGTAGCTGCGATCGAGCTCCCCGACCGAGCGGCAACCGATGAGGGCGAGCGTCCGGTCTGTTTCCCGTTTGATCATCTCGATGACGTCGCTCACGCCGATTTCCCCTCTGGCTGCCAACCCGTATAACGTGGCGCGCCCGAGCATCACGGCATGTGCCCCCAAGGCGATCGCCTTGACGACGTCAGCTCCTGTCCGTATCCCACTGTCGAGAATGACAGTCGTTCCCGAGGTGCGCTCGACAATATCCGGCAGCACATCGGCTGTCGCGGGCAGGTCGGCGAGCTGCCGGCCGCCGTGGTTCGAAACGATCACGCCGTCCGCGCCGAGTTCGACGCACCGCGCGGCATCGTCGGCCGTCACGATGCCCTTGACTAGGAGTTTGCCAGGCCATTCGTCCCGCAAACGGCGCAGGTCGTCCCAACTGAAGCTCGCATCCATCTGTCTGCGAAGAATCGCTGCCTGGGAGGCCGTGTCCGATGCCTCGTCCGTAGCGAAATTTCTCAACTCCGGCATGCCGTGCATCAGATAGGACCAAAGCCAACGCGGGTGCGACAGTCCATCGACGGCCGCGCGCGCACTTGCCTTGAACGGCATGGCAAAGCCGTTGCGAAGATCGCGTTGGCGAAAACCGTTGACCGCTACATCGGTGGTGAGGATCAAGGTCGAATAGCGAGCCGCGCGGGCACGATTGACCAGGCTCTTCGCGAGGTTGCGATGAACCACATACAGTTGAAACCACAGTTCTCCGTCGGCTCCTTTTGCCACCTCTTCGATGGACATGTTGGAAGCCGTCGATAGCGCAAAGGGAATACCGGCCTTGGCCGCCGCACGCGCAAGTGCGAGGTCGCCCTTGGGCCAGAATGCGCTATTGAGACCCGTTGGTGCGATCACCAGCGGTGATGGAATCCGCTGGCCTAAAAGTTCCACCGACTGCTCTCGTATGCTGACATCCGACAGCCGGCGCGGCAACAACTGCAATTTATCGAACGCCGAACGGTTGTGCCTCAGTCCCGATTCATCGTCCGCCGCGCCTTCCAGGTAGTCGAACACCATTCGTGGCAGCCGCCGTCTGGCTTCGTCACGATAGTCGCTGACGGAGAAAATGCCGGGAAATCCTGTTGTCATGATTGACGTACTGTCGGAGTAGATCGTGATGCGAAGAACACGAGGCGCGCTGGAGTCCGGATTCGCGCGCCTCTGTCAAGCTGGAGCCTGAGGTCAGGCGCGATTGACGGGCGGAACATGACGACGCACGATCATCAGGCAGATAAAGACCATCGACATCGCCCCACCAAGCATGCCCAGGTACGCGGACGCTCCCCCCTGCGTGATCACGAATGCCCCGGCGAACGCGCTGAGAATCGCTCCGAGCCGCCCGAATGCAAGCGCGGATGCGGTCCCGGTCGCGCGTATCTCGGTCGGGTAGACGTAGGCGCAAAGGGCATACATCGTCGACTGAACTGCATTCACGAAGAGGCCGTGCAAACCAATTCCGAACACAAGCAACGTCGTGTGGGCAGAGACGTCGATACCGCGCAGGAAAAGCGCGCTCGCGGATGCCATCAGGCAGCACACGAGCAAAGGCCAGCGTGACCCGAACCGGCCGATTGCCACTGCGCAGCCCAGTGCGCCGATGACGCCCCCCAGGTTGTAGGCGGTCAGGCCCGAACCTGCCACCGAAGGGCTGAGCCCCTCGCCTGCAAGCATCGTCGGCAGCCAGCTGAATGCGCTGTAGACCGCGATCAGGTTCATGAAGAAAGCGATCCAGATTGCAATCGTGTCACGGCCTTGATCGTCCGCGAACAGAGCACGAAAGCCCGGACGCGGTATCGCTTTCTGTTCCTTCTGATCGGCGAACACGGCGTCCGGCTGAATCGAGCGGGACATGCGGGTCAGCAGGTGACGCAGTTCGTTCCAGCGTTCGTCATGGCGGACAAGATAACGGGGCGATTCCGGCATGGCGAGATACAGCAGGAACGCCAGTGCCACGGGAAGCGTGCCGCCGATGAGAAAAAGTCCCCGCCAGCCATAGTGAGGAAGCACGACGCTCGCGAACAGTCCCGCAAGCATGCCCCCCAGCGGTACGCACACGATGGTTGCGGTGACTGCGAGCGTCCGCCGGCGAGCCGGCGTAAATTCCGCCGTCATGGTCGTCGCGCTTGGCAGCGCACCACCGATACCCAGTCCCGCGAAGAAGCGCAGGATTGCAATGGTCATGACGTCAGGCGATAGCGCAATCGAACTCGTCGCCAGGCCAAATACCAGCACGCTTCCAATAATGGCCCAGCGCCGACCGAACCTGTCCGCGAAAAGGCCGGCGAACGCGCTACCGATACCCATGCCTACGAGGCCGGCAGCAACGGCGGGCGCAAATGCGTTGCGCGTAATGCCCCATTCCTTGATCAAGCTGGGAATCGCGAACCCGATGAGTTGCCCATCGAAGCCATCCATCACGATCGCGAACGCGGCGAGAAAGACGACCATTCGCTGAAACGCCGAGAACGGTCCGTCATCAAGGGTGCGGCCTATGTCTACGATCGGCAGACCGGGATTACGATCGTTCATTTCGCCCCCCGACCAGAGCAGTGAAGCCTGAATCGCCGGCCTGGGTAATCCGTGTTCCGACGTGATGGCCCGACTCCAACTGGGTGCGATCGAGCGACCACTCAAAATTGACAATAGGCATTGCAGTCTCCTTAAGCCGATCGCTCGTCGTTACAGGAGCGAAGGCTACTCACCGGTACAGGGTTGTTGTTTTGTTCGCGCCCACGATCCAGCGGCGCGTCTCGTCCGTCGCGAACAAGACGCGCCCCGACCGTGGCAACCATCAGAACGGATAGTGACGAGCCGTCGTTTGCACGGTGATCCAGCGCAAATCGGTAAATTCCGCGATTCCCGCCTTGCCGCCGAAGTGCCCGAAACCACTGGACTTCATCCCGCCAAACGGCATTTGCGCCTCGTCGTGAACCGTCGGCCCATTGACGTGGCAAAGCCCGGACTCGATACGCTTCGCTACCGTCAACGCACGCGCGACGTCACGGCTGAAGACTGCCGCCGACAGACCATATTCGTTGTCGTTCGCGCATGCGATGGCCGCTTCGTCTCCCTCGACGCGGACGATCGCCTTGACCGGCCCGAACGACTCCTCCCGGTAGATACGCATGTCGGCCGTGACGTGATCGAGCAGCGTGGCCGGCATGAGCGTGGTCTCGGATTTTCCTCCGCAGACCAACGTCGCACCTTTCGCCAGCGCGTCGTCGATCAGGTCGTTGCACTTCCTGACGGTCGCCATGTCTACAACGGAGCCGAGTACGGCCGGGCCCTTTCTCGGATCGCCAAGCGGCAGGCTCTTCGCCTTTTCGGCCAGGCGCGCGACGAATTCGTCGGCGATGTTCGTGTCGACGACGATGCGTTCGGTGGACATGCAGATCTGACCGGAATTTGCGAACGCCCCGAATGCCGCGCCTTGAACCGCAGCGTCGATATCGGCATCGTGAAGAACAAGAAACGGAGCCTTTCCGCCGAGCTCGAGTACCGAGGGCTTCAGAAACTTCGCGCACTGGGTGGCGATGATGCGGCCGACGCGGGTCGAGCCCGTGAAGTTCACCCGTCTGACCGCGGGCTCGGCAATGAGCGCTTCGACAATGGCGCCGGCATTCGCCGGCGCATTCGTGACGAAGTTCACGACGCCGCGCGGCAGCCCGGCGTCCTGCAACGCCTCGATGATGAGGCCGTGGGTCGCGGGGCAAATTTCCGAACCCTTGAGCACGACGGTATTGCCGCAAGCCAGCGGCAACGCGATGGCACGCACGCCGAGGATGACGGGCGCGTTCCACGGTGCGATCCCGAGCACGACGCCGGCGGCCTGCCGAACCCCGAGCGCGAGATTGCCGGGCACGTCCGACGGAATCACTTCGCCCGAAATCTGCGTGATCATCGCAGCAGCTTCGCGCAATCCGTCGGCCGCAAGCTTGACGTTGAAATCGGCCCACAGGCGGGACGCGCCCGTTTCGGTTGCCATTGCCAGCGCGAAAGCGTCGCGCTTTTCTTCGAGCGCATCTGCGGCTCGATTCAGCAATGCGCGTCGCTCGCCGGGTCCCATCGCCGACCAAGCGGGAAAAGCGGCGGCGGCAGCGTGCACCGCGGCCTGTGCATCGGCGACGGTCGCGGCGGGTGCGGTCGATGCAACCGTGCCATCGAGCGGATTGCGGCGCTCGAATGTCGCCCCATCGCGAGCCATCGTGCGCTCGCCGTTGATCAACATCGATACCTGATTCATAGCCGTCTCCTGGAATATGTTTGAAAAGCCAGCCTGTCGAACCAACGACGCGCGGTCAGGCCACGACAATTTCTACAAGGCGCGTTTTGCCCGAAGACAAAGCGTCTTCCAGCGCGGACTTCAGCGACGGCGCGTCGCTCACTCGCACCCCTTCGCAACCCATGCTGTTGGCCAGAGAAACGAAATCCAGCCCCGCGAGGTCGGTGCCCTGTACCGGATCCGACGCGGAGAAGCCAAAGACGGGCGCAAATTCCTGCAAGGCGGCGTAGCGGGCGTTATTCAGGATGACAAAGGTGATCGGGAGATCGAGTTGGACCGCGCTATAGATCGCTTGGGGCGAATACATCGTCGAGCCGTCACCGATGAGGCCGATCACGCGGCTGCCGGGTTTGCCCAACGCCACGCCCACCGCGGCGGGCATGCCGTAGCCCAGACCGCCGCTTGCCATCGTGTAAAACGTCTGACTGCGCGTGAACGGCAGATAACGCTGCATGACGGGCCGCGAACTTGGCGCCTCCTCGACCACGATATCCGCTGCGTCGCGCACCTCGGAGAGCGTCTGCAACGCATACGCGACCGACATGACCGCCGTGGGCTCGGCTCGCTCGACGACCTCGCGAGGTGCCGGCAACGGCCGGCCACGCGGCGCCGGACGGGCGAGCAGGTCCGACAGCCCCAGGCGAACGTTCGCCACCACCGACGTGCCGACCGGGGTCCACGCCGCGGTAGCCGGATCGTCGATCAATTGGTACAACGCCGCGCCATCAGGCACATGCGGCCCACTGCCTTCGACGTGATACGCAAAAGCCGGCGCCCCGATGACGAAGATCAAGTCATGCCCATCCAGAATCCGAACGATTTTTTCGCGCATCGCCGGAAGGAATCCGGCGAAAAGTCGGTGATCTTCAGGGAAGCTGCAGCGTGACGACATCGGCGCGACATAAACCCGCGCATTGTGGCGCTCGGCGAGCTGGATGGCCTCGCTCCAGGCGTCGGCACGATCGAGTTCCGCGCCGACGACGATGGCCGGCCGTTTGCAGTTGTCCAGCGCGTCACCGATCTCCGCGATCGATGCCGGATCGGGGCGGAACCGGGTGCTGACCCGTGTCGCCTCGACGAGGTCGGCCGGCTGATCCCAGTCGTCGACCGGAATGGAAACGAACACCGGGCCACGCGGCTCCTGCATCGCCACGTGGTAAGCACGGGCGAGCGCAAGCGGAACATCCGCGGCACGAGCCGGTTCGATGCTCCACTTCACATAGGGCCGCGGCAACTCGGTTGCTTGCGATGCCGACAGAAACGGATCGAACGGCAGAATTGAACGGGCCTGCTGGCCGGCAGTAATGATCAGCGGCGTCCGGTTCCTGAAAGCCGTGAATATGTTGCCCATCGCGTTGCCGACACCGGCCGCCGAATGCAGATTGACCAGAGCGGCATTGCCGCTGGCCTGGGCATATCCATCCGCCATACCGACGACGACGGCTTCCTGCAATCCCAGCACGTACCGGAAGTCCTCCGGGAAGTCGCGGAACATGGGCAGCTCGGTCGAGCCGGGATTGGCAAACACCGACGTCATTCCGAGGCGCCGCATCAAGTCCACGACGGCATCGCGAACGGTCGGCTGCCCACTTGTGTTTCGTTGCATCTCGAGTCCTCTGCGGTTCGCCACTCAGGCTGGCGGTGATTGGATGAGCCGCAGTATGGGATTCGATGCATTGTTTGAAAATTGCCAAAATTGCTCAAAGTCATTACTTTCTGGCATGGGTCAATCGGGCTGCCGGATGCGTCCATTCCGCCCGGAAGCCTTGCGGGTCAAGGCCGTACGCCGTCATCGCCGGCTCTGCGGCGGCCGCGGTGAGCGGCCATGGCGATCCCGTTCAGGGAAGACACCTAGTACCGGACAACTCGGGACCTTGTTCGATTCATTTAGCCCCTTTCAACCGCCGAGCGGCCGTCGCGGCTGAAACAAGCGGCAGCGTGACGCTGATCGACGCGGCGATGACAACTGCGCCGGCGCACGCTCGCGTGTCCCGCGCCGGCTTCACCCGGGCGGGCCGCCTACGCGTCGGTCCAGGCGCCGGTGCCCTGCCGATACTGGATCACGCCGCTGTTGAACCGCACCTGCAGGTTGCCGTCCGGCAACTGCACCCAGGTCGTCATGTCGAGGCCCTGCATCAGCCCTGCGAAGAAATCCCGCCGGCGAAACGGCATTGTCGTTCGCCGCGCTGTTCGGCCGCCTCGACATGCTGCCGGTGCTCGTCGGCCGTGGCGCGAACCCGGATCACGTCGATGCGCTCGGCCGCACCGCACTGCAGAACGCCATCCTGCAAGGCAACGACGCCGCGGTTGCGGCGCTCGAAAAGGTGGGCGCGACGCCGAATGCCGATGTGACGTTGCGAGCGAGGCCGTGACCGCTCGAGCTTGCCCTCGAGGTTGACTGCCTGTCGATCGTCATGCGGCACAAGGTCACGAAGGCACACGTTCCGGCCTTAACACCGGAGCCGGCTTGCCGGCGCGTCGGTCATGCCGCTGATCGTCGCGCCTCGCGCCCTTCCCGCCGGCCCTCACGCGCGCTGGCACAGCCATCCGGAAGCCGCCATCGTCTCGACATTGCTCACGTTCGTCATGCTGATTTCGAACAGATCGCGGCCGGGCATCACCGGTATCTGCACGGTCATCCCGCAGCGGTCGTCGGCCAGCGGCTTCAACAACTGGTAATTGAAGTGGGCGCCGCCGCTGGTGCTGTAAGCGAACAGGACATAGCCCGGCAACGCGTCGAGGCTGCCGAGCGACACCCGCAGCTTGCCGCCCGAGAACACCGACTGCGCCGATTCGTTGATCACGTTCCACGACGTGTTCACACGCGCCTGCCAGGCGGCGCCGAGCTGCGGCAGCACCGGCAATTGCTGTGCATACGGCGCGACGCGGAACACATAGCCCGAGCCGTCGACCACACGCTTGGTCAGATACCGATTGCTCACCGCGTTGCCCGCGTCGTCCGTGCCCGGCAGGATATCGAACCGGTACGACACGGTATCGCCGTCGCTCCACCACCAGCCGTCGCTGCGATACACGTACGGCGCGCTGTTCGAGCCGGCGTCCGTCCACGCCGTGCCGTTCCATTGCGTCAACGCCAGGCTGCCGTCCGCGTTCACGACGACCTGCATCGGCGCCGATTCGTTGCCGTAGACGCCGCCGACGGCGGAAACGTCCGGCGACGCAGCCGCCGGCGGTGCAGCGACATTCACCTTCGCGGGGGCCCCGGCGATGCTGCCGTCTTCCTGCAACGCCTGCAGCAGGATCGCGGGCGCGATGCCGGCCGCGTCATAGCCGGTGCTGCCGGTGATCATCAGCGCCATTTGCGCCGCCGGCAGCACGTAGAAATGGCTTGAAAAGAACTGCGTGCCGCCGCTCTTGTACGCGCCGGCGGCGCCGGCCGCGCGCAGGACCGGATCGTCGACGTCGTCCCAGCCGAGACCATAGGCATACGAGTAACCGAGCCGGGTCGACTTGATCTGCCACCGGTCGGTCTGGTCCGTCAGCATGTCGGCGATTCCGGCAGCCGACGCGATGCGCCGCCCCTGGAACACGCCGTTGCCGATGAACAGTTGCGCGAGGTTCATCATGTCGAGCGGCGTCGTCGACAGGCCGCCGGTGGCGTACGGATTCGCGAATTCCTGCCCGTACTGGATGCCGTTCGCGTACGCCAGCGCGAACTGGCCGCTCGTCGGCACGCTGGTCAGGAAGCCGGAATTCGTCATGTTCAGCGGCGCGAGAATGTCGCGCTGAACGAAATCGGCGAAGCTCAGCCCGGTGACTGCCGCGACCACCAGCTCGAAGATCGTGAAACCGTCGTTGCAGTACACCGCGAACTGGCCCGGCGCATGATTCAGGTGTTCGTTGGCGAGCACCTTTTGCGCGGTCGCCGCATAGCCCGGAATCGGCGCATACGAGAACATGTCGTCGACGTTCTGGCCGGGCAGCCCGGACGAATGCGACAGCAGATGACGCGACGTGATCTGCGCATACTGCGGCGACAGCATGGTGAACGACGGCACGTACCGTACGATCGGCGCGTCGAGGTCGATCAGCCCGCGATCCTGCAGGATCACGCCGGCCAGCGCCGCGATCACTTTGGATACCGAACCGATGTTGTAGCGCGTCGTCGGCGTGGCGGCGACCGCCGGGTTGATCGACGCATTCCCGAACGCCTGCGCCCACACGACCTGATTGCCCTTGAGCAACGCGACCGAGATGCCCGCGAGGTTCCGCGGATGGGCATCGAGCGCGGCCTGGATCGTTTGCCGCCCCGCCGCGATGGTCGCGTCGTAGGTCGACCGCTGAATCGTATCCGCGCCGCCGCACCCGGGCAGCATCGCGGACAACAACCCCGCGCCCGCGTATTCGAGGAATTGCCGGCGGCCGGCGCTGGATGGCGCCGCATCGTGGCGCCGGTCGTGTGGATCGCGTGTGTGAGCCATATCGCCTTCTCAGGAAACCTGCTGTGCGGCACGCCGCGCATCGCGCGTCGTCAGGGAACTGCCGTCGGGACTCCAGCCGGGCGGCCGGATCAGGTACTGGATCGCGGTGTGCAGGCTGTCGGCTTTCGCGAGGTCGCGCGCGATATTGCGCCACTCGTAGAACGCGATCCTGAACGGATTGTCGGTGCCGATGCTCGACGTCAGCCCGTAGTGCGGCGTGAATCGCTCGGCCGTGTACGAGCGGAACAGCCGATCCCAGATCATCGTGGTGCCGGCGTAGTTGGTATCGAGATAGTCGAAATCGCTGCCGTGATGGACGCGATGCTGCGACGGCGTGTTCAGCAGCGCTTCGAACCAGCGCGGCATCTTGCCGATCGCTTCGGTGTGGATCCAGAACTGGTAGATCAGGCTCACCGACTGCATGAACAGGATCATCTTCGGATGGAACCCGACCCACGGCATCCACGCCCAGAACAGGAACGATCCGGTGATCGTGCCCGTGCACGTCTGGCGCAGCGATACCGACAGGTTGTATTGTTCCGACGAATGGTGGACCGAATGCGACGCCCAGAACCAGCGCACCTCGTGACTCAGGCGGTGGAACCAGTAGTAGCTGAAATCGTCCGCGAAGAAGCACAGCACCCACGCCCACCAGACGTTCGTCGGGATCGTGAAGAGCCGGTGCGCGTACACCCAGCTCAGTACCGCCAGCACCAGCCCGCCGGTCAGCACGCTGGCGACGAATGCGCCGGCCGCGAGCGCGAGGTTCGCCAGCGTGTCGCGGGTCCGGTACAGCGACCGGCCGAGCACCGCCGCGAGTGCGATTTCCACGGCGATCAGCACCGCGAAGGCCGGGAACGCGGCCACCATGATATTGGGCAGATTGTCCATCACCGTTGCGCTCCAGGCAGGCGGGCGGCAAGGCCGCGCCATGACCGTTCAAGGATTCGACCGCGAGAGGCCGGTCGGCTCATGCGCAAGGCGAGCGCGATTCAGGGTGCAGGCACGGCACCCTGTCGCGTTGCTTTCAGAAAGGACGACGCCTGGAACAGGATCGGCCGCACTGCGACCGATCCTGTTCCGCGGCATCAGGCCGTGCCGGCGCCGTGCCGATTCGATCGGACGTGCGGCCTGAACCGTGGGTTGGTCTCCCCGGCTGTCCTGCCTTCTTCGCTACCCCGCGCGACTGTTTTTTACGATTGCCAGCAGGTGCGAAGGTACTGCACCCGTTTCGTTTGGGAAATACCGCAGATGCAGTAGTGCCGTCGCCGCTGCGCCGGCCGCGCCGGCTGCCGTCGCGAACGCGTCGCATTCGCGTGCGGGTGCCGAGCAGGCGCGGTGCGATGACATCGCTGCGTCGTCACGCCGTCACGCCGGCGCGTCGATCAAGGTCTGCATTTCCTGCGGGTCGAGCGGCTTGTGCATCACGCTGAAGCCGCTCGACGAAGCGGCATGGATGCCCTCGGGCGACGTATCGCCGGTAATGATGATGGCCGGAATCTCGCGTCCGATGACGCGGAACACCCGGTGGACGACATCGGCGCCGGTCACGTGCCCCGCCAGCCTGAAGTCCGTCACGATCATGTCCAGTTCGGCGCGCCGCGGCGCGGCAAGCGCGATCGCACGCTCCAGCGATGGCGCGGCGATCACGGTATGCCCCCAGGTCTGAAGCAGCGTCTGCATGCCGGCCAGCACGTCGCGATCGTCGTCGACGACGAGGATGGTCTTGCGCGCCTGCCCGCGCTCGGGGTCCGCACGCTCGCCCGACGGGTGCGCGCCGGTGGCGTGCGACGCGGCATGGTCGGCCATGGCCAGCCGCACCGAGAACAGCGAGCCGCGGCCCGCGGTCGAACGCACCTGCACGCTCGCATTGATCAGCGCCGCCGTGCGCTGCACGATGGCGAGCCCGAGGCCCAGCCCCTGCTCGCGGTCCCGCGCCGCGTTGCCGATCTGGTAGAACTCCCGAAAGATGTGCGGCAGTTGATCGCCCGCGATGCCGATGCCGGTATCGAAGACCTGGATCTCGACGTCGGTGCCGCGACGCCGGCAGGCCAGCAGGATGCCGCCGCGCTGCGTATAGCGCACGGCATTCGACAGCAGGTTCGACAGGATCGTGTGCAGCAGCACCGCATCGGTTTCCAGCCAGATCGCGGTCGGCCGGATCCTGAGCGTCACCCCCTTGGCCAGCGCGGCCTGACGAAACTGGCTGTCCAGCGCGTCGAGCGCCTGCTGCAGCGCGAAGCGGCGCGGCTCGACATCGATCACGCCCGCGTCGAGCCGGGAAATGTCCAGCAACACGTTCAGCAATTGCGACATGCCTTTCAACGCGGTGCGGAGCCGTTCGGCGATGTCGTCGAGAGCGGTTCCGTCGACGCTCGGCGCGCGCGCCATCGCCCGCAGCGTCGCGATGTAGAGGCCGAGCGCATGCGTCGGCTGACGCAGGTCGTGGCTGGCGGCGGCCAGGAATTGCGATTTGCTTCGATTGGCGAGTTCGGCGCGCTCCTTCTCCTGCGTCAGTTGCCGGATCAGGTCGACGTTCTCGAAGCGCAGCGACACGGCATCGCGCACGGTACGCTGCAGCGTCCGGCTGAAGGCGAGATTGACCGCGAGCAGGAACAGCGACAGGAAGCCCAGCACCGAAAACAGCGCGCTGCCGTACGCGAACGAGCGGATCGCGAACGGCAGCACCGTCGGCAACGCATAAGCCACGTAGGTCGGCCACCACGACGAGAGCGACGCCACCGAGCCGCCGGTCATGCCGGCCAGCACGATGCAGATCAGCGCGGTCACGATCGTGTTGTCCGGCGAAAAGAACAGCACGCCCATGGCGCCCCACAGGCAGCCGGACACGCCCGCGAACACCATGTATTTCCGCGCGCGGCGCGTGGCCGTCCCGGCAGGATGTTCGCCCGCGCGGCGATCCCGCCAGACCATGACGGTACGGATCGCGGTCAGCACGCAGATCGCCGCGGCCCATGCGAGCAGCGCATGCCGCGACACCTCGTTCCACAACAGAAAGGTGGTCAGGCTGACGACGGCGATGTTGCCGAACAGGATCGGCGGAGACTGTCGGTACAGCGTATTGACCAGTTCCAGCTGCACGTCGGCACGGTATTCTTGCGCTATCCTGTTTGCCATTTCAAAATCGCGTAGCGGATCCGGCGTTGAACGGAGCGGGCGTCGATCTCGCCCGCCGCGTGACACGTCGCAACGGGGTTGCATCGTATTGTCGCAAAGGAACGAGCTTCCGGGTGCGCCGGGAGAAGGCGAAAGAAAAATGAAAAAAATCGTGCTTGCCGAAGATCACGCCATCATTCGCGACGGGCTGAAGTTGCTGCTGAAGACGCGAGCGAACTGGACCGTCGTGGGGGAGACCGGCGACGGCCGGATGGTCGGTCAGTTGGTGTGCGATACGCAGGCCGATTTGCTGTTGCTCGATCTCGATCTACCCGGCTTCCCCGGCATCGAACTGGCGAAGCAAGTCAAGGCGCAATCGCCGCAGACCAGGATCCTGGTCGTCACGGGCAATCAGAACCCGGCCACGGTCCGGGCGGCCGTGGCGATCGGCGTCGACGGCTACATGCTCAAGCACGAAGACGGCGACGAGCTGCTGCGTGCCGTCGCGCTGGTGCTGTCGGGCATCCGCTATGTCAGCGACTCGCTCGCCCATGTCCTCGAGCACACCGCCGCCGCCGTGCCGCCCGTGACGGCCCGGGAGAAGGAAATCCTCGTGCTGATCGCCAACGGGCACTCGAGCAAGGACATCGCCATCAAGCTGAATCTCAGCGTGCTAACGGTACGCAAGCATCGACAGAACCTGATGTCGAAACTGGCGCTGCACAACGTCGCCGAAGTGATCGCGTATGCGCTGCGCGACGGCCTGACCGTGCTGCCGCGGTCCGACGATGTCGGCGCGGAGGCAATCCTGCGCTGACGCGCGGGCCGGCGACGACGACGCATGCATGCGCGTCGTGGCGCGCCCGCCCGTCGCTCGTCGTCACGCGCGACGCGTCGCTTGCATCCGCCCCGCACACGTTCCGCGCGCCGCCCCCGTCACCCGACCACGACCTGCTGCCCCGGATCGATCTCGCCCGGCTTGCTCGCCAGGTTCCGGTTCAGTTGCAGGATCTCGTTGAGCGCGACGTCGATCCGCTGACCGTCCGACATCCGCTGCTGCTGGTCGGCCGGCACGTGTGCCGCGGCAAGCAACGATCCTTCGTGACTTTGCGCGATCGTCCACAACGAATCGCCGGCCGCCACGGTCACCGTCAGCGGCGTGGGCGCGGGGCTCGGTGCACCCGTCGAAGGCTGCGCCGGTTGCGATGACGTACCCGACGGCTGCGCGCTCGCCGACGCCGCTGCCGACGGCGGTGCCGACGCATTCGGCTGCACCGGTGCGCTCGTCGTGCCGGGCGACGGCGCAAACGACGCACCCGACGCACCCGGCGTCGGCGCCCCGGCACTCGAACCCGACGGTTTCGGCGACGAACCCGGCGCCTTGTGCTGATCGTCCGACGCGGTTGCCGACGTGTACAGGCTGATCCCCTGCATGATCCCGAAGATCGCCACGGGCGCCAGCGCGATGCCGGTCGGCAAGCGCTCCATCCACGGCGTCGCGTTCGGGAAATGCGAATGCAGCCGCCCGGCGCCGAGCAGCGCGCCGGACATCGCGGTCAGCGTGCCGGTCACCGGATCCACGGTCAGCGCGGTATGCACGCCGGTTGCGATGCCGACCGCCGAGGTCAGGTAGTCGCCGGTCGCGCTCGCGATCCGCGCCAGCTGGCTGCGGTTCTCGGCATTCACGCCGCGCAGGCTGCCCTTGTAAACGATGCCGGTGTAGACGGCGCTGAACGCGCCGCCGATCGCCTGTCCGCCGGCCAGCAGGTCGCCGTGCGTGATCGCCCTGAACGCATTCATCGTGATCGAACCGCCGTAGCCGCCGAGCGCCAGCACACGACCGACGCGGCCGACCGAATGGCGCGGGCTGCCGTGATGCAGCAGCTTCAGCGACGTCCCGCCGACCACGCCCTGCATCTGCGCGAGCATGTCGGCGGCGATCGCCTTCGTATGCGCGACGGTATCGTCGAACGACAGCATCCCGTCGTCGTTCAGCGCGCGCAGCTGGGCGGCCATCGCCTTGCCTTCGTGCGCGATCTGCTCCAGCTGCGCGCCGCGTGCGTCCACGTCGAAGCCGTTCGCCTTCAGTTGTGCCTGCAGCCCGCGCACGAGCCGGTCGACGACGCGATCGAACACGCGCGGATCGCCGTTCTTCAGGCTGGCGACCGCGCCGTGATGCAGCGCCTGGAACACGCGCCCGACCCGCAGGCCCGCATACAGCGAGTTCGTCGCGGTGCGCACCGACTCCCGGCCGACCGCGACGAGCACGCCCGCGCCGGCGCCGCCGGTCACGGTGGCCGCCGCGATGTCGCCGGCGATCCGCCTGGACGATGGCGGCGGCGTGTTCTCGCCGATCGGTTCGTCGTGCACCCGCAGCGCATGCAGTTCCGCCTGCGCGCGCTTCGCGTCGGGAATGTCGACCTTCGCGAGCTGCGCCGCTTCCCGGCGGCTCGTGCCGATCGGCTTGGTGCCGTCGTTGATCAGCGCCGGATCGTGCACGACCGCGCGCCAGTGGTCGAGCGGGTCGGCGGCGGCCGGCCGCTTGCCGGTGGTCACGCGGTCGGGCACGCCGGCGCCGTAGTCGGCCAGCCAGCGGCCGCCGAACCTGCGTGCGCCCTCGTCCGTCCCGGTGCGCGGCGGGTTGCCGTCGGCGTCCCACAGCGGCATCGCATGCTCGATCGTCGCCTTGCGCGCCTGGTTCAGCCAGACGGTCGTGTTGCCTTCGTAGAGCTTCTGGCGCAGCGCGGCGATGTCCGCGGGCGTCATGCCGTCCGCGGCGCCGAGCCGCTCGACTTCCGCGAACAGCAGCTGATGCTGGTTCGCCAGCGTCTGCTGGTCGACCCGCTCGAACACGCGCGTGAGCGCATCGGCGCCATGCAGGCGATCGATGATCTCGGGCCGGTTGCGGTTCTCCACGATCAGCTTGGCGAGCGCGCCGGTGAGATCCTGGTTGCCGATGAAGTCGGCGCCGTGGGTGCCGTACGACAGCCCCATGTGCACCCATTCGAGCCCCTTGCGCTCGAGCACCGCGCGCAGCAGCTTCTCGTGTCCGCCGCCCGGCACCGATTCCGGTACCGCGTCCCAGCCGTGGAACGTGACCATCACGTTCGGCGCCTTCGTGTCGGGATGCGCGTTCGACCAGCGTTCGAGGGCGGTCATCACACGCACGTAATCGTGATACGTGTCGTTGGTGCCCGACTGGAACCGGTAGTCGGCGCCGGACACGAGCGCGCGCGACGGCGCCGTCTCGAGCCGGATCGCGAAACCGGTGCGTGCGGCCTCGTCGAGCCAGCGATGCAGATGCGCGAGATCGTCGAGCGCGAGCGCCTTCCCGTCGGAGCCCGGGGCCGGATGGATCATCCCGTTCTCGCCGTCGAACACGGCGTGCTGCTGGTCGCCGAGCGCGCGCACCGCGCGCAGGAAATCCGGATCGTGCGCCTTGCCGAGCACCGCCGCGAGCGAATGCGGATCGATCACGAGCGTGGCGACCGGCATCACGCCGCCATACCGCTCGACCAGCGCGCCCATCAACGCCGGATCGTCGCTCAGCGAGAACGAGCGCGCCATCGGCACCATGCGATCCTGCAACGCTTCGCTCGAGCGCGTGAAGATCTGCCGGATCCGCTTGTCGGCGACGGTCGCCGCGCCCAGGTTGCGCGTCCGCGCGCGCAGCTTGCCCGGCACCGGCAGGAACCGCGATGCGGACGTCGACACGTCGCGCGCGACGTACAGCTTGTTGAGCAGCGTGCGCCACATGCCGACGTCGACCATCACGGCCTGCGGCTCGCCCTTCAGCACGAGGTTCACGTCGCCGGGCCGCTGCGCCTGCTTGTTGTATGCCTCGATCTGCTGGTGCGTCGCGAAATACTGCTCGGGCTTCGCCGCGCCGTGGCGCAGGCTGAACTCGACGGAGGTCGCCGACGACAGCCCCGGCTGGTACGGCTCGATCGACAGCGGCTCGGGCGCGGTGCCCTTGCTCCCCAGGCGCCGCAAGTCGGCGAGCACCTCGTTGTAGCCGTGCCGCGTGCGCGCCGCGAGCGCGCGGAACGGCGCCGAGTGCAGGCCGCGCGCTTCCGCCGCCTTCCATTGATCGTGCAGCGCCTTCGCGCGCGCCTCGAGCGCGGCGACGCGCGTCGGCCGCGCGCTGGTCAGGAAATCGCGCGGCGACAGTTGCGTGAGCAGGAAATGCACGTCCGTGCCGAAGCGATCGTTGCCGATCGGCATGGCGTCGAGCGGCACGCCCGGATGGTTCTTGTTGCTGACCTGCGGGATCTTGTCGAACCAGCGCATCTCGCCATCGCGCTCGGCGATCACGCCGAGTGGATCTCCGAGCGCCTCGGCCACCGCGCCGTCCGTCCTGAACACGTAGATCACATGGCGGCCGCCGTCCAGCGCGCCGTTGCGGATCGCGGTCAGCAGGTGCGACACGCTGTTGCCGCTGAAGTCGACCGCGTTGAGCGCGGACTGGTCCGACGGCAACAGATGCGGATCGACCGGCGCCAGCGGCGCGGCGTTCGCGTCGTCGCCCTGCTCCGCGCGCGCCAGCGGCCGGCGCACCGGCACGATCGACTGGAACAGGTCGCCGGCCGAGCGGATCGGTTTCTTCTCGACGGCCGGCGCTGCCTTCGCCGGCCGGAACCCGCCGATGCGGTCGACGGTGGCCGGCGCCACGTCGCTGACGACGAAGCGGATCCCGCGGCGCGGCGACCGGCCGACCGGAATGCCGCCGCGGCGGCGGCGCCGGAACACCGTGCGCAGATCCTGCTCGGGGATCTCCGTATCGCCGAGCGACGCCTTTTCGAAATATTTCCACTCGTGATTCGTGTTGCGTTCCGCATGGCCGAGCACCTTGCCCGTCTCGTCGTCGACCACGTGAATCCAGCGCTGCGCGCCGGAGACCGCACGCACGGCCTGGCGCGGCCGCTTGAAGACCGGCGCGTCCTGCAGCTTCGACACGTCGCCCGCGAGCGTCGTCTCGATCGCATGGCCCGACGCCGTCACGTCCCACGACGTCTTGCCGTCCGGCGTCTCGATCTTCGACGGGCCGCCGAACGCCACCAGTTCGTCATGCGCGACCGGCGACACATGGAAATCGAACTTCCCGCGTGCGCGTCGGCCGCCGCTGTTGGCATTTTCCAGCGCCTTGGTAAGCGCGGGCGGCACGCGCTTGCCGTTCAGCATCCGCACCGGGCCGAGCGCGCCGTTCGCGTCGGTCTCGAGCACCGCGACGAAGGCCGGCGGCGTGTAGGCCGCGGCGCCGTCGGGCGGCGTGTGATGCGCGGTGACCAGCACATGCGCGTTGGGGCCGAGCTGCCGGGCGAGTCCGTCCAGCGTGGGCGCATGCCGGCCGTCGACACGCTTGAGCGTGCGGCGGCCGAGGGTGTCGAGCCAGTCGGCGGCGCGCGCCTGATGTTCCGCCTCGATCGCTGCGGCACCCTGCGGCGCGGCCGGGGCGGCTGAATGACCGGAAACGGTAGCCGGGGGCACTGCAGCGGACAGGTTGCTTGCCGGGTCGCCGGCCGCGCTCGCCAGACGGCCGGCCGGCCCCGCGTGGCCGAACCTCGGCCAGGTCGGGTTGCCGTCGACCGCGCCGAGCGCGCGCGTCCCGCCGGCATGCACAGCCGCATAGCCTTCCGGCAAGCCGGAACGATCCACGCCGACGAGCCGGTACGACACGTCGCCCGTCGCCGCATCGCGGGTGCGCACGACATACATGTCGACGCCGGCCGGCTTGAACAGCGAGCCGCCGTCGGGCGTGGTGATGCGCAGCGCACTCGCCGGATCGTGGCCGAGCGCCGACAGCAGCACGACGTCGGCCGGTGCGGCGGCCTCGACCGCGGCCAGATGCGCGGTGGCGCTGGCCGCGACGCGTTCCGCCGGCGTCAGGTCGCCCTGCGCGAACGCGATGTCGTCCGGCAGCGCATCGGCCGGCACGTACGCGTGATTGCGCGGCCCGGCTTGCGCCGCATCGAGCGCCTGCCCGAGATCGTCGTGCGCGACCGTCGTCACGCCTTCCGGCAACGCGCGCCGCGCTTCGGCGGCCGTGCGGCCCGTCGCGTGCGCTGCCGACGCCGCGGCGTCCGGCACCGTGCCGCTGAACCGGAACCAGCCCGCCTCGGGATCGAGCGCGCCGAAATCGGTGCCGCTGCCCAGCACGATGCTGCCGTCGGCCGTCACGAATTCGACGCGCAGGTTCGTCAGGCCGGCCGCGTCGAACGCCTGCATCACGTCGTCGATCACGCGGGTCGGCTCGGGGCCGTCGAGGAAATAGCTCGGCCAGTGCTGGCTCACGGTGCCGCCGGCCTGCGTCACGCGCGCGGCATCGCCGATCACGCCCGGCCGGTCGGCCAGCGCGCTGCGGAACGGATGGTCGAGCGTGACCGATTCGAACGTGCCGTCCGGAATCGGCGTGAAGTCGTAGCCGGGATCGGCGAACGTCGGATCGGGCACGCGCGGCACCGTCGGACGCGCCGGCCGCTCGGCCCGTGGCGGCGGCGCCGTATGCGCGGCGCTCGGCGCCGGTTCCGCGTCCGGTCCGGCGGGCAGTGCCGGGCGGCCTGCCCGCGCGGGATCGCCGACGAAGCGCTGCATCGGCAGGCGATCGCTGTCGACCTCGCCGGTCCGGCGCGTCACGCGCACGGTGGCCGAGCCGTCCGGCTTGACGAGCAGGATGTCCTGCGGCGCCCAGACCGACGTCGGCTGCCCGGTGAGTTCGGACAGGCGCTGCGCGAGCGCGGCCGCGAACGTCCCGCTCGCGGCCCGCACCTGGCCCGGCGCGACGCGCAACGGATCGTGCTTGTCCGACCCGCCGAAACAGGAATACAGCGTCACGTCCTGCCCCGCCTCGAGCTGCGGCGCGACACGCTCGGCCACCTCGTCCGGCGTCACCGGCCGGCCGTCCGGGCCGAGCATCGCATCGGCCGACATGCCGTGTCCGAACACGACGTGATGGCCCGGCGGCGACATCAGCCCGCGCGCGCCGACCGGATGCAGCGGGTCGTCGGCCGGCATCAAAAGCGTGTCGGCCGGACGCAGGAATTCGGGGTGCTGCGTCGCGTCGACGCCGGTCACGTCGTCGAAGCCCGGTTGCAGTACCGACTCGCCGCGAATCGTCGTCGTCATCACGCCGTCGTTGGCGATCGCGCGGTCCGTATAGACGCGGCTGTTGTTCCGGTACGTCTTCTGCGGAATCCCCGACAGGCCGTCGTCGGCTTCGGCCTCGGCGGCCTGCTCGGTGCGCGCGGCCCACTCGTCCGCCGTGAAAATCTGCCCCGGCGCGACGTCGACGACCGGAACCGGCTCGTCGACGGGCGGCTCGCCCGCATCCGGCTCTGGTGCGAGACGCGGATGCGCCGGGGGCTGCGGCTGGGCCGGCCCATGTGCCGTCGCGCCCGGCCGCGCGGCATCGCCCGGCGTGCCGGTGTTGCCGCGCGGCCCGCTGTCGGCGTCCGGATCGATCTGCGCGTCGATCGGGCGCACCGGTTCGACCGGCGCACCGTCGTACCCGTGCGCCACCGTGCCCGGCACGGGTTCGCCGCGCCGGGCGAACACCAGCGGCGGTTCGCTCGCGTCAGGCGCCTCCGGGACATGCAGGTAGAGCCGCGTCGACACATCCGGATCGTGTGCCGGCACGACGATGTCGTCGCTGTTCGGGTGCAGTTCCAGCGCACCGGTGCCGCGTATCGAATTGGACGCGATCGAAGCGATCACCGGCACCTGAAGTTCATACGCGAGCTCCTGCGCGAACGGGTAGCCGCCGGAGCCGAGATAGCAGCCGGTCAGCAGCACGCCATTGCCTTCCGTGTAGGCCGGATCCTCGAGCAGGCTGCGCGCGAATTCCCTGGGCGACATCGTGTTGCCGTCTTTCGTGATCGCGATCGCGCTGTCCCAGCTCACGTCGCGCGGCTTCGTGCCATGCGATTCGGCGATGTCGAAGCCCGAAACCTTCAGGAACTGCCGTGCGGTCGCGTGGCCCAGCAGGTTCACGACATTCGAGCCCGGCACCGGCCGCAATTCCAGCGGATTGACGCGAACCGGCTGCGCGCGGCCCGGCGAGAACTTGCCGTTCACGTCGGGTTCGATCTGGAAGCGCGCGAGCCGGCGGCCCGGATCGGGGATCGCGCGCCGCCAGCCGGCCGCGTCGTCGTCGCCGAGCCGGCCGAACACCGGCGCCTGGATCAGGTCCGCGAATTCCTGCAGCAATTCGGGATCGGCGCCGCTGTGCGGCCCCTCCAGCGCGATCGGCGTGCCCGGCGTATAGCCTTTCCACGCCAGTTCCTCCAGCGCGTGGGTCATCTCGAGCGCGCTCGCCGGGCGGCGGCTGCGCGGATTGATGACCGCGCCGCCGCGATTCGTCAGCACGCGCCAGACGTAGACGCCGAGCGGCACGCGCGCGTCGCCCGACGCGCCGCTGGCGCCCCAGCGATTCGACACCGGGCGCGGCGCCACGGTGCTCCAGTCGACCGCGTGCGCGCCCTGGTCGATGACCGCCAGCGCCGGCGAGAAGCGGTAGGTGCGCGGCGCATGCTGCACCGAATGGTCCGGCTTCCCCGCGAGGCTGGGGGCGCCGGGCTCCACCACGATGCCGGTCGTATAGCCGGAGTCCGGGCTGCCGTCGCTGCGATAGCGCGGCGAACGCCACGCGACGAAGCCGCTTGCGCCGTACACGTCCACCCCCAGCACGTTCGCGAGCAGTTGCGCGAGCGGGCTCACCCGCGTACCCGCGCCGCATGCATAGAGGATCACCGGCGATTTGCCGTCCCAGCCGCTCTGGCGCACCAGCTCGGCCAGGTCTTCCGCGCTCATCGGCTTGCCGGTCGCGCTCGCGAACGCGTCGGACCACGCATGCGCGTACACCGCGAAGTAGCCGGGCGGCACCGGCATCAATGGCCGCTCGCCCGCCGGCAGCCGGTTCTCGGGCTGGTGCGGATGGTTCGAATAGATCGCGAGGTCGGCTTCGCGGCGCGGATACGCGCCCCATTGCGTTTCGTCCATGCCGGGCGGCGCGTTGATCACGTCGACACGCCGGCCGTCCTCGCTGCGGATCAGCGGCTTGGCGGGATCGAACCCGCGCGGGTACATCACGCGCAGCGTGCGATCGTACGCGTCGTTCATCGACAGCATCAGCGCGTCGCCGGCGTCGTTGAGCCCGACCCGGGCGACCACCGCTTCGGGCGGCACCGTACCGTCCGCGGCGAGCGCGCCGTGGTCGACCAGCGCGACCTGATAGCGGCCCGCCGCCACGCCGCCGCGGGCGACCATCATCGCGTCGTGGAACGACGCGTAACGCGTGACGCCGATCGTGCCGTCCTCGCTGGAGGCGGCGGCCGCGAGCTTCACCGGATCGTCCCCGGCCGCCGCGCGCCGCGCGTCCGCGTTCGCCGCCCGGATGTCGTCTCCCAGGTTGCCGCGTTCGGTCGACGGGAGTCCGTCTTCGTCCGGCTTGCGCACGTTCCCTTCGCCGTCCTCCAGCGCGTACACGTAGTATTCGACGTCCTCGAGGCGGTTGCCGCTGTCGAGAATCGACCCGACCACGCCGGCCAGCGCGTCCGGATCGGCCGCCACATGCGCGGGAATGGGCCACGACGCGGGGCGTCCCGCCGTCGCCGGCGTGCCGGCCCCGGCCGGCGTCGCATCATCGCCCGCGATCGCGGCGGCAACGGCCGGCGTCGCTTCGCCATCGATCCCTTCGGCATCGGGCGCGAGCCGCAGCAGGATCGCGTCGCCGTCGTCCGGCGTGCCCTGCGTGCGGCGCGCGCGCAGCCACGCGGTGAAGCGCGACCGCAGCCCGCCTTCCGCCGGCGACACCGGCTCGCCGTCGCCGACGGGCTCGCCGAAACTGGCCGCCTGTTCCTCGGCGTGCTGCCACGGGTTGCCGATCTCGCCGACCGCGAGGCGCTGGTTCGCCAGCCCGTTGGCGAACATCGCGTTCGCCACGTCGATCGTGATCGGCCGCTGCGTCGCCGGCGGGGCCGGCGTCTTCGTGATCGCCCGAATCGGCCGTTCCATCAGCGTATGCGAGCCGAGGCCCATCTGCGCGACGCCGATCCCGAGGTTCAGCAACTGCTGCGCGCGATCGGAATCGGACATCGCGTCCCAGTTCTTCACGAGCGACACGCCCTGGTCGACCATCTGATAGCCGCCGATCGCGCCGCCCGTGACGTTGAGCACGCCGGCCGTGCGGCCCGTCGTCTGCGCGACCGACTGGAACGCGTCGGCTTCCTGCGCGAAACGGCCGAGACCGGCCACGTCGGCCGTCACGCCCTCGCCGCGCGATGCCAGCGTGACCATGTCCGAGACCTGGCCCGTCGTGCGCAGCAGCGACGACGCCTCCGCGAGCGACTTCGCCGCGACGCCGAGCCCGCCGCCCGCGATGCCCGCGCCGCTGCCGATCAGGCTGATCCAGTCGCCGCGCGCCTGCGCATTGCCGAAGCCGATCGACTGCCCGTGCTCGCTCAGATTGTTCAGGTCGCCGATCGCGGCCGGCACGCCGACCGCCATCCCGGCGCCGACCGCGGTCCACGCGGCGCCGAGCATCAGGCCGCCGACCGGCGCACCGATGCCGCTCGCGACCAGCACGACACCGCCGGCCGCGGCGAGAATCCCCGTGCCGATCTCGAGATAGTGTTCGACGTGCTGGTACCACTCCGTCTTGTGCGCGTCGATCGATTCGTATTGAGAGTAGCCGCCGGACGCCGCGCCGTTCGTCAGGCTCTTCGGCACGTACAGCTTGCCGTCGTCCGACAGCGCGTTGTTGTGCTGGTAGTCGTCGACGGTGTCGTACTTCCAGCCGCGATCGTCGATCAGCTTGAACTGGTCCGGATGGTTCGCGACCTGCACCTTGAACAATGCGCTCGGCGCGGTACCGGTCCCCTTCGACACGTAGTAGATCGGCACCAGCGACACGACCGCGTGGTCGCCGCCGACCTTGCGGATCTGGTCGACGACGGTCTGGATCATCTGCGTCGCCGCCGAATTCCTCGCGTACAGCGACCGACTGTTGACCGCCACACCGTTCTGCAACTGCCCGTTGCCGACGATCAACTGCTCGAGCATCGCCATCGACGGCACGTCGTTGCGGTCGGTCGGCGTCGCGGCCGGGTCGTCCGGCTGGATTCCGAGCCCCGCGCCGACGAAGTTCGTCATCTGGTCGGAGCCGGTGGTGAACGTGTAGGACTTGTCGTCGAAGTTCTTCTGGAAGTCGTCGAAATACGCCTTCAGCTGCTTGTCCGGATCGGCCTGGAACAGCTTGTAGCTGGCGTTGGCGGCGTCCTTGTTCTGCTTGTTCTGCGCACTCTTGGTGCCCTGGTCGTAACGCAGCTGGAAGTCGTTCGCGAAGCCCGCCTGGAACCGGTCGTCGTTCTGCATCTTCGACAGCAGCGCCTTCGACAGCGCCGGATCGACACCCGACGACAGCGCCTCGCGCACGGTGTCGAAACCGTAGCCGGTGTTGCTGCCGCGCAGCGTGTAGATCAGCGTCTTCGCGTTGCCCTTGTCGTTAAGCAGCCAGTTCGCGACGTCGTCCTCGCGCCGCACGGGCACGCCGCTCGCGTTCGGCTGCTGGTCCGCCAGCCCGACCGCCTTGCTGAGCCCCTTGTAGAACTCGGTGCCTTGCCCGTACGGCTGCGGCGTGCCCGTGTTCGTCTGCATCCACTTGTTGCCGAAATCGTGCTCGACGGTATCGAGCACGACGCCCGCGAACTCGGGCGGCGCATTGTTCAGGATGTCCTGCATCCACTTGCCGGCCTTGTCGGCGTTCATCGTGTCGTCGTAACGCGCACGCATGCTCGCCTGATCCGTTGCATCCGCATCGGGCTTCTGCATCAGCGGATCGATCTGCGAATGGATGAACTTCGCGTCGAAATGCGGCTGGCCGGCCTGGGTCCACAGCGTCTGGCGCTCGTCGAGCGAGAACGACGCGTCCATGTTGGTCTTCAGCACCTGGAGCGCCGCGCCGGGATTGCTGCCCGGGCCTTGCATCAACTGCGCGACCTGCTGCTTCGTGTACTGCAGCCGCACCTCGGGCGCCGCCGCAAGCAGCGTCTGGATCTTCTGGTAACCGGGATTGTTCTTGTCCGCCTGCGCCTGCGCCATCGCGTACGCGAACACGCCGCCCGCCTGGTCGATCTGCGCGTTCAGCGCCTTCGCGTCCGCGTCGCTCTTGCCGTCGGTGCTCACCGGAATGCCCGTCAGCTTGACGAACGCTTCCGCGAGCGGATTCTGCAGCGCGAGCGCCTTCTCCTGCGGCGACAGCTTCGGATCGTTCGGATCGACGGTCACGCCGGTGTCCTGCAACAGCGCGAACGTGACCGGATCGGATTGCGCGAGCTGCTTCATCTGCGGCGACAGCGACGGATCGTCGGGATTGATCGTCGCGATCGTGCGCTTGAGCTGGCTTTCCTCGCCCAGCGCGTCGACGAGGCCGGTGTACCACATGCCGTCGTGATTCTGCTTCACCGACGCGACGACCTGCTTCTGCTCGTCGGCCGTCACGTAGGTCAGTGCGGTGTCGTCGCCGCCCGTCACGACCTTGTCGTACTGGCTCTGCGCCTGCGCCAGCGCCTGCGTGACGTCGGCCTCGTCGGCACGACGCAATCCGCCCGGCTCCTTCTGCCACGCCGCGTAGTCGGCCTTCGCGTCGTTCAGGCGCAGCGTCGCGGCCGACGTGCTGTACTCGTGGCGCAACGCGGTGGTGAGGGCCGTGTAGGCGTTGTTGGCATTCGTGTCGGCCGTGCCGGCCGCCTGGCGAAGTTGCACGCCGGTGTCGGGATCGGCGCGCCGGATTCCGCCCGGCAGCGCGTCGTACTGCTTCACGTCGGCGTTCGCGGCCTGGTCCTTCTGCATCGCCAGCGCGAACTGGAACGCCTTCACGTTGGTCGCCCGCTCGGGCGCCGATTCGGCCGACACCGCCTTTTGCGCATCGTCGAGCACCGAGCCGAGCACCGGATCGTTCGGCGTCGCATTGCGCAGATCCGAGGCCACGCCCGCGATCGCCTTGTTCGTGTCGCCGCCGCCGTCGGCCGCGACGCGCATCTGGTTCTCGACGGCCGCCTGCACCGAGCCCCATGCCGCTTCGGCCTTCTTCACCTGGTTGTCGAGATCGGCCTGCGACGCGCCCTGGTCGTGCAGGCGCTTGAGCGTCGCCATTTCGGCCTGCGCGAGCTGCAGCAGGCGCTGCGTCTCGGCCTGTGCGGCCGCGAGGGCCTGCTGTTCCGGCGTCTGCGCCGGCGGGGTGCTGCCGGCCCCGTTCGTCGGTGCCGGATCGTTGTCATCCTGCGGCTGCGGCACGTTCACCGGTCCGCCCCCGCCCACAGCCATCAACACCATGTCCGTTCTCCCGCGGCATGCGTGACGTGCCGGCACAGCGGCAGGCGGGCCACGCGCAATGGTCCATTGTGCCGAACGGGCGCACGTGAAAAAGCCGCGCATTACGTAGTCGCCGGGCCGGTTGCGGCAGCGCGGGAAGACCCGCGCTACGAACGCAATCAACCCGATGCCGCCATTCGGTCCTTGCCGCTTCGGGCGGAAAATTTTGCTGGCTGCCGCGCATCGGGTCAGAAATACACGATGCCGCCGACCGGCGACACACGACCTTTCGCGACGCGTCACCACCCCGCCGCGCTCCGCCGCCTGCTCCTGACAGCGCCGACGCTCACGCTGAACTGCCCCGGCCCTGCCGAATCGTTCCGCATGCGCGATGGCCGCGTTTCGCGCAGATTCGATCGAAACACCCCGCGTCGAAACGCCGCGATTCCACGCGATCCCGCAGAGGACCTTTCCTGTGCAGCGCCTTAATCGCCGGTCGCACGTTCTCCAATAATGCCCACTCGATCCGTCGGCCCGCGCGCCGATACGACCCACCGGCGATCGGGCCGGAGACCAGCGAAAAAAGTCATATGCATTCCTATAAAACAACCAAGCCCGCCGGCGCACGCGTCGCCGCGCCGCTTGCCGCCCGCCGCGGCCGTCGTACCGGTGCGCTCCCGCTGAGCGTGATTGCCGCCTGTGCGGCCGGCTTCCTGATTCCCTGCGTCGCGCGAGCACAGAGCAGCGTGACGCTGTACGGCCTGATCGATACGTCGATCACCTATTCGACCAACCAGCGTACGCAAGGCGCCGGTTCGCCGGGCAGCGGCAGCGTCGCAATGACGAGCGGTGCGTTGAACGCGTCGCGCTGGGGGCTGCGCGGCCGCGAGGATCTCGGCGGCGGGACGGCAGCGGTCTTCACGCTCGAGAACGGCTTCTCGGGCACGACCGGCAAGCTGTCGCAGAAAGGCGTCGACCTGTTCGGCCGTCAGGCGTGGCTCGGCCTGAGCTCGCGGACGGCCGGCACGCTCACGTTCGGCCGCCAGTACGACCTGATTCTCGATTTCGTGACGCCGCTCGGCGCGTCGGGCCCCGGCTGGGGCGGCAACCTCGCGGTGCATCCGTACGACAACGACGACTCGAACCGCAACCTGCGCATCAACCATGCGGTGAAGTACACGAGCCCGACGTATCGCGGGCTGACGCTCGGCGCGATGTTCGGATTCTCGAACACGGCCGGCGCGTTCTCGAACAACGCCGTATGGAGCGCGGGGCTCGGGTATGCGAACGGGCCGCTGAAGCTCGGCGCCGGTTACCTGAAGATCAGCCGCGACCGCAACGCGCCGAATCCGGACGGCGCACTGAGCACGCTCGACGGCTCCGCGACGATCACGGGCGGCAACCAGCAGATCTGGGCCCTGGCCGGGCGTTATGCGTTCGGCCCGCATTCGGTCGGTGCCGCATGGTCGCACTCGGCCACCGACGGCGTGAGCGGCGTGCTCCAGGGCAGCGGCATCACCCCGCTGAAGGGTGAATCGCTCGTGTTCGACAACTTCACGGTCGACGGCCGCTACTTCGTCACGCCGGCGTTCAGCGTGGCCGCCGCGTACACGTACACGATGGGCCGTTTCGACACGCGCACGGGCCAGACGCGCCCGAAATGGAACCAGGTGGTCACGCAGGCGGACTACGCGTTCTCGAAACGCACGGACGCGTATCTCGAAGCCGTCTATCAAAGCGTGAGCGGCGGCAACGGCAACCCCGCGTTCAACGCGACCGTCTGGACCATGACGCCTTCGGCCAACAGCAACCAGGTCGTGGTCGCGCTCGGGCTGCGGCACAAGTTCTGAGTGCGCCGGCGACGCGCGATACGCCCCCACCGGAAGGACGCATCACGCATGCGCGGCGCATGCTGCGCGCGTTCGCGCAAGCAAGAATGCGTCCTGCGTCGTTTTCGCGCGAAAAAGACGGAGAAACTGGTCACGCTGTGACATTTTTCCTAATCTTGTTGCAGCGGCGCCGTGCGTCGGCGTCCGGCCGAGACAATCTTTCATCCGGCACGTCGCCGGCTTACGAAAGCGCATCGCGCACGGAAGCCGGCGCTTTCATGTCGTCTCGCCGCATGCGTGACGCGGCAGATCGCCCCACCACGCTTTCCATGCAGTCAACCGCAGGAGACGCACGATGAGCAAAATGAACCGATTCGCGGTCATGGCAGCCTTCGCGCTGCTGGCGGGTTGCCACCACGCGGCGAAAACGCCCGAGAATGCCGAGATGGCGCCGGCGCCATCGAGCGAAGCGGTCGCCACGGTGGCGGCCGACGATCTCGACAACCCAAACAGCCCGCTCGCAAAGCGCAGCGTCTACTTCGATTTCGACCAGTACTCCGTGAAGCCGGAATACCAGACGCTGCTGCAGGCGCACGCCGACTACCTACGCAGCCATCCGTCGCGCCGCGTGCTGATCCAGGGCAACACCGACGAACGCGGGACGTCCGAATACAACCTCGCGCTCGGCCAACGCCGGTCGCAAGCCGTGATGGGCGCGCTCGAAACGCTGGGCGTGCAGGCCACGCAACTCGAAGCGGTCAGCCTCGGCAAGGAAAAGCCGGTCGCGCTCGGCCACGACGAAGATTCGTGGGCGCAGAACCGCCGCGCCGATCTCGTCTATCGTTGACCGGATGCCGCCGCGACGGCGACATTCCGGCCCCCGTCCCCCGTTACCTGTCATGCGACGAATCGCCGGGGCGCCCCGGCTGCGTGCTCGTGCTCGTGCTCGTGTGAGCGCGTGCGCCGCTGCGCGAGCACGGCGCCGCCCGACGCGCGTGCGCCCCGCGCGCCGATTCGTGTCGCTATATGCCGCGACGCACCGATACCCAAAAAACATGGAATAAACCGCCTGACGGAGACGTTTCGTCATCGCGCGGTCGCCGGTTCACGCGAACCGCCCTGCCGCGCGGCCTGCGCGGTCCAAGGAGAGTGAAATGAAATCGGCAAGATTGGCCGCGGCGCTCGTCGCGGCGCTGATGCTGGTGCTGTCGGCGGGATGTACGTCGTCGGGCGGCGGGATGTCGCAAGGATCCGGCATGAGCCGCTACGGCGGCGCGGGCGGCAACGGAGGGGGTAGTGGTGGCGGAGGTGGCGGAGGCGGAGGCGGCGGCTACTGAAACACCGCCTCCCGGAATCGGGCGAGGCATCGCGCGGGAACACGGCCGGGAACCGGCTGCGTTGCGCGCGACGCCCCGCCCTGCCGCTCGACGGCTCAACGCATGGCCTTCACGTCGGCCGGCGTGACGCTCGCGGGCTGTCCGCCCCACGTCGCACGCAGGTAGTTCGCGAGCTGCGCGAGTTCGTCGTCGCTCAGCGTGTGCGAGAAACCCGGCATCGGCTGCAGGTTTTCGTAGCCGGCAAACTTCTGCTCGTCGACGCCGTCGAGCATCGCGACCAGCAGGTTGCGCGCGTCGCCCTGACGCAGCGTCGAATTGCCGTTCATCGGCACCGCCACGTGCGGCTTGCCTTCGCCGTTGAAGCCGTGGCAGCCCGCGCACACCGCGAGATACACCGAGCGGCCGGCCGCGAGTTGCGCGGCGTCGGCCGACACCGGCTTCACCGGCTGCGGTGCCGGCGGCGTATCGCCGAGCAGGTACACGGACAGCGCGCGCAGGTCGTCCTTCGCCAGGTACTGCGTGCTCAGGTGCACGACCGGATACATTTCGCCGAACGCCGAGCCTTGCGGCGCGATGCCGACGCCGAAGAACGTCTGCAGGTCGGTGCCCGTCCAGCCGCGCGCGGCGAGGCCGGCCGGCGTGATGTCCGGTGCGGCCACGCGGCCGAGCGCCGCGCCCGCGAACGGCTTCGCGCCGTCGAGCTGGCCCGTGAACGCACGCGGCGTGTGGCATTCCGCGCAGTGGCCGAGCGCGCCCGCCAGGTAGCGGCCGCGCCGCCAGTCGGCGGACTGGCCGCGCGACGCGTCGGGCAGGCTGTCCTTCAGGAACACCATGTCCCAGAACACCATGCCGAAGCGCAGGTTGTACGGGAACTTGAGTGCGTGCGCGCGGTTCTCCTGCGCGACCGGCTTCACGGTCCTCAGGTACGCGTACATCGCGTCGCTGTCGGCGCGCGTGAGCTGCCGGTACGACGTGTACGGCATCGACGGATACAGCCGCTTGCCCGGAGCCCTGCCGTCGTGCAGCGCGGCGTAGAAGTCGTCCGCGCTCCAGCTGCCGATCCCGTGATCCTTGTCGGGCGTGATGTTCGAACCGTAGAACGTGCCGAACGGCGATTCGAGCGGCGCCCCGCCGGCGAACGGCGCGCCGTCCTTCGCGGTGTGGCACGCCGCGCAGTCGGCGGCCTTGACGAGATAGCGGCCACGCGCGACCGGGTCGGCACCGGGCGCGCCGGAAGCCGCGTTCGAGGCAGGCGCGTCTTGGCTGCCGCAGGCGGCGAGCAGCAGCGCGCAGGCGGCCGCGAGCGCGGGCAGGCCCGCGCCCCGCGCGGCACGATGGGCGAATGTGCGTTTCATGCGGCGTCCTTCACGAGTCCCGGCGTCGTCAGGATCACGTCCTTCACGGCCTGGTAGTAGCGGACGTAACCCGTGCAGCGGCAGAGGTGCGCGTTCAGCGCGTCGGTGATCGTGCGCTCGACGTCGGCCTTCGCGACCGGCTCGCGCGTCAGCCGCTCGATCAGCACCGTCGCCGCGTTGACGAAACCCGGCGTGCAGTAGCCGCACTGGAAGCTGAAGTGCTCGAGGAACTTCTGCTGGATCGGCGACAGTTCCACCACTTCGCCGGCTTCGTTGCGCTTCGCGTGGCCTTCGATCGTGCGGATCGAACGGCCGTGGAAGAAGTGCGCGCCGGTGATGCAGGTGCGCATTTCCTCGCTGGTGCCGTCCGGCTTGTCGACGATCACGACGCATGCGTGGCAGATGCCCTGCCCGCAGCCGAGCCGCGAACCGGTGAGGCCCGCGTACTCGTGCAGGAATTCGATCATCATCAGCCCCTCGGGCACCTGCATCGGGCCGACGGACTTGCCGTTGATCTTCAATGACAGCGGCTTCAGCTGAAAGCGCACGAGCGGACGCTCGACGGCGGCCGGAGCTGCGGCGGATACAGCCGATGCAGCCGGCACCGCAGCGGATGCGGATGCCGGCGCGGCCGAAGCCGCGTTCGGCACGGACGCGGCGGTCGCGGCCGCGCTGGCGCTCGCGGCCGACGCGGCGGTTTGGGCGGTCGTCATGCGAGCACCTCCTGAATCTTTTGCGGGGTCACCGGCAAGTCGGTGAAACGATGGCCGATCGCGTGCGCGATGCCGTTCACGATCGCGCCGACGACGGGGATCATCACCACTTCGGCGACACCCTTCGGCGGATCGGTCTCGGACAGCGGCGGCAGGATGTCGCCCGTCTGCGACCACACGGCGACGTCGCTCGCGCGCGGCAGCTGATAACGGTTGAAGTTCCACGTGCCGTTGCCCGGGCCGTCTTCGTAGAGCGGCAGGTACTCGTGCAGCGCATGGCCGATACCCATCGCGAGGCCGCCCTGCAGCTGGCCCGACACGAGCTGCGGCGAGATCTGGTTGCCGCACTCCATGATCGAGTGATGCGTGAGCAGCTCGACCTTGCCGGTCGCTTCGTGCACGGCCAGCTCGACGAGCGTGCCGACCGCCGTGTAGTACGTGACGGCCGCGTTGTTGCGGCTCGTCGGCGGGATGAACACGCGCTTGCGGTCCAACACGCGATAGCCGTTCGCGGTCGGCGCCAGCGTGCCGCGCAGCGCGGTCGCGCCGGCCGGCGCGACGGTGCCGGGCAGCGGGCCGTCGGCGCCCGTCTTCGGCGCGCCGACACGCAGCGAGAGCCCGTCGATCGGCAGACGCTCGACCGCGCCGCCCACGTCGAACTCGGCGTCGGTCCATTGCCAGCGGTTGAACACGTGCACGACGGCGCCGGTCGGCAGGCCGAGCGCATGCGCCTGCTTCGCGAGCTGCTCGAACGTCAGCGGCTCGAGGCCGTCGGCGCTCAGCTTGCCGTCGACCCAGCGCGCGTCCTCGATGCGGATCGTGTACGGCGCGGCCTGGCCGCCGCCGAGGCCGCGCGTCCAGATCGACATCGCGGCCGGCCACAGCCCGTAGCGGAACACCGCGCGCGCGGCTTCGCGCGTGCTGTGCGTGAAGTAGTACGCGGAGTTGGTCGCGCTCGACGGCGACGCATAGCCCGGCGACCAGCGCGGATTCGCGCTCAGCCGATCCTGGTCGGCCTGCGACATCAGGTACGGATCGCCGCTCGTCTCGACCGGCAGGTCGGGCCATTCGGTCACCGCGACGCGCACCTCGGTCGCCGGGCGGCCGAGCCACTTCGCGACCGCGACGGCCTGCGACGTCGACATCCCGGTGCCGATCTCGGCCGCCGTGTGTTGCAGCGACACCTTGCCGTTCTCGTCGAATTCGACCTTCGCGAACGATGCCTCGGCGCCCGTGCCGAAGTCCTTCTGCACGCACGCGAAGCCGACACCGTAGCGCTTGCCCGGGTTCGCGGCCTCGAATTCGGCCTTGCGCGCCGCGCGACGCGTCCAAAGCGGATGCTGCCTCGCGCGTTCCAGCACTTCGTCGACGCGCAGCGCGCCGGCGGGAATCGCGCCCTGGGTGTTCTTCATCCCCGAACGCAGCGCGTTGCGCAGGCGGAATTCGATCGGATCGAGGTTCAGTTGCGCGGCGATCTCGTCGACGGCCATCTCGGTCGCGGCCATGCTCTGCAGCGTGCCGTAGCCGCGGGCGGAGCCGGCATCGATCGCACGCGACGCGATCGCGACCGCCGCGAGGTCGCTCTTCGGGAAGTAGTAGATCGATTGCGCGGCCGTCGCGCCGACCATCGCCACCGACGGCGAGAAATTCGAGCGCCCGCCGCCGTTCGCCTCGAAGTCGCCCTTGAACGACTGCAGCAGGCCCGTGTTGCGGTCGACCGCGATCCGGTAACGCATCCTGAACGCGTGACGCTTCAGCGACGTCTGGAACTGCTCGTAGCGGTCGTTCGCGAACCGCACGGGGCGGCCGTCCGCGTACAGCGCGCAGACGAGCCCGTAGAACGGCACGTTGAAGTGATCCTTCGAACCGTAGCCGACCGTGTAGCACGGATGCACGAACAGCTTCTTCACCGGGAAGCGGCATTTCGCGACCATCGCGGCCGCGTTTTCCGACACTTCGAGCGGCGACTGGGTCGGCACGACGAGGTGCAGCGACTGCGTCGCGGCGTCGTACCAGCAGTTCGCGTTGTCGGGTTCGAGCGCGGCGGTATCGACCGACTGCGTGTTGTACTCGCGGTCGAACACGAGCCAGTCGGCCGACGGATGGTCGAGTTCCGCGGCGATCTGGCCGGCGAGAAACATCCCCTGCTCGTCGAGCTTGCCGTGCTCCTTGCCGTCCGGCCAGACCGGCAGGTGCTTGCGCATCATGCTCGGGAAGATCGGCGCATCCTTCAGGCTCGAATAGACATCGTCGTCGTAGGCCGTCTCGCCGCCCACCCGCACGTAGCGGAACGTGCCCCACGGATCGCGCTCGAGCGGGCCCGTGACCGTGCCGTAGCGGATCACGTCGTCGCGGAACTTGAGCGCGTTCTTCGCGAAGCGGAAGCGCGCGAAGTCGTGGTAAATGAGGATCGCGACCGCATGGCCGAGATACGCGGGTGTCTTGCCGGCGGGCAACAGCATGTCGTCGCCGTAGAACGTCGGGAACGCGACGCCGTCGCGCGCGAGATCGTCGGCCGTGACCACGCGGTCCGGCTTCAGCTCGTCGCCGAGCAGCGACAGGTCGAAGCCCTCGTAGGTGCGGTCGGCCTGCGTGACGCGCAGGATCAGCGCGTGCGACTGCTGCTGCGGCCAGTGCGGCATGTCGGCCGCGCGCACGTCGCGGGCGAACACTTTCGAGCCCGTGACCTTCGCGATGCCGTCGATGCGGAATTGGGGGATGCCGGTGACGCTATCCCATTTGACGGGAGTGAGGAGTTTTTCTTCGAAGAGCGCCGCGAACGCGCGGCTGCCGATGGGCGCGACGTAGACCGCGACGCCCGCCAGCACGCTGGCTTTCAGAAAACCCCGCCGTGACAGGCCGTGGTTTTTCATTGGGGGGGAACCTCCTGATGCGGCTCGGACGGCGATCGGGTGTCGCGGCGTTCGGAGCGGCGCGCATTCTGGCATTGTTTTTGATATATCGCCTATAGTATTTCTCGCATGAATTGCTTATTGGATTTCTTATAACGGGATTCGGACGAGCTGCGGCGCGCGGTCGCGGGCGGCACACGCGTGCGACTGCGCGGTGTCGCGCCGGCCGCATCGGTGGCTGCCGGCCGATCGTGCGCCATCGGCGGCCCGCGTGCGGCGCGGGCTGAAACCGGTCCGCGCGCGGCTGCCCGAGATCGTTCCGTCGGCAACGATCCTGCCTGCGCATCGGCGAATCCGCAAGATGCGCGCGAACGAAGTTGACGACGACGCGCCGACGTCCCCGCACGGCGCTCGCGGCCGATGTTTCATGTTAATGTCGTGCGCATCCGGTTCGCCGGCCATCCCGTGCCGGGCGGGGCGGCCGGCGGTGCACCGCATCGTGTCGAGGTCAAAATAGCCATGGCAGTCAAGGCACGCCTCCTGAACGCCGTTCTCGCCACGCCCCCCTGCGGCGATCACTACGTGACGGCCGCGCTGCGCCCGTCGATGCTCGTCACGCTGTTCGAGGACGTGCGTCCGATGGCGCTGTCCGGCTTCGCCAGCGCGTTCGTCGCGGCGATCGCGCTGATCCGCCTGCAACAACTCTGGTGTTTCGTGTGGCTCGTCGTCGACGTCGGCCTGCTCGCCGCGCGGCTCGCGATCGCACGTGCGTATGCGGTACGTCGTGCCGCCGGCGACGATCGCGCCGAATACTGGGCCCGGCGCTATGCGCCCGTGTCGCTCGCCGCGTGCTTCGTGCTCGGCCTCGGCGTGATGGGCTGCGTGGATGCGCCCGACGTCGAGCTCGGCACGCTGGCCGTGATGGTCGCGGGCGGCGTGTTCGGCGGGATCGCGTCGCGCAATTCGGCGCTGCCGCGGCTCGCGATGACGCAGGTCACGCTCGGCGTCGTGCCGATCGGCGTCGGCGCGCTGCTGGTCCAGCGGCCCGGCGCATGGCTGCTGCTGCCGCCGCTCGTGATCTATCTCGCGGCCATGCGTACGGTCGTCGAACGCCATTACCGCGTGCTGGTCGCGCTGATCGCCGCACGCCAGCGCAACGCCGAGCTCGTCGCGCGCTTCGACGCCGCCCTCACCTACATGCCGCACGGCCTGTGCATGATCGACGGCGAAAGCCGCGTGATCGTCGCGAACCGGCGCACCGCGCAACTGTTCGGCTCGCCGCGCGAGATCATGCTGGACACGCCGCTGCCCGACGTCGTCGCGGCGCTCGGCGCGAACGCGCTCACCGATCCCGACGGCGCCAGTCTCGCCGTGCAATGCGACCTCTGGCTGAACCATGACGAACCGGAGCCGCTCGACATCGCGCTCGCCGACGGCCGCCAGCTCGAACTCACGCGCCACCGCGTGCCGGACGGCAACGCGGTGATCATCGTCGAGGACGTCACCGCGCGCCGCCAGACCGAGCAGCATATCCGGCACCTCGCGCGGCACGACGCGCTGACGGGATTGCCGAACCGCCACGAGTTGCATGCGCAACTCAAACGGATGCTCGCGCACCGGCCGCACCTGCCGCACCTGCCGCACGTGCCGAGCCCCGCGCTCGCCGTCATGTATCTCGACCTCGACGGCTTCAAGGCGATCAACGACCGCTTCGGCCACCAGGCCGGTGACGAAGTGCTCATGCAGGTCGCCGAGCGGCTCGGCAAGACGCTGCCGCCCGGCGAACTGGCGGCGCGGGTAGGCGGCGACGAGTTCATCGTCGCGCTCGACGCAACCACCATGCAGGCGTGCTCGGTCCTCGCCGCGCGGATCATCCGGCAGATCTCGGCGCCGTACACGCTGTCGATCGGCGAGACCGTCGTCTTCGGGATCAGCATCGGCATCGCGCTCGACGACGGGCACGGCTCACCCGACGAACTGATCCGGCAGGCCGACAGCGCGCTGTACGACGCGAAGTCGGCCGGCAAGGGGATCTACCGCTTCTATTCGGCCGGAAGCAGCCGCGTGACGCCCGCGACCGCGAGCTGAGCGCGCGCTCGTTCCCGCCGGCGGCCGCCGCGCTGTCCGGCTTGCCCGTTCGCTTCCCGCGATTCATTCCGGAAACGCCTTGCGTGGTTCGACGCGTGCGCGCGGATGTTCCGCCGCGGCCGCCCGTGTCACGTGACGTGTTCCGTAACATCGGCGCGCGCCGCGCGTAGCGTTCGCTGCAGAAGCCCGCACGATCGCGACGGCGCGCGGCATTTGATGGCTGGCACTCTTATTGCTCCTTGACCGGGAAACAGGATGTCAGGGAGGCCACTCATGAATACCGTCGAAGTTCTCAGCCGCGCGGAAACGATCGATCAACTGGACGTGATCGACGGTGCCTCGCTGATCCGGCGGCTCGTTTCCGAGCGCCGCATGCCCGCGGCGCGTGAAGCCGCGTGCGTCGCCAATCCGCCGCTGACGCTGTACGGCGCGTTTCGCCAGGGCGTCACCGACCATGCGGCGCGGCGCGCGAATCCGTATCGCGCCGGCAGCCGTTTCTGGACGGTGTGGGAAGAAGGCCGTATCGAGGCTGAAACATCGGGCCGCTGACGCGCTCGCGCGCCGGCCGCCGTCGCGGCAAGAGGCTGGCGCGCCACGCGGCGTGCGCAGGCGGCCGGCCCGCACACCGGCGTGCGTTTCAGCGCTGCAACATCGCGCGCGGCCGCTCCGGTTGCGCTTGCCGCGCGTTCGCGCACGGGCCGCCCGACGGCGCTAGACATCGGCCGCACCGCGCGCCGCGCGGCGGTCGTTTCCCGATAAGATGGCGGATTCCCGTTCTCCGAACGATGTCGCCATGACCGCCTCCTCCTCACACCGAAATCCCATCCACTGCGAAATCGATCTCGATGCGCAAGGCAAGCATGCGGGCTATCTGCGCCTGCCGCATTCCGTGCATCGCTCCGCGTACGGCTGGCTGCCGATCCCGATCGCGTCGATCCGCAACGGCGACGGCCCGGTCGCGCTCGTGATGGCCGGCAACCACGGTGACGAATACGAAGGCCAGATCATCGTGTCGCAGCTGATGCGCGAGATCGACCCGGAGAGCGTCACCGGGCAGCTGATCCTGCTGCCGATGGCCAATTTCCCCGCGGCCGACGCGGGCCTGCGCGTGTCGCCGCTCGACGAAGGCAACCTGAACCGCAGCTTTCCCGGCAACCCGACCGGCACGCCGACGCAGATGATCGCCCACTACATCGAGCATGCGCTGCTGTCGCGCGCGCAGTATCTGGTCGACCTGCATTCGGGCGGCAGCTCGCTGCTGTACCAGGGCGGCAACATGCTCGCGATCGACCCGCTCGACGACGACGAAGCGGCGAAGCTCAACGGGCTGCTCGTCGCGTTCGGGTTGCCGAACGCGCTGCTGCACGCGCCGAACCCGGTGCATTCGGCCTCGGCCGCGCGCCGGCAGGGCGCGATCTCGATCGTGACCGAACTCGGCGGTGCGGGAATGGCGGATCCGTCGCTGATCCGGCTCGGCCGTCACGGGCTGCTGCACTATCTCGGCTACATCGGCCTGCTGCACGGCGCACTCGTGCCCGATGCGCCGCCGACCGTCACGCGCTTCCTGCGCGTCGACGGCGATCGCCACTTCGTCTACGCGTACGAACGCGGGCTGTACGAACCGCTCGTCGAACTCGGCGACCAGGTGAAGGCCGGCCAGCCGGCCGCGTGGGTGCACTTCCCCGATACGCCGCTGCGCGAACCGGTGCTGCACCGCTTCAAGGGCGACGGCGAAGTCGTGTGCAAGCGCGTGCCCGCGCAGGTGCAGCGCGGCGATTGCCTGTTTCAGCTTGCGGAGGCGTCGACGCCGCCGCGGGTCATCGGGTAACGTGCGTGATCGAGTCGTCGAGGAGATCACGAACATGAAATGTCCCGCCTGCGGTGAAGCCGAACTGATTCGCGACACACGCGATATTCCGTATGCGTTTCAGCGTGTGTCCACGGTCGTTCGAGGTATAACGGGCGACTTCTGCCCGGCATGCGGCGAAGCGGTGCTCGATATCGAAAATGCCAGTCGTCTCGGTGATGCGATGACACGGTTCGCCACACAATTCGACGGGCGGGCGAACTAGATGCACGTCGTCGTTCGATGGGATGAGGGTCGCTGCGTAGATGGCGTGTCATGACCGGTATCGCCCCGGAGCGGTCGATCGCTTGCATTGGAACCGAAGTTCAGAGTTTGAACTAGCCCAGGCATTTCTTGGGAAAGTCGCGAGCCAATGCAAATGCGCCTCCCCCTGACACGAAAGGCCACAGTACGACAAGGCAGGAAAGTGTCGCCTTCGCGTCCGTCGATCCAATACGTCAGTTGCCACTTGCGTTTTTCGAGGGTGGTTCCGACAGAAAGGTAGCGTTGAAATGAATGGTCGACAGCCGGTCCCGGTTGAAGCCGTTGCTCACAAATCCGCCAGATTCGCGCGGGCACGAATCGCAGCATGGACGTTCAGTCATGGATTTCGAGATCTAGCTCTCGAGCCCGCGCGAAAAACGTTTCAATGGCGAAACGCGCCGACGGCGGGCCCATCGTCAGCGCGCTGTGCTTGACCACCGATTGGCGTCGAATTGAATTCGATCGAGAATTGCGCACCCGGATCCCGGACTTCGAAAGTAGGTGATTTCGCCAACATACATGTTTGGGAAAATGGCACATAACTTGTAAAACTGACCGCAGGAAATCCACAGTCACTGCGACTGCAATTGATCTGAAGTATTCACTGGTACGGGCACCTAAAATGATTCGAAGAATCTTGCTCTGTAGCTGGATATGTCTCGCATTCCATGCTGTCGGGTGCCCCGCGGGGACGACGGACCCCGACGCAGCGCAGAGGCTCGCCCTGCTTAGAGACGGCCGATTTGCCGAGTTGGATCATGCAATGACCGCCCTTCAGCAAGCATTTGAGCATGGCTCAATCAGCGACGACCAATTAGTCGCGGCATTCCGTGCCCTTTACCTCGCCGACCCCGACCTTGAACCAAAATTCGACCAATGGGTTGCGCGGTTTCCACAGTCATATGCGGCATTGCTAGCGCGAGGAATGTACTACGAGGCAATGGGATGGGTCAGGCGCGGCAACGCATATGCGAGGAGCACCAGCGAGCAACAGTTCGCTGGAATGAGAGCCTATCACAGCATGGCTCTCCGCGATCTATCGAAGTCGACTGGATTGACTGCGAAGCCCACCATGTCATACATGGAAGAGATCGAGATCTGGAAGGCCCTTTCTGGTACGAACAAGGAAAGCCGCGAATTGCTCGACCAGTCCATCAAAAAGGACCCGGGGAACATAGTGGTCAGGCGCACCTATCTCGTTTCGATACAGACAAGATGGGGCGGGAGCCCCAAACGCATGGCGGCCTTCGTCGACGAGTGTCGGCGGTTCCCGGTACCGGCAACGGCGCTACGAGAGTTCGAAGCGATGGTCATTGCAGATAAAGGCTGGGTCATGTACCGCGACAGTGATGATCCCGGTGCAGAAAAGGCTTACGCCCAGGCGCTCGCGTTGATGCCGAACGACCGGGACATGCTGACGCAAATGAGCAACGTACTCATCCGCGAGCACAAGTACGAGCAAGCAATTGAACCTTTGTCGAAGCTGATCAACCTGAACCCGAACAATAGTTACGCTCTTTCAAAAAGGGGGGCGATTTATCAAGGCATGAAACAATCCGAACGAGCGGTTAAAGACTACGAAAAGGCCGCCGAGCTGGGCGATGATTTCTCTGAAAATGAACTGGGCAAATTCTATTGGTTCGGAATTTCAGTACCCCGTGACAAGGAGCGTGCGATCAAGTTGTTTCGCCGCGCCGCAGAACAAGGTAATAAAGATGCCGAAAAGAATCTTGCGTGGGCGTTGCAGGGATAGCGAAGCGATGCTCACGCGGAAGCAGTCACACGCCGAGAGCGACACCGGATCCCGAGCATTTGTCGGCAACATCGGACGGCGCGAAGTCGCGCGATCGACTGACTCAGGTTCGCGTTCCGAGTCGGTATGGCGTTCGAGCCCAACTGAGCGCTCAGGCGAATGGACGGAAGTGGGCCGCTTCCCGCCAAACCTGATCGCCCCCAAATCGGCAATACCGATAGAACATCGAGCAATAACAGCGTGCAAACCCACGGCATTCATATGTATTGCACACACATCCAACTGGCTCGGCTCCGCACTACTCTCGATCGCCTCCCCCACCCCACTCCCCCTGCAAGCCTTCTGACGCTCCCCGCGAAATCCTTATCGAAATTGCTTCGTTCGCCTTTGCCGGCCGCGCCGCTAACGTGTTCGAAACGGCGGCGGCACGCCGGATGCAGCGCAGGAAGCACCGCGGCCGCCGTCATCACGACAACCGCGTCGCGATAACGGAACAGACCGGCCGGGCGATGTGCCCCGCCCCCGCCAGGAACGTCCGCATCGCGCGCCCTTCGCGATGCCCATGGCCACGAACGACCGCATCATCGACACGACGCCGCTCGACGTCCGCGCCCAGCCGTTGATCGACGCGCTGATCGACGAATACGCGACGCGCTACGACGCGTACCGCCCCGACAGCCGCGCGTCCGCACGCGACGAACTAGCACGCTACCCGGCCGAGCTGTTCGCGCCGCCCGAAGGCGCGTTCGTGCTGCTGCTGCGCGACGGCGAGACGATCGGCGGCGGCGCATTCAAGCGCTACGACGCGCAGACCGCCGAACTCAAACGCATCTGGACCCGCGCGGACCTGCGCCGCCAGGGGCTCGCGCGCCTGATCGTCGACGCGCTCGAACTGCGCGCCGCGCAGCAGGGCTATCGGCGTGTGTACCTGACCACCGGTTTTCGCCAGCCCGAAGCGTGGGCGCTGTACGACCGCACCGGCTATACGCGGCTGTTCGATTCGTCGATCGACCCCGAAGCGTATTTCCACCTGCGCTTCGGCAAGGATCTCGCCGATCCGTCGCGCACGTCGACCCTCGCGGACCTGTGGGCGCCGCTGCCCGAAGCGGTGCTGCCGCGCTGAACGCGTCGCGTCATCCGATTCCGCTCCCTCGCTCCCGACGACAACACAACAAGGACGCATCCATGCAACGAGCCGTACCCTTCACGCCGCGTGCGCTCCGCACGCTGGCCGCCGCGCTGATCGGCGTGACCGCGATCGCCGCGGCCGCCGCGACCTTCGACCTGAGCCCCGAGCAGCGCGGCCGCCCGCGCGGCACGGCCGATGCGGCCGTCGAGCGCGCGGTGCCCGCGTCGTTCAAGTTCGCCGAAGCCGGCACGCTGACCATCGGCGTCGCGCCGAGCCTGCCGCCGATCAGCACGTATGCGACCGACGCGCGCACGGTGATCGGCTTCGACGCGGACGTCGGCCAGCTCGTGTCCGACAGCCTCGGCCGCAAGCTGAAGATCGTCCCGCTCGCGTGGGCCGACTGGCCGCTCGCGCTCGAATCGGGGAAAGTCGACGCGGTGATCTCGAACGTCACCGTCACCGAGGAGCGCAAGCAGAAATTCGATTTCTCGACCTACCGCAAGGACCAGGTCGGCTTCTACGTGCGCAACGACAGCAAGATCCAGTCGATCCGCGAGCCGAAGGACGTCGCGGGGCTGCGCATCGTGACCGACGCCGGCACCAACCAGGAAAAGATCCTGCTCGCGTGGGACCGCGAGAACGTCGCGCACGGCCTGAAACCGGTGCAGGTGCAGTACTACGACGACCAGGCGATGCGGATCGTCGCCGTGCAGTCGGGCCGCGCCGATGCCGTGTTCAGCGTGAACTCGGTGCTCGCGTACCAGAGCGCGCAGCAGGGCAAGACACGGCTCGTCGGCGCGATCAGCGGCGGCTGGCCGCGCACGGCCGACATCGCGATCGCGACGCGCCGCGGCAGCGGGCTCGCCGATCCGCTGACGGTCGCGCTGAACGGGTTGATCAAGAACGGCCGCTATCAGCAGATCCTCGACCGCTGGAACCTCGCGTCCGAAGCGATCGACCAGTCGCGCACGAATCCGCCGGGTTTGCCGAAGAGCTGAGCGCCGCCCCTTCACGCCTTCGCAGGAACGCCGATCACCATGTCTTATTCGCTTTCATTGCTGGACAAGAGTCCGATCGCCGACGGCGCGACCGCCGCCGACGCGCTGCGCTTCACGACGACCCTCGCGCAGCGCGCCGAACAGCTCGGTTACGAGCGCTTCTGGGTCGCCGAGCATCACGGCGCGCCCGGCTTCGCGAGCTCCGCGCCCGAGATCGTCGTCGCGCACCTGCTCGCGCACACGTCGCGCATTCGCGTCGGCTCGGGCGGCGTGATGCTGCAGCACTACAGCCCGTTCAAGGTCGCCGAAACCTTCAAGCTGCTCGCCGCGCTCGGGCCGGGCCGCGTCGATCTCGGCGTCGGCAAGGCGCCCGGCGGGCTGCCGCTGACCACGCGCGCGCTGCAGTGGTTTCACGACAAGGCGAAAAAGCCGGGCTTCGCGGGCCAGCTCGCCGAACTCGATGCGTTCCTGGGCTGGGGCGTCGCCGAAGATCATCCGCTCGCCGGCGCGGTCGCGATGCCGGTGCCGCCGCACGCGCCGGAGCGCATCCTGCTCGGCGGCTCGCCCGACAGCGGTGCGCTCGCCGCCCGACACGGCTGGCGCTTCTGCTACGCGGGGCACTTCAACGGCGACGACGCGAACCTCGAACGCTCGCTGGCCGCCTACCGCGACGCAGGCGGCACGCGAGCGCTCGTCGCGCTGTACGCGGTCGCCGCACCGACCCGCGAGGAGGCCGAGCGACTGATCGGGCCGCTGAAGATCTTCAAGCTGCAGTTCGCCGGCGGCCAGAGCTTCAACCTGCCGAGCGCGCAGGCCGCGGCCGAATTCGCGCGGCAAAGCGGCGCGTCCGACTACCGGATCGACGAGTTGCGCCCGACCGTGCTGGCCGATACGCCCGAGCGCATCCACCGCGCGCTCGACGCGCTGAGCCGGCGGCTCGACGTCGACGCGTTCGTGATCGACTCGCCGGTGACCGATTACGCGGCACGGCTCGCGTCGGCCGAATGGCTCGGCGGCGCGCAGTCGATCACCCCCGTGCAGGCGGCCCTCGCGGCCGACCGCTCCCTTCGCTCCCTTTCCCCCGACCAGAACGCGTGACGCGCCCATGACGACCCGACGATCGATTCCCTTCGGCCTGATGCTGCAAGGCGCAGGCAGCCACATGAACGCATGGCGGCACCCGAGCAACCCGCCGGACGCGAGCATCAACCTCGACTTCGCGATCGGCATCGCGCGCAAGGCGGAAGCCGCCGGCATCGCGTTCGCGTTCGTCGCGGACGGCCTCTACATCAACGAGAAGTCGATCCCGCACTTCCTGAACCGCTTCGAGCCGCTCACCGTGCTGTCGGCGCTCGCGGTCGCGACGAAGAAGATCGGCCTCGCGGGCACGATCTCGACGTCGTACAGCGAGCCGTTCACGGTCGCACGCCAGCTCGCGTCGCTCGACACGATCAGCGGCGGGCGCGCGGGCTGGAACGTCGTGACGACGCCGCTCGAAGGCACCGCGAAGAATTTCGGCAAGGCGCATCCCGATCACGAACTGCGCTACGAGATCGCCGACGAATACCTCGAGGTCGTGCAGGGGCTGTGGGATAGCTGGGACGACGACGCGTTCGTGCGCGATCGCGCGACCGGTCGCTTCTTCGATCGCGACAAGCTCCACACGCTCGATCACCACGGCCGCTTCTTCCAGGTCGCCGGCCCGCTGAACATCCAGCGCTCGCCGCAGGGGCAGCCGGTGATCTTCCAGGCCGGCTCGTCCGACACCGGCATCGGGCTCGCGGGCAAGTACGCGGACGCCGTGTTCACGCACTCGCCGTCGCTCGACGAAACGGCCGCGTTCACACGGCGCGTGAAGCAAAGCGCGGTCGAGCACGGGCGGCAGCCCGGCGACGTGAAGATCTTCCCGGGCATCGGGCCGATCGTCGGCCGCACGGCCGCCGAGGCGGAAGACAAATACCAGGCGATCCGCGACCTGCTGACGATCGACGAAGCGCTCGCGTATCTCGGCCGCTATTTCGATCACCACGATTTCACGCAGTACGCGCTCGATGCGCCGTTCCCCGAGCTCGGCGACATCGGCCGCAACAGCTTCCGCTCGACCACCGACCGGATCAAGGCCGATGCGAAGCGCAAGCACCTCACGCTGCGCGAGACGGCGCTCGCCGTCGCGACGCCGCGCCCGAACTTCATCGGCACGGCCGAGCACGTCGCCGACGAGCTGATCCGCTGGCACGACGCCGGTGCCGGCGACGGCTTCATCCTCGGCTTCCCGGTACAGGCGCAGGGCGTCGACGACTTCATCGACCTCGTGATTCCGGTACTCGAGGCGCGCGGCCGTTATAGCCGCGACCTGCCGGGCAGCACGCTGCGCGACCACCTCGGCCTGCCGCGCAAGGCGAGCCGCCATGCGGCGCCCGGCGCGGTGCAGCAACAGGACGACGCGGCCGAAGCGCACGCATGACGCCGACGCGCCGCCTCGCGCGGCGCTTCCGGCCAACTCGATCGAGGACCCTCACCGACATGAGCGACACGACCCATCTCGGCGGCGCAGTGCCGCCGCTCTCCCCCTCCCGCGCCCGCGACACCGGCACGCACCTGCGGATCGTGCCGGCCCGGCACCGGTCGCGCACCGTCGGCACCGTGCTCGCGCTCGTGCTGATCGCACTCGTGCTGTATTCGATCCTCGGCAACCCGCAATGGGGCTGGCCGGTGTTCGCGGAGTGGTTCCTGTCGCCGCCGGTGCTGTCCGGGCTCGCGCGCACGCTGGTGCTGACGCTGCTCGGCGCGGTGTTCGGCTTCGCGCTCGGCGGGTTCGTCGCGCTGGCGCGGCTGTCGCGCTCGCGTCTGCTCGCGGCGAGCGCATGGACCTTCGTGTGGCTGTTCCGGTCGATTCCACTGATCGTGCTGCTGCTGATCCTCAACAACCTCGGCTACCTGTACGAACACGTGCGGCTCGGCGTGCCGTTCACCGACATCGTGTGGTTCGACACACCGACCACCGACCTGATCAGCCCGTTCCTCGCGGCCGTGCTCGGCCTCTCGCTGAACCACGCGGCGTTTTCCGCGGAAGTGATTCGCGGCGGCATTCTCGCGGTCGACCAGGGGCAGCTCGAAGCGGCCGCCGCGCTCGGCCTGCCGCGCGGCCGCCAGACCACGCGGATCGTGTTGCCGCAGGCGATGCGCGCGATCCTGCCGACCGCGTTCAACGACCTGATCTCGCTCGCGAAAGGCACGTCGATGGTCTACGTGCTCGCGATGCCCGAGCTGTTCTACACGGTGCAGGTGATCTATCGCCGCAATCTCGAAGTGATTCCGCTGCTGATGGTCGCGACCGTCTGGTACCTGATCATCCTGACCGTGCTGTCCGCGATCCAGGTGCAGGTCGAGCGCCACTATGCGCGCGGCGCGCTGCGCAACCCGCCGCCGTCGGCGCTGACGTTCGTGCTGGCGCGCGTCAGTGCGCTGTGGCGGCATGCGGCGGCGCGCAACGCAACGGCAACCGGCGCGGCGGCTCACGATGACGCCGCGGCCGCTCCGGTGCCGCGCACCGGCGGCGAAGTCGCCGTGCACAACGTATCGAAGCAGTTCGGCATGCAGCGCGTGCTCGACAACGTGTCGTTCGTCGCACCGCGCGGCAGCGTGACGGTGATCGTCGGGCCGTCCGGTTCGGGCAAGTCGACACTGCTGCGCACCATCAACCATCTCGAGCGCGTCGACGACGGCTTCATCGACATCGACGGCGAGCTGATCGGCTATCGGCGCGACGGCGACGTGCTGCACGAGTTGAAGGAGCGCGACGTGCTGAAGCGCCGCACGGCGGTCGGCATGGTGTTCCAGAACTTCAACCTGTTTCCGCACCTGACGGTGCTCGAGAACCTGATCGAGGCGCCGGTCGCCGTCGGCGGCGTCACGCGCGAGGCCGCCGAACGCACCGCGCGCACGCTGCTCGCGCGCGTCGGCCTCGCCGATAAAGCCGATGCGTACCCGCGCCAGCTGTCCGGCGGCCAGCAGCAGCGCGTCGCGATCGCGCGGGCGCTCGCGTTGCGCCCGAAGGTGCTGCTGTTCGACGAGCCGACGTCGGCGCTCGATCCCGAACTGGTCAACGAAGTGCTCGACGTGATCAAGGAGCTCGCACGCTCGGGCACCACGCTCGTGATCGTCACGCACGAGATCGGCTTCGCGCGCGAAGTCGCGGACAACGTGCTGTTCATGGAGCGGGGCCGCATCGTCGAGTCGGGGCCGCCCGCCGTCGTGCTCGACGCGCCGGCCCATCCGCGCACACGCGCGTTCCTGTCACGGGTGCTCTGATGCACGCCGCTCACGACCTGCGAGGCAACCGACGATGATCGACCGACGCCAGTTCATCACCGCCACGCTGGCGGCCGCCGCCGGCCTCCGGTGGCACGCGGCCGAGGCCGCCGCCGCGACGGCGGACCTCGATCCGCGCCAGGCCGGCCGGATCCGCGCAGCGCGCGACGATGCGGCGATTCGCGCGGCAAGCAACTACCGCTGGGTACGCGACGGGGCCTTCACGGTCGCGATCTCGCCGCACGCGCCACCGGTATCGACCTATGCGACCGACGCACGCACCGTGGTCGGCGCCGATCCCGACTATGCGCAGCTCGTCGCCGACGCGCTCGGCCGCACGCTGGTGCTGGTGCCGATCGCATGGGCCGACTGGCCGCTCGGGCTCACGTCGGGCAAGTACGACGCGGTGATCTCGAACGTCGGCGTGACCGAGAAGCGCAAGGAGAAATACGACTTCACGACCTACCGGCTCGGGCTGCACGGCTTCTACGTGCGCACCGCGAGCCCGATCGCGAAGATCGCCGAACCGAAGGACGTCGCCGGCCTGCGCGTCATCACGGGCGCGGGGACGAGCCAGGAGCGCATCCTGCTCGAGTGGAGCCGGCGCAACGTCGCGCAAGGGCTGAAGCCGACCGAACTGCTCTATTTCGACGACGATGCGGCGGCACGCGTCGCGCTGCTGTCGGGCCGCGCCGATGCCGAGCTGAATCCGAACGCGTCGCTCGCGTACGAAGCCGCGCGCGACGGCAAGATCCGGCGGGTCGGCGTCGTCAACGCGGGCTGGCCCGCGAACGCGGACGTCGCGATCGCGACGCGCCGCGGCAGCGGGCTCGCGCCGGCGCTGACGCTCGCGACGAACGCGCTGATCGACAACGGCCGCTACGGGCAGGCGCTGGCGCGCTGGGGGTTGCAGAGCGAGGCGGTCGCGCGCGCGGAGACGAATCCGCCGGGATTGCCGTCGTTTTGATTCGATGTGTCGATGTGTCGATGTGCCGACGCGTCGTTGCGTCGGCACAGCGAGCTGCGCATCGGTCGCGCAGCAAATGAAATCGCCCCGGCATCCCTTAAAGAAGATGCCGGGGCGAATCGACGTGGGCGGGCCGTCGTTTCCTACGCCGTCAGCGCCGCGCGATCGCGATGGTGGTCGAGTTCCGCGATGTGCGCGTGGATCGCAGGAATCAGCTTGCGTCCGTAATCCAGCGCATCGTCGAGCGGATCGAAACCGCGAATCAGGAACGTCGATACGCCGAGCGTGTAATACGCACCGAGCGCACGCGCGACCTGTTCCGGCGTGCCGACGAGCGCGGTCGAATTCCAGCGCGCGCCGGTCAGGTTCGCGACGCCCATCCACAACCGCTCGTCGAGCACGTCGCCCTGAGCGGCCGCGGCCATCAGGCGTTGCGACCCTGCGTTCTGCGGCGCATGGCCGTCGATCGGCTGGCCGTTCGCGAGCCGCGCCGCGCGCACGCGCGCGCGGATCGCCTCGGCCTTCTCCCACGCGGCGGCTTCGGTGTCCGCGACGATCGGCCGAAACGACACGCTGATGCGCGGCGCGCGTCCGAACGGCACTGCCGCGGCCCGCACGCGCGCGATCTGCTCGCGCACGGCCGCGAGCGGCTCGCCCCACGTCATGTAGACATCCGCGTGCTGCCCGGCCACGGCCAGCGCGGCCGGCGACGAACCGCCGAAATAGATCGGCACGTGCGGCTGCTGCGCGCCTTTCACGACCGGCGACGCACCATGCAGCCGATAGAACTCGCCGTCGTGATCGACCGGCGTGTCGGCCAGCCAGATGCGTTTCAGCACGTCGAGATATTCGCCGGTGCGGCGGTAGCGCGCGTCGTGCGGCACGAAATCGCCGTCGCGCTGAAGATCGGCATCGTCGCCGCCCGACACGACGTTCAATGCGAGCCGGCCGCCGCTGAACACGTCGAGCGTCGCGATCTGCCGCGCGGCGGCCGATGGCACGATCACGCCCGGCCGGTGCGCGAGCAGGATGCGAATATGTTCGGTCGCGGCGGCCGCGAACGACGCGACGATGAAGCCGTCCGCCGCGTTGCTGAAATGGCCGACCAGGATCTGGTCGAAGCCGGCGGCTTCGTGCGCCTGCGCGAAGCGCCGCACGTAGTCGGGCTGGACGGCGGCCCCGCCCGGTACGTCGACCTCCGCGCCGGGCGTCGCGGTGATCATGCCGATGATGTCGACGGGCATGTCGATGGTCCTTCTTGTCGTCGATCGGAAATGGCTGCGTGCTGCAGCACGCTCACTGCGCGGCGGCCGTCTTCTGCGCGGGCGCCGCGAACGCGCCCGCATACGAGCGGTCGAGCAGCTTCGCCGTGTCGTACGCGACCGGAATCACGCCGGCCTTGTGCAGGAAGTCGGCGGTGTTCTGCGCATCCTTCGCGGCCGTGTCGTCGACCGGGCCCACGCGCTGGTGCGCGTTGTTGAGCCAGCGGTACGCGACGTCCGGCTCCAGCTTCGCGCGCTTCGCCCACAGGTCCGCGTACTCGCGCGGATGACTGTCGACCCACTGGCGTGCCGCCACCACGCGCTTCAGGAAATCGGTGATCTCCGCGCGCCTGGCCGTGGCCGCCTGCTCGTTCGCGGCGACGAAGCTGAGCGCGGGCATCAGGCCCTGCGCGGTCGTCACGGGACGGGCGCCCTGCCGCAGCGCGAGCGTGCTGACGAACGGCTCCCACAGCGACACGGCGTCGACCGAGCCGTTCGCGAGCGCGTTGGTCGCATCGATCGGCATCAGGTACGCGTACTTGACGGAATCCGCGCGCAGGCCATCGTGTTCGAGCGCGCGCAGCACGAGCTGCTGGCTCCACGCACCGCGCCAGACCGCAATCGTCTTGCCCTGCAGGTCGGCGACGGTGCGCACCGGCGAGTTCTTCGGCACGAGGATCGCGACGCCGTCGAGGCTCTGCCGCGACACCGCGACGACTTTCACCGGCGCGCCGCGCGCGGCCAGCGTGAGCAGCGCGGAATCGCCGAGGAAGCCGACGTCGATCGCGTTGCCGTTCAGGCTTTCGGCGACGGGCGCGGCAGCCTGGAAGTGCTTCCACTCGATCGTATAAGGCAGGTCCTTCAACACGCCGGACGCCTCCATCGATGCCTGGATGTTGAAGTAGTTCTGTTCACCGACGCGCAGCGTGACGGTGTCTTTCGCGATGCCCGGCTGCGCGGCGAGCGCGAGCAGCAGCGCCGTGACGATTCGGCTCAACAACGTGATCTCCCCGGAGGTTGGCGGGCGGCCGCGCGACGGCGTCGCCCCTGGGTCCGCCTGGCGCGACGGCTGGCGGACGGGATGGAACTGGTGAAGATACGGCGATCCGCTTCATGAGACAAACGCAATATTCTGCTATACAAATATGCAAATGTTTTATGGAATGATCGCCGCGCAGCGACGCCGTCCACCGGGCTTCGCGGGACGCCGTTCGAATGATCCCTCGACAGATATTTCGCACGCGAAATACATGGCGAACTATATTTCGCATACGAAATACCTACCCGGAACGAGGACGGCCATGACGTCAGAACCCATCGAGTTTTCCGCCGCCGACGGCTACACGCTGCGCGGCACGCTGTGGTCACCGGACGCGCCGCCGCGCGCGCTGGTCTTGATCCATCCGGCCACCGCCGTGCCGGAGCGGCTCTACGCGGGCTTCGCGCGCTTCCTGACCGAACGCGGCTTCGCGGCGCTCACCTACAACTATCGCGGCATCGGCGCGTCGCGGCCCGCGCGGCTGAGCGCGCTGCAGGCCCGCATGCGCGACTGGGTCGAACTCGACGTCGGCGCCGCAATCGCGTGGGCGCGCGCTACGCACGACGGGCTGCCGCTGCTGGCGGTCGGGCACAGCGTCGGCGGCCATGCGATCGGGCTGTCGGCCGGCACCGCGCACCTGCGCGCGGCCGTGCTCGTCGCCGCGCACGCGGGCAGCACGCGGCTGATCGCCCGCGCGGCCGAGCGGCTGAAGGTGCGGCTGATCCTGCGCGTGCTCGGCCCGCTCGCGTCCGCGCTGCTCGGCTACGTGCCCGGCAAGCGGCTCGGCCTCGGCGAGGACCTCCCGGCCGGCGTGTTCCGCGAATGGAGCCGCTGGACCACGCTGCCGCGCTACTTCTTCGACGATCCGACGCTCGGCGCAGCCGAGCGCTTCTCGAAGCAGCAGCTGCCGATCCTCGTGCTCGGCTTCGACGACGATCCGTGGGCGAACCCGCCCGCGATCGACCTGCTGGTAAGCTACCTGACCCGGGCGGCCGTCGAACGCCGCCAGATCGATCCGCACGCCGCGGGCAGCGGGCCGGTCGGACACATGGGCTTCTTCCGCAGCCGGCCAGGCACGGTGCTGTGGCCCGCGGTCGCCGACTGGCTCGCGCAGGCGCTCGACGCGCCGCGCGATGCGGGTCGCCCGTCCCTTTCCATTGCAGCCGGGAACCGAGCTTGAGCGAAGACCGACGACTGTTTTTCCTGTTGAACATCGGCCAGCGGCGCGTGCAGCGCTGGGTCGACCGCAAGGCCGAGACCGATGCGCGCGCGAGTGCCGCGCAGGCCGGCGTGCTGTTCTGCCTCGCGAGGCAGGACGGCGCGCTGATCGGCGAAGTCGGCGCGGCACTGCAACTGGCGCCGTCCGCGATGACGGGGCTCGCCGACCGGATGGCGAAGGCCGGCCTGCTTGCGCGTCACGCCGATTCGGACGACGGGCGCGCAACGCGACTGTTCCTGACCGGCGAAGGACACGCGGCGCTCAAGCGCGCGCGCGTGGCGCTGCGCGAGCTGAACGGCAAGCTGTGCGACGGCTTTTCCGACGCCGAACTCGACGTCGTCGCGCGCTGGCTGCACGCATTGCAGGACCGCTTTCCGGCCGAGCGCTGAACCGCGCCGGCGGCGCGCCGCATGGGCACGAATCCGCGTAATCGATAGCGATTTCGATTCGTGCTTTCGATTCGCGCTTTCAATTCGGTTTCCGAACTTTCAGGCGGCAAATTTTGCGTTCCGGCGGCATTGCTTCGGCAACGCTTTCCGGCTACGTACTGTTACAAAAAATTGCCTGCCGCGCCGCATATCGATCGCCTACATTGCAATCCACTTCGACGCATTCGTCGTCTGCACGGCCTGGCCTTCCCGTTGCGTCCGCAACCCTGGACGCACCCGACAAGCAATGAAAACGAAGAGGTGTCTTGACCGACGTGCTGGCGGCATCCAGCACACGCGGATTGCGATGACCGCGGCGGCTTCCTGAACGACACGATCCGACGCATGGCACGGCATTTGTTGCCGCGCGTACCGGTGCGCGTCGTGCCGCCGTGCCGCGCCATCGCCGCCGCACGTCAACGAGGAGCAGTCCATGCGACGCACGATCGTGTCCCACTCGCTTGTCCCCAGCCTCACCCGCCTGTCCGCCGCGATGGCCGTGGCGATGGCCGCCGCCGCGGCCGCGCATGCCGATCCCGTGGTCGTGTCCGGCCCGAGCCCGTTCGCCGCCTGCACCATCGGCGGCCCCGGCACGAACTACGTGAACGCCGAGGTCGAACCGTGGCTGTCGGTCAACCCCGCGAACCCGACCAACATGATCGGCGTGTGGCAGCAGGACCGCTGGTCGAACGGCGGCGCCCACGGGCTCGTCGCGGGCTATACGTTCGACGGCGGCGCGACCTGGGCGCGCACGCCGCAGCCGTTCAGCGCCTGCGCACCCGGCGGGCTCAAGTACGAGCGCGCGTCCGATCCGTGGGTGTCGTTCGGTCCGGACGGCACCGCGTATTCGGTATCGATCTCGTTCAACCAGTCGAACAACAGCAACGCGGTCGCGGCCTCGGTGTCGACCGACGGCGGACAGACATGGAGCAGCCCGGCCGTGCTGATCGCGAACGACGAACCGACGACGCAGTTCTTCAACGACAAGGAGTCGGTGACGGCGAACCCGGTGAAGGCCGGCACGGCCTACGCTGTGTGGGACCGCCTCGAACTGCCGAACGGCAACCCGTATGCGAACCTGCACACGCAGGCATACCGCGGGCCGACGTTCTTCTCGAAGACGGTCGACGGCGGCAAGACGTGGAGCCGTGCGAAGGTGATCGTCAACGTGCCGTCGCGCCAGCAGACGATCGGCAACCAGATCGTCGTCGATCCGAAGACCGGCACGCTCTACGACTTCTTCGACCTGATCCAGCCGCCGTTCAACAAGGCGGCCGGCAAGGTCGCGTTCGTCAAGTCGACCGACGACGGCGCGACCTGGACGAAACCGCAGGTGATCGCCGGGCTGCAGACGGTCGGCGTGACCGATCCGAACACCGGCGAACCGGTACGCACCGGCGACATCATTCCGGAACCGGCGATCGATCCGGCGTCGGGGCAGCTCTACGTCGTATGGCAGGACAGCCGCTTCAACGGCGGCAACTACGACGAGATCGCGCTGTCGACGTCGAAGGACGGCGGCGCGAGCTGGAGCGCGCCGCTGCAAGTGAACACGCCGACCGGGCGTCCCGCGTTCAATCCGTCGGTGCGCGTCGACAATGCCGGCGCGGTGATGGTCACCCACTATGATTTCCGCGACCTGCTGGCCGGCAATACGACGACGCTGCCGACCGGGTTCTGGCGCAAGATCTCGCACGACAACGGCACCACGTTCGCAGACGAGCGGCGCGTCGGCGGCCCGTTCGACATGAAGCTCGCGCCGAATGCGGAAGGCTTCTTCATCGGCGATTACCAGGGGCTCGACGTGCTGCCGTCGTCGTCGTTCCATCCGTTCTTCGTCCAGACCAACGCGGGCAACCTGACGAACCGCACCGACGTGTTCTTCGCGCCGTGATGCGCGGGTGAGCATAGCGCCGCCGCGACGTCCGTTGCGTCGCGGCAGCGCTCCCGAATGCGCGTCAATGCATGTCGGTCAGCACGATGCGACCGTCGACTTTCCCTTCGCGCAGCCGCGCGAATATGTCGTTGATGTTGCCGAGCCGGTCGCGATGGATATGCGCGCGCACCAGCCCGTCCGCCGCGAAGTCGAGCGATTCCTGCAGGTCGCGCCGCGTGCCGACGATCGAGCCGCGCACCGTGATGCCGTTCAGCACCGTCGAGAAGATCGGCAGCGGGAAATCGCCGGGCGGCAAGCCGTTGAGCGCCACCGTGCCGCCGCGCCGCACCATCCCGAGCGCCTGCGCGAACGCGCTGCGCGACACCGCCGTCACCAGCACGCCATGCGCGCCGCCGATCTCCTTCTGGATCACCTTCGCCGGATCGTCGGTCGACGCATCGATCGTCAGTTCGGCGCCCAGTTCGCGCGCGAGTGCGAGTTTGGCGGGAGACACGTCGATCGCCGCGACGTGCAGGCCCATCGCGCGCGCGTACTGCACGGCCACGTGGCCAAGCCCGCCGATGCCCGAAATCGCGAGCCACTGGCCCGGACGCGTGTCGGTGACGCGGATGCCCTTGTAGACGGTCACGCCCGCGCACAGGATCGGCGCGATCTCGTCGAACGCGACCTGCGCGGGCAGATGGCCGACGTAGTCGGGGTCGGCCAGCACGTATTCCGCATAGCTGCCGTTGACCGAATAGCCGGTGTTCTGCTGCCCGTGGCAAAGGGTTTCCCAGCCGGTGTGGCAGTACTCGCAGTGACCGCATGCCGTATAGAGCCAGGGCACGCCGACGCGGTCGCCCTCGCGCACGTGCGTGACGCCCGCCCCGACCGCCGCGACGACGCCCACGCCTTCGTGGCCCGGAATGAACGGCAGCGTCGGCTTCACGGGCCAGTCGCCGTCGGCTGCGTGCAGGTCGGTGTGGCAGACGCCCGAAGCCTTGATGTTGACGAGGATCTGGCCCGGGCCCGGCGTCGGGACCGGCACCTCCTCGATGCGCAACGGTTCGCCGAACGCGTGGACCACCGCCGCCTTCATGGTTTGAGTCATGCGTCGCTCCTGTCTGGTCGATGACCGGGCCAGTATCCGGGCTCGAAACCGGAACGACTTGATGCGTATCAACGGAGCGGGAAACGCGCGCGACGGTGACAGATTCATCGCGAGACCTGTTGCGTGGGCCACCGGTGCCGGCGCGGGTTTGACGGCCCGGCTCTGCTTTCGCCGCCGTTTCCGCAGCTTGTCGGAAACCCTGCGGCATGCCGCCGTTTCGCTTGGAATTTGAAATGATATAACATATCATTTCGCGATCTCGTCCACCTGAAACCCTCTCAACCCGGTGGCCGGGCTACGCCGAGTCCAATCCAACCGGGTCATTACGCGCCGGAAATGCAACAATATATCGTATCCAGCCTTGACCCGCATGGCTCGCTTTCCGATCCGATACCAACCGATTCACCGACCATGCGCGACCTCCCTCGTCTACCGCTTCGCCCGCTCTCGCCCGTTTCGCTGATGCTGTTCGCCGCCGTCGCGCACGCGCAGGCCGAGACGCCACCCCCGTCTTCGCCGCCGCGGACCACACCGCTCGCGCCGATCTTCGTGACCGCGAACCCGCTCGGCGACACCGAGCTGATCGCGCCGACCGCGCAACTGTCCGGCGATGCGCTGACGCGCCGCCAGGCCGATTCGCTCGGCGAAACGCTCAACGGCCTGCCCGGCGTGTCGACCACCACCTACGGGCCGATGGTCGGCCGCCCGATCATTCGCGGGATGGACGGCGACCGGATCCGGCTGCTGCAGAACGGCGTCGCCGCCTACGACGCGTCGTCGCTGTCGTACGACCACGCGGTGCCGCAGGATCCGCTGTCGATCGAGCGCGTCGAGATCGTGCGCGGTCCGGCCGCGCTGCTGTACGGCGGCAACGCGGTCGGCGGCGTCGTCAACACGATCGACAACCGGATTCCGCGGGAAGCGATCGAAGGCGTGACGGGCGCGCTCGACGCGCGCTACGGCGGCGCGAACTCGGTGCGCGCGGGCGCGGCGCAGGTCGAAGGCGGCAACGGCCGCTTCGCGTTCCATGTCGACGCGTTCGACCGTGAAACGAGCAAGCTGCGGATTCCCGGCTACGCACGCAGCAGCCAGCAACGCGCGATCGACGATCCCGATACGCCGCAACCGTACGGCAACGTGCCGAACAGCGACGGCCGCGTGCATGGCGGCGCGCTCGGCGCGTCGTACACGTGGGCCGACGGTTTCGCGGGCCTGTCGTACAGCGGCTACGAGTCGAACTACGGCTCCGTCGCCGAGGACGACGTGCGCCTGCGGATGCGCCAGGAACGGCTCGCGTTCGCGTCCGAGATACGCAACCTGAGCGGCCCGTTCACGAAGCTGAAGTTCGACTTCGCGTACACCGACTATCGCCACAAGGAAGTCGACAACGGCGAGACCGCCACCACCTTCCGCAACCGCGGCTACGAAGCGCGCATCGAGGCGCGGCATCGCAGGATCGGCCCGTTCGAAGGCGCGATCGGCGTGCAGTTCGGCCAGAACACGTTCTCGGCGCTCGGCGACGAAACGCTCGTGCCGTCGACGCGCACGAACAGCGTCGCGCTGTTCGGTCTCGAGGAATGGCAGGTCGTCCCGGCGCTGAAGCTGAGCGTCGGCGGGCGCTTCGAGCACGTGAAGGTCGATCCCGATCCGGCCGGCGTCGAGAAATTCGCGCTCGCGCAGCCGCGCGACTTCAATGCCGGCAGCGTCTCGGCCGGCGCGCTGTTCTCGCTGACGCCCGTGTGGTCGGTCGCGGCGAACGTCGCCTACACGGAGCGCGCGCCGACCTTCTACGAGCTGTACTCGAACGGCCCGCACGATGCGACCGGCCAGTTCCTGATCGGCAACCCGAACGCGTCGAAGGAAAAGGCCGTGTCGACCGACCTGTCGCTGCGCTACGCGAGCGGCCCGAACCGCGGCAGCGTCGGCGTGTTCTACAACCGCTTCTCGAACTACCTGACCGAGTACAACACGGGCCGCGTCGTGAACGGCGACGGCGAACCGGTCGCGCCCGGCGCCGGTGATACGCTCAACGAAGCAATCTATCGCGGCGTGCGCGCCGAGTTCTATGGCGTCGAACTCGACGGCAAATGGCGCGCGTTCGCGCAGCGCGGCCATACGGTCGACCTGGAACTGACCGCCGACTACACGCATGCGCGCAACGTCGACACCGGCCAGCCGCTGCCGCGGATCGCGCCGCTGCGCGTGACGCTCGCGGCCGACTACGGCTACGGCCCGTTCGGCGCACGCGCGCAGGTCACGCACGCGTGGTCGCAGCATCGTGTGCCCGACAACGACTTTCCGACGGACGGCTACACGTCGCTTGGCGTGATGCTGACGTACAAGTTCCGTGTCGGCGCGACGCACTGGCTCGCGTACCTGCGCGGCGACAACCTGACGAACCAGGAGATCCGCTATGCGACCTCGGTCGTGCGCGGCTTCGCGCCGGAAGGCGGCCGCAGCGTGATGGCCGGCCTGCGCACGACGTTCTGATCGCGCGCCGGTGCGTTCGCGCCACGCGTCCCGCGCGGCGCCAACGCCCGCCATGATCGATCGGCGCAGCCCGCCTGCGTCGATCGAAACCGTCGCGATCGACCGCGCCGGCGTGACCGAACACGATCGATCGCCCTCGCCTTCGCTCTCCCTTCTCCGGCCCTCCACCTTCCGTTGCGCACACGGCCGCTGCAGTGCCGTGCAATTTCCGGTCCTGCCGGTCGAACGCGCGGAACGCCGCGCATCGCACTGCATCGCACCGATAGCCAGGATCATTGATCCCGGTCATGCACTTTTAAATCAGCCGAATGACGAGTATCCTAAAAAAAGCACTCCACGTTCGGACGGCGAATCGCGCGCCCTGATTCCCGTCCGCTCGTATCGCGGCCCCATCGCGCCACGCGTCGATGGCGGCGTCCGCCTCACGCCCTGGCCGCACGAACCTTCCCCAACCATTCGCAGGAGAGCTGGTGAGCCGACTCGTCGTCGTATCCAATCGTATTGCAGATCCCCGTAAGGCCGCGGCAGGCGGGCTTGCCGTGGCCGTGAAAGACAGCCTGCAGGAATCGGGCGGCGTCTGGTTCGGGTGGAGCGGCAGGCTGCGCGGCGACGGCGACCATCCCGCGCACGGCGAAGACGTGCAGATCCAGAACGTCGGCGGCATCCAGCTCGCGACGATCGATCTCGATCCGCAGGATTACGACGCGTACTACCTCGGCTACTCGAACAACGTGCTGTGGCCAGTGTTCCACTACCGCCTCGATCTCGCACAGTTCGACCGCCGCTTTGCGGACGGATACCGGCGCGTGAACCAGCTGTTCGCGCGCAAGCTGAGCACGCTGCTGCGCCCCGACGATATCGTCTGGGTCCACGACTATCAGCTGATTCCGCTCGCCGCCGAGCTGCGCGCGACGGGCTGCACGAACCCGATCGGTTTCTTCCTGCACATTCCGATGCCGCCGCCGCCGATCATGGCCGCGATCCCGGAGCACGAGTGGCTGATGCGCTCGCTGTTCGCCTACGATCTCGTCGGCTTCCAGACCGAATCGGACCTGCTTCACTTCGAGCACTACGTCGAGGCGGAAGCCGGCGCCGCGCGGCTGCCGGACGGCCGCCTGCGCGCGTTCGGCCGCACGCTGTCGGCCGGTGCGTTCCCGATCGGCATCAACGTCGACGAGTTCACGGCGCTCGCGGAGAATCGCGACGGCATCGACATGTTCGAGCGGATGCGCGACGAGTATTCGCGCCGCCAGCTGCTCGTCGGCGTCGACCGGCTCGACTATACGAAGGGGCTGCCGCAGCGCGTGCACGCGTTCCGTCAGCTGCTCGAACAGTATCCGGAGAACCGCGACCGCGCGACGCTGATCCAGATCGCCGCGCCGAGCCGCGAGGATCTCGGTGCGTACGACGACCTGCGGCGCGAGATGGACAGCCTGTGCGGCGCGATCAACGGCGATTACGGCGAACTCGAGTGGATGCCGATGCGCTACATCCACCGCACGGTCGCGCGCAAGCGCTTGCCGGGCCTCTACCGCGCGAGCCGCGTCGCGCTCGTCACGCCGCTGCGCGACGGGATGAACCTGGTCGCGAAGGAGTTTCTCGCCGCGCAGGACGAGGCCGACCCGGGCGTGCTCGTGCTGTCGCGTTTCGCGGGCGCGGCCGAGCAGCTGAAGCCTGCGCTGCTCGTCAATCCGTACGACACGCAGGGCACCGCGCAGGCGATCCAGCGCGCGCTCACGATGCCGCTCGACGAACGCCGCCAGCGTCACGACGCGCTGATGGCGATCGTGCGCAAGACCGACGTGCACTGGTGGCGCACGCGCTTTCTCGAGGCGCTCGCCGAGGCGGCGGAAGTCGCCGCCGCGACCGTGTCCTGACGCCCGGGTCCTGTCGCTCGCTTACACGCCGGTCGTCTCGCGGTCGAGCACCGCACCGTTCACGTCCTGCACCGCCACCGCGATCGGAATGCCTTCGCGCATGCTCTCGGTCACCACGCAATACGCATCGAACCGGTCGAGCATGCGCGTCGCCGCCGCGAGATCGGCCCATGCCTTGCCGACCGACAGCGTCACGGCCATCGCGCCGACGCGCACCCTGCCCGCGTCGTTCTGCACCATGTCGACGTCAATATGCGCGGTGACCGGCTGCGGATCGACGCGCTGTTTCTCGAGCGCGAACAACAGGCTCGCCGCGAGGCAGCTCGCGACCGCCGCGGCCAGCAGCCGGACCGGATTCGGGCCGCGGCCGGCACCGAGCGGCGGCGGCTCGTCGGTGAGCACCGGCGAAAGCTCGGTGCCGGCAAACGTGACTTCGAAACTGAAACGCGCATGCTGCGCGACATCCACCGATACGTGTGCCTCGCTCATGGCGACTCCGTGACTCGAAAAAGGGAAAGAGAACGCCGGCGCAACGGCGTGCCGGCAAGTGCGAATTGCAGCGAAGGCGCGGCGCGATCATGGCCGCCCGCCGGCTGCGCGAGCGGTCCGCGCTTCAGCGTTCGGGTTCGCGCGGCGGCCCGTATGCGACGAAATCGCGCTCGATCGCCGACGCTTGCTCCGGCGCATTCGCGCTCGTGCATGGCCCGCGATCGGTCAGGGAAGATTCGGCGACCGGCGCCTCGCGCCCGTCGATCAGCGCCTGCAACGCGTCGCGTTCGAGCACTTCGCGCTCGAGCAGCCGTCGCGCGATGCGCTCCAGCGCATCGCGGCGTTCGCCGAGCGTTGCCGCGACGCGCGCATGCGCGTCGGTCAACAGCGTATGCACCTCGTCGTCGATCATCCGTGCGGTGTGCTCGCTGCAGCGGCCCTCGCCCGCATGCCATGCGCCCGGGATGCCGGTGCGCGTTTCGCCGTCGTCGACGCTGACGAGCCCGATCTTCTCGCTCATCCCGTATTGCATGACCATGTGGCGCGCCATCGCGGTCGCGCGTTCGAGGTCGTTCTGCGCGCCCGTCGACACGTCGCCGAACACGAGTTCTTCCGCGACGCGCCCGCCGAGCAGTGCATCGATCCGATCGAGCAGCTCGCTGCGGCGCAGGACGTAGCGATCCTCCGTCGGCACCTGTTGCGTGTAGCCGAGCGCGGCCACGCCGCGCGGAATGATCGACACCTTCTTCACCGGATCGCAATGCGCGCGGCTTTCCGCGACGAGCGCATGGCCGGCTTCGTGATAGGCGATCGTCAGCTTCTCCTGCGCGTTCATCACGCGGCTCTTGCGCTCGAGGCCCGTCAGCGCGCGGTCGATCGCCTCGTCGAAGTCGTCCATCCCGATCGCCGGCTTGCCGAGTTCCGCCGCATGCAGCGCGGCTTCGTTGACGACGTTCGCGAGATCGGCGCCGACGAAGCCCGGCGTGCGCGACGCGAGTTCGCCGAGATCGACCTCGGCCGCGAGCTTCACGCGCTTCACGTGCACGCCGAGAATCTGGCGGCGGCCGTTCACGTCGGGCCGGTCGATCGCGATGTGACGGTCGAAGCGGCCCGGGCGCAGCAGCGCGGGATCGAGAATCTCCGGCCGGTTGGTCGCGGCCATGATGATCACGCCGGAGCCGGCCTGGAAGCCGTCCATCTCGACGAGCAGCTGGTTGAGCGTCTGCTCGCGCTCGTCGTTGCCCGACATCGGACCGACGCCGCGCACCTTGCCGAGCGCGTCGAGCTCGTCGACGAACACGATGCACGGCGCCTTCTGCTGCGCCTGCTCGAACAGGTCGCGCACGCGCGCGGCGCCAACACCGACGAACATCTCGACGAACGCCGAGCCGCTGATCGAGAAGAACGGCACGGCCGCCTCGCCGGCCACCGCGCGCGCGAGCAGCGTCTTGCCGGTGCCGGGCGCGCCGACGACGAGCACGCCCTTCGGGATCTTGCCGCCGAGCCGCTGGTAGCGATCGGGGTTGCGCAGGAACGCGACGAGCTGCTGCAGCTCGGCCTTCGCCTCGTCGATGCCCGCGATGTCGTCGAACGTGATGCCGGTTTCCTGCTGCACGTACACGCGTGCGCGGCTCTTGCCCATCCCGGTGAAATCCTGCAGCCCGCCGCGCTTGCGCAGCATCAGGTTCCAGATGAACACGAACGCGACGAGCGGCACCAGCCACGACGCGAGCGACGCGATCCAGCCGGTGTCGGACGCGCCGTGAAACCGGATACCGGCGGCGGTCAGCGTGTCGATCAGCTGCGGGTCGGTCACGCGGTTGGTGCTGAAGCGCGGCGGCGTGCCGTCCGACTTCACGGCCGCGACTTCGGACGCCGGCAGCAGCGTGCCGGCCTGCGGCATCGTCAGCGTGCCCGTGATCGTCGCCGGTCCGATCTCGAGATCGTCGACGAGCCGCGCGGCAACGAGCCGGTGGAAGTCGCTGTACGCGATCATCGTCGACGCCGGACGCAGCATCAGCAACTGCGCGGCGAACAGCACGAAGAAGCCCGCCGCGATCAGCAATCCTGCGTAATCGAATTTCCTGTCCATGGCATCGGGCCGGCCGCGCGCGTCGACGCGCGCGCTTACGCGTGCACGCGCGCCCGGTCGGCGCGCGGCATCGCCGGCCACGCGCAAACGGAATGGATCCGCGCCATCGTCGCCTCGTTTCGTCGCATGAATGACACCGCGACGGCGCCGCCGGGCGCCGTTCGCGCGGGCAGCGCGCCGCAACGCGCCGCCCGTGATTCAAGTCTAGTTCGCGCGCGGACGTCGCGCATTGTCCGACAAACGCCTTTCATCGACGCCGCCGGCCGCGTTATAGTCGCGTTCGTGACATTTTAGTGACAGCCGGCGTCGCCCGCGCCCGGGCGCGACGCCGGCCGTTGCGTCCCGCCGCGCGTCGCGGCAGGCTGTGCGACGCTGCCGCGCATCGAACGACAACCGCCCATCCGAGGAGCACACGACGTGAACGACACCCCCGATCGCCCCGACGACCTTCCCGCCGATCCCGACCGCCGCCGCATGCTCGGCGGCCTCGCCGCGCTCGGCGCGGGCGTCGCGCTCGGCGGCTGCGAGACCACGCCGGGCAGCGCGCCGCGCTCGGCCGCCGACCTGCGGCTCGACGACGCGCTGCGCCGGCAGGTGCGCCACATCGTCGTGATCTATGCGGAGAACCGCAGCTTCGCGAACCTGTACGGCGATTTCCCGGGCGTGCAATATCCGCTGAGCGAGGTGAAACCCGAGCACGCGCGGCAGCTCGATCGCGACGGCAAGACGCCGCTGCCGGTGCTGCCGAAGATCTGGGGCGGGCTCGTGCCGCAGGCGCAGGAAGTCGGCGGCCAGCGCTACGCGATCGCCGAGCGCGACATCGACAAGCTGCCGAACGCGCCGTTCCGGATCGCAGACGCGCAGGGCAAGCCGCTGCCGAACGGCGTGATCACGCGCGACCTGTGGCACCGCTTCTACCAGAACCAGATGCAGATCGCCGCGGGCCGCAACGACCAGTTCGTCGCGTGGGCCGATTCCGGCGGCCTCGTGATGGGCCATTACCGCAATTCCGCCGACACGCTGCGGCTGTGGAACCTCGCACGGCAATACACGCTGTGCGACAACTTCTTCATGGCGGCCTTCGGCGGGTCGTGGCTGAACCACATGTTCCTGATTTCCGCGCAGCCGCCGATGTATCCGGATGCGCACAAGCATCCGCATGCGGCGAAGCTGCTGTCGAAGGTCGACGGCGACGATCAGGCCGGCACGCGCCTGACGCTCGCCGCCGATTCGCCCGCGTCCGCGCTCGACGGCCCGCCGAAGTTCGCGGTCGACGGCCCGCTGACGCCCGATGGCTACGGCGTCAACACGATGGCGCCGCCGTATCAGCCGAGCTACGTGCCGCCGGCCGATCCGGGCAACGCCGCGTATGCGGATCCGTCCGATCATCGCGTGATCCCGCCGCAAGGCCATGCGACGATCGGCGACCGCCTGTCGGAGAAGAACGTCGACTGGGCGTGGTACAGCGGCGCGTGGCAGTACGCGCTCGAGCACCGCGACACCGGCATGGTGCCGGATTTCCAGTACCACCACCAGCCGTTCAACTACTTCGTGAACTACGCGCCGGGCACCGACGCGCGCCGCAAGCACCTGCGCGATGCGGGCCTCGGCGACGAGCCGTCGACCAATCATTTCATCGCCGACATCGACGCAGGCCGCCTGCCGGCCGTCGCGTTCTACAAGCCGCAGGGCAACCTGAACATGCACGCGGGTTATGCGGACGTCGAATCCGGCGATCGCCACATCGCGCACGTGATCGAACGCATCCGGCGCGGCCCGCAGTGGGCGAACACGGTGATCGTGATGACGCACGACGAGAACGGCGGCTGGTGGGATCACGTCGCGCCGCCGGTCGGCGATCGCTGGGGCCCCGGCTCGCGGATTCCGGCGCTCGTGATCTCTCCGTTCGCGAAGAAGGGTTACGTCGACCACACGATGTACGACACGAACTCGATCCTGCGCTTCATCAGCCGCGTGCACGGGCTCGCGCCGCTCGACGGCGTCGCCGCGCGCGACAAGGCGTTCGCGGCGCGCGGCGCGACGCCGCCGGGCGACCTGACGAACGCGCTCGATCTCGGCTGACGAACGACTGACGCCTCGCCGAAACGACGACGCCCCGGTGCAACGCGGTTGCCCGGGGCGTCGTGTTTTGCCGTGTGCGTTCTGCGATCCGCGATCCGTGCTCCACGCAGGCGACGCTACGCGACGCCGTGCAACGCGTCGCTCGCCGCACTTGCGGCATGACGACCTGCCTGCCGGCCGAAGAACGTCGCATCGGCCAGCGACAATCCCGAGCTGTACCCGGCGCCCCAGCGCGGCAGCCCGCAGGTCGTGCGGCCGGCCGCATAGAGGCCCGCCACCGGTGTGCGCGCCGCGTCGAGCACCTGCCCGGTCGGCAGCGTATCGAGCCCGCCCAGCGTGAAATGCGGGTAGAACGCGTAATCGATCCGGCAATCGAGCGCGACGAACGGCGGCTCGATCAGCGGCTTCAGCCACTTCTTCGCCTTGTGGAACAGCGGATCGACGCCTTCGGCCGCGTGACGGTTGTAGACGTCGACGGTCGCCGTCAGCGTGCCGGCCGGCATCTGCAGGTCGCGCTCGACTTCGTCCCAGGTCTCGCCGGCCGCCGCGATGCCGATCCGCGCGATGTCCGGCGGCTCCTGGTAGGTCGCCTGGTCGACCAGCAGGTAGATCCGGTCGTCGGCCTGGTGGAACGCGTGGTGGCCCGTGCGGCCGTGATAGCCGTCCTCGTTGATGAAACGCTGCCCGCGCGCGTTCACGAAGATCCCGCGGATCAGCGATTCGGGCGCGTAGAACGGCAGGCTGACGAAACCCTGGTCCATGTGGATCGCGGCGCCGCCCGCGCTCTGGCCGAGCAGGATGCCCGAGCCGTCGTCTCCGGGGCTGCCGATCGGTTCGGCCGAGCGCAGGAACTGCGGCGCATGCCGGCGCACCATGTCGCGGTTCATCGCGAAGCCGCCCGCGCACAGGATCACCGCGCGGCGCGCCCGCACGAACGCCGTCTCGCCGTACGCGCGCAGCACGACGCCGCGCACCGCGCCGGCATCGTCGACGATCAGCGCCTGTGCGCGCGTGTCGTAGCGCGTCGACACGCCGAGCGCCTGCACGCGCTCGGCCAGCACGCGCATCAGCATCTGCCCGCCGCCCCAGCCCGGCCATTGCGGCGTGTGGCCGCGCGGGCAAGGCTTCGCGCTCTCGCTGAACGGCCAGGCCTCCTCGCTGCCCGACCAGATCAGGCAGTCGTCGGTTTCCGGCTCGACGATCCGCTCGGCGATGAACGTGTTCTTGTACGTGACGCCCTGCGCGACCAGCCAGTCGTGATGCGCGAGGCTCTCGTTCGCATAGAGGCGCACCTTCGCCTCGTCGGCGTCGCGGCCGCCCGCGAGCATCAGGTAGCGGTACAGGTCCTCGGTGTCGTCGCTGAAGCCGGCCTGCCGCTGCGCGGGCGTGCCGCCGCTGCCGCCGAGGTAGATCTCGCCGCCGGACAGCGCGCTCGTGCCGCCGTAGCTCGACGCGCGCTCGACGATCAGCGTGTCGGCGCCGGCGCTCGCGGCTTCGATCGCCGCGCACGCGCCGGCCGCGCCGAAGCCGACGATCACGACGTCGTGTTCGGCGTCCCAGCGATGGACGTCGCGGATATTCAGGGGGCGAGCGAGGGAATATTCGGATGACATGGAGGCAAGGGTCTGCGTGAAGGGATTCGGTGAAAGGCGGTGGTCGGGGCGCTGCGCGGCCGGCCCGGCAGGCCGGCGCGTCGTCGATGCGAGCGATCGCAGGCACGCGAACGCCGCGTCGTCGACGGGGAAATCGAGCGGCAGCGGCGAGCCAAGCCGGGGGCATGCACACGCCGGACGAACTGCCGCGAGCGCGCCGCGCCGCGACACTGCGCTGAGCGAACGCCGTCCACCCGGTCGCCGTCGCATCGTGACGGCGTCAACGTGACATCGAGTCGGCGCGGCACGCGGCCGCGCCGTCGTCACATGCCGCGCAGTGCGGCGAAACCGAAGCGCGAAGGATCGATCGGCACGCAACCGGTCGGCAGGCCGTTCGCATCGAGCGAGCGGCATTGCAGGATGCCGGCCGCATACGGCGGCGCCGGGACCTGATCGGCGCCATATCGCGCCATCACCATCGCCGCGAACGCGCCCGTCGCCAATACGCACAGCTTGCGAGTCGTCAGTCTCATGATCGTGTCCCCTCCGGTTGGCCGCTATCGCGGTTCGTGTCCGGCGCACTGGCCTCGGGCAAACAGGCAACCGCACCGGATGACTGCACGGTAGCCAGCGCCGGCCCGCCGGCCATCGTCCATTTCGACTAGGGGCAAACGCGAAGCGGCCCTGACGCGACGTGCGGCGCCGCAGCATCGCCGAGCGGTGGCAGCGGCGTCGCGATCGGAAAACCGCGTACCGCAGCCCGTCGTGACGGGGCGCGTGATCTTCGTGCGCATGCCACGCGTTCGCCGCTGCATCGCACCATCGGACGATGGGCGGCCGTCGCGCCGGTGTTTTCCCTGATCGTGCCCCTGCTCCGTATGGATGATGAGGATCGCGCGGCCGGATGCGAACCTGCGGGTCGACGTCGCAATGCCGTCGCGTCAGCGCTCGCGGCGCGGCCGAGTCTTTCCGTTCATTCACGGGAGTACCGCATGACCGATTCGAATCCCCGCCACGCGCTGTACGAACTCGCGTGCCGTTACGCGCAGGCCGTCGACCGGCGCGACTGGCCGCGCCTCGCCACCCTCTTCACCGCCGACGCCCAGCTCGACGGCCCCGGTTTCCGTTTCGACGACCGCGATGCGATCGTCGCCGGCATGCGCGTGATCGAGCGCTACGAAACCACCCAGCATCACGTGCACAACCAGCTCGCCACGCTCGACGGCGGTGAGGCCGACGTCGAGACCTACTGCCTCGCGTGCCACGTGTACGTGCGCGACGGCGTGAAGCGCAAGCTCGACTGGGGGCTGCGCTATCGCGACCGCTGCGTGTTCGACGGCGGCACGTGGCGCTTCGCCGCGCGCACGCTGCACGTCGACTGGTCGCAAGACCTGCCGCTGGAGGGCTGAACGATGCGCGCATCCCTTCCCCTCGCCGGCCGCACCGCGCTCGTCACGGGCGGCGCCGGCGGCATCGGCGCGGCCTGCGCGCACGCGCTTGCCGCCGATGGCGCGGCCGTCGTGCTGATGGGCCGCCGCCGCGATGCACTCGAACGCACGCAGCGGCACCTGACCGACACGCTGCCCGGCAGCCGCGTCGCGATCCATGCCGGCGACGCGTGCGACGACGGCGACCTGCAGGCGGCGCTGGATACCGCGTGGGCGCTCGACGGCCGGCTCGACATCGTGGTGCCGACCGTCGGCGGTGCCGGGTTCCGGCCGCTGCTGATGCACGACGCCGACAGCTTCCGGGCAGAAATCGAGCTGAACCTGAACAGCGCGTTCGCCGCGATCCGCCACGCCGCGCCGCGGCTCGCCGACAGCGGCGGCGGCACGATCGTCTGCATCTCGTCGACGGCCGCGCAGATCAATTTCCGCTGGCTGACCGCGTACTGCACCGCGAAGGCCGCGCTAGAAGCGCTGGTGCGCGGGGCCGCCGAGGAACTGGCCGGCGCGAGGATCCGCGTGAACGCGGTGCGACCGGGCCTCACGCGCTCGGAGGCCACCGCGCCGATGTTCGACAACCGGGCGCTCGTCGACAGCTTCCTCGACCAGATTCCGCTCGGCTCACTCGGCGAGCCGGAAGCGATCGCGCACGCGGTGCGCTATCTCGCCGGCCCCGAGTCGGGCTGGGTCACCGGCCAGAGCTTCGCGGTCGACGGCGGCCACGAGCTGCGCGCCAACCCGCGCGTCGACGCCACCATCGCGCAGATCTACGGCGCGGCCGCGCTCGATGCGGTCAGGGCCGGCCGTGCGCCGGGCGCCGCATGAGCGCCCGCCTTCTTTCAACGTCACAGGAAATCGACCGGACATGAATCGAGTCGCAAACAAGGTCGCGCTGATCACCGGCGCGGCGAGCGGGGTCGGCCGCGCGGATGCGCTGCTGCTCGCCGCCGAAGGCGCGCGCGTGGTGCTCACCGACATCGACGAGGATGCGGGCCGCGCACTCGCGCGCGAGATCGGCGACACCGCGCTGTTCGTCCATCAGGACATCGCCGACGAAGACGGCTGGCGGCACGCGATCGCGTCGACGCTCGAGCGCTTCGGCCGCCTCGACGTGCTCGTCAACAACGCGGCGATCTGCCCGGTCGGATCGATCGAGGACACGAGCCTCGACACCTGGCGACGCGTACTGCGCGTCAACGCGGACGGCTATTTCCTCGGCTGCAAGTACGCGATCGGCGCGATGAAGCACAACGACACGCCGGGCTCGATCGTGATGATGTCGTCGGTCGCCGCGCTCGGCGGCCTGCCGATGATGTGCGCGTACACCGGCTCGAAAGGCGCGGTAACGGCGCTCGCGCGCAGCGTCGCCGTGCACTGCAAGCGCAGCGGCTACCGGATCCGCTGCAACTCGATCCATCCGGACGGCATCTGGACACCGATGACGCAGGCGCTGATGCCAGGCCTCGATCCGGCCGAGCTCGGCATCGGCAACGATCCGATGGCACGCATGTGCGATCCGCAGGACGTCGCGAATCTCGTGCTGTTCCTCGCATCCGACGAATCGCGCTTCGTGAACGGCGCGGAGCTGCGGATCGACAACGCGCAACTGGTTGCGTCGCTGTGATGCGGCGCGTGGCTTTTCCGTTCGAAGGAGTAGCGTTCCGATGATTTCCTTTTCCGGCAAGACCGTGCTGGTCACCGGCGGCGGCGCGGGCATCGGCCGCGCGTGCGCGCAAGCGTTCGGCGCGGCGGGCGCGCGGGTCGTGGTGGCCGAGGTCGATCCCGCCCGCGCGCAGGACGTGCGTCAGGCACTCGAAGCCGCGGGCGTCGACGCGCTGGTCGGCACCGTCGACGTCACACGCCGCGACGAGGTCAACGCGTTCGCGCGGACGATCGACGCCCGCTTCGGCGGGCTCGACGTGCTCGTCAACAACGTCGGCGATTTCCTGCAGATCGCGAAACCGTTCGACGACCATACCGACGACGACATCGCGCGGCTGTTCGACGTGAACCTGCGCCAGGTGTTCGTCGTCACGCGCGCGATGCTGCCGTTGCTGCGCAAGCGCGGCGCGGGCAGCAGCATCGTCGGCGTGTCGTCGATCGAGGGCTTTCGCGCGATCCCGAACTGCACCGTGTACGCGTCGTTCAAGGCCGCGCTGACCGGCTTCACGAAAAGCCTCGCGCTCGAACTCGGGCCGGCCGGCATCCGCGTGAACCAGATCGCGCCGGAGACCACCGAGACGCCGCAGGTGCCGGTCAGCGCGATGGTCGCGCCCGAGCATCGCGCGCACGTCCCGCGCTGGATTCCGCTCGGGCGCTTCGGTGCGGCCGGCGACATCGCGGGCGCCGCGCTGTTCCTCGCGAGCCCGCTCGCCGCATGGGTCACCGGCACGACGCTTCACGTCGACGGCGGCGCACTCGCGGCGGCCGGCTGGTATCGCGATCCGAACGGATTCTGGACCAACATGCCGGTCGTCACCGGCAACGGCTTCAATTTCTGAGCGACGTTCCGCACGGATTCGTCCGTTCAATCATCGGTTCAATTCAAGCGGCGCAGCGGCGCCGCCACCGGAGACACCATGAAAATCCTGATCATCGGCGGCACCGGCCTCATCGGCGGCCACGCCGCATTGCATCTGCGCGCGCAAGGCAACGACGTGACGCTCGCCGCGCGCAAGCCGCCCGCGCGGGGCAGCGCGCTCGCGCAATTCGACGTGCTGCTGCGCGACTATGTGGCCGGCAACTTCACGCGCGACGATCTCGCGCCATTCGACGCGGTCGTGTTCGCGGCCGGCAACGACATTCGCCACCTGCCGCCCGGCACCGACGAAGCCGCGCACTGGGAACGCGCGAACGTCGACGCGGTGCCGCGCTTCTTCGCGCTCGCGCGCGACGCGGGCGTAAAGCGCGCGGTGCTGGTCGGCAGCTTTTATCCGCAGGTCGCGCCGGCGCTCGTCGACACGGTGCCGTACGTGCGCTCGCGCCATCTCGCCGACGAACGCGTGCGCGCGCTCGCGTCGCCGTCGTTCGCGGTGTGCAGCGTGAATGCGCCGTTCGTGGTCGGCTCGGTGCCGGGGCTGCGCAACGAGATGTTCGCCGCGTACACGGGCTACGCGCAGGGCAAACTCGCGGGGCTGCCGGTGTACGGGCCGGCCGGCGGCAGCAACTTCATCTCGACGCAATCGCTGTCCGAAGCGATCTGGGGCGCGCTGCAGCGCGGCGAATCCGGCAAGGCCTATCTCGTCGGCGACGAGAACCTGAGCTTCGCCGACTACTTCGCGGCGTTCTTTCGCGCGGCCGGCAATCCGCAGCCGGTGCCGTCGCTCGACCAGGAGCATCCGCTGCTGCCGGACATCGCGATCTATACGGGGCGCGGCAACGTCGTGGCGTACGAGCCGGACCCGGCCGATATCGCGCTGCTGCGCTACCGGCGCGGCGACGTGCAGCGCGCGGTGAACGAAGTGGTCGCGCAGTGCGGCGCGTAAGCGCACGGTCGGCGTTGCACGCGCGACGCTGAAACGAAGCAGAAACGAAAACGTCCCGCCACCGGCGATGCATGCCGGCGGCGGGACGTTCGTGCCGCAACGGCGTTACGTCGTTACCGCGTGACTTCGACTCGCATCGTCAGCCGCCGATACGCTGTTCGATGTTCCTCATCGTCTCGGTCAGCTCCGCGGGCAGACGCAGCTTCAGCGTGTCGAACAGCGCCGCATGCAGCTTCAGTTCCTCGCGCCATTCGCTTGCATTCATCGACGTGACCGCCTCGAACTGCTCGCGCGTGAAGTCGAGCCCGTCCCAATGCAGGTCGTCATACGCCGGCGACACGCCGAACGCATGTTCGCCGCCGCCGCCGTTGCCTTCGAGGCGATCGAGCATCCACTTCAGCACGCGCATGTTCTCGCCGAAGCCCGGCCACACGAACTTGCCGTTCGCGTCCTTGCGGAACCAGTTCACGCAGTAGATCTTCGGCAGCGTCGCGCCCGCGCCTTCGAGCTGCTTGCCGAGCTTCAGCCAGTGCGCGAAATAATCGCTCATGTTGTAGCCGCAGAACGGCAGCATCGCGAACGGGTCGCGGCGCACCACACCCTGCTGGCCGGCCGCGGCGGCGGTCGTCTCGGAGCCCATCGTCGCGGCCATGTACACGCCTTCGACCCAGTCGCGCGCCTCGGTCACGAGCGGCACGGTCGTCGAGCGGCGGCCGCCGAAGATGAACGCGTCGATCGGCACGCCGGCCGGGTTCTCCCAGTCCGCGTCGATCGACGGGCATTGCGATGCCGGCGCCGTGAAACGCGAGTTCGGATGCGCGGCCTTGCGGCCCGTTTCCTTGCCGATCTCCGGCGTCCACGGGTTGCCCTGCCAGTCCGTCAGCTTCGCGGGCGGCGTGTCGGTCAGGCCTTCCCACCACACGTCGCCGTCTTCCGTCAGCGCGACGTTCGTGAAGATCACGTTCTCCTTCAGCGTCGAGATCGCATTCGGGTTGGTCTTCACGCCGGTGCCCGGCGCGACGCCGAAGAAGCCGGCTTCCGGGTTGATCGCATACAGGCGCCCGTCGCGGCCGGGCTTCAGCCACGCGATGTCGTCGCCGATCGTCGTGACCTTCCAGCCGTCGAAGCCCTGCGGCGGGATCAGCATCGCGAAGTTGGTCTTGCCGCACGCGGACGGGAACGCGGCCGCGACGTGATACTTCTTGCCGGCCGGCGACGTCACGCCGAGGATCAGCATGTGTTCGGCGAGCCAGCCCTGGTCGCGGCCCATCGTCGACGCGATGCGCAGCGCGAAGCACTTCTTGCCGAGCAGCGCGTTGCCGCCGTAGCCGGAGCCGAAGCTCCAGATTTCACGCGTATCGGGGAAATGCACGATGTACTTGACCGGGTTGCACGGCCACGGCACGTCATTCTGGCCCGCTTCGAGCGGATGCCCGACGCTGTGCACGCACGGCACGAATTCGCCGTCCTCGCCGAGCACGTCATACACCTCGCGGCCCATGCGCGTCATGATCCGCATGTTCACGGCCACGTACGGGCTGTCGGACAGCTCGACGCCGACGTGCGCGATCGGCGAACCGAGCGGGCCCATCGAGAACGGCACGACGTACAGCGTGCGGCCGCGCATCGAGCCGCGGAACAGGCCGTTCAGCGTCTCGCGCATTTCTTCCGGCGCGATCCAGTTGTTGGTCGGGCCGACGTCGTCGGGCGATTCGGTGCAGATGAAGGTGCGGTCCTCGACGCGCGCGACGTCGGACGGATCGGACTGCGCGAGATACGAGTTCGGGCGCTTCGCCGGATTCAGGCGCGTGAGCGTGCCCTGGTCGACCATCGCCTGGCACAGCGCGTCGTTTTCTTCCTGCGAGCCGTCGCACCAGACGACACGCTCGGGCTCCGTCAGCGCCGCGATCCGCGATACCCAGTCGATCAGCTTGCGATGTTTGACGTATGCCGGGGGAGCGATCAGCGGGCCGTGCGTCGCTTCGGCCAAAGAGTTTTGCGACATGGGAATGTCTCCAGATTATTGGGCGGGGATGGGGGATGCGGGGCGAGCCCGCGAGATGGGGAATGCGGTCGGAGCGCAGGTTGAAGCGACGCGCAAGGCGGGACGCGCGAGCGGAGCGCGTGTCGATGCCGCGATGCGGGCGAGAGAATGTGATGTCTCGTATGAGTGTGCGAACGCGAGTTTCGCCATGCAAGCAACCTGCCGTACAACTCCATATCGGCCAGCATACCATCGCCGTTATTGGGCTGGCGTTGCGTTGCAACAAGAAACAACTGTGTCGACGCGCCGGCACGCCGCTTGCCGGCAGGTCCTTTTTTTGCGCCGCCGTGTGCGCTTTGGGGACGAAACGGCTGGAACGTCCGTCCGGCAAGGGTTTCGCAAAAGCGCAAAATCGGCGCGACACGTTCGCATGCGATGCACCCGAACCGTCGCCGTCCGAATTCACGTTTTCGCTACTCAGGCAAACCCTGAATTAGGTTGCGTACACAAACATCCGTCGCGCACGCGTTGTGTACGCTACCGCTCAAAACGGCGCGCCGGGCAATCCGGGGTAATACGCGCCCGCCGCCATCCCGCCGTCGACCGACAGCTCGGCGCCGTTGCAGTACGACGCTTCGTCACTCGCGAGAAACAGCGTCGCGCGCGCGATTTCCTCAGGCAAGCCGACACGCTGCAGCGGCACGTGCGTGTAGTGCTTGTTGACTTCGTCGAGCGGTGCGCCCGTCGGGTTCGACATCGCGGTGTTCACGCCACCGGGATGGATCGAATTCACGCGCACGCCCTGGTGGCCGAGTTCGAGCGCCGCCACCTTCGTCAGCCCGCGCACGCCCCATTTGCTCGAGACGTAGGCGGCCAGCGCATTCACGCCGCGCAGCCCGTCCACCGACGAAATGTTGACGATCGACCCGCGCTTTTGCGCGATCATGCGCGGCGCGATCGTATGGATGCCGACGAACGTGCCGACAAGATTGATCGACACCGCACGCTCGAAATCGCGTTTCGACAACTCGGTGATCGCGCCGAACATCAGCACCGCCGCGTTGTTGACGAGCACGTCGATGCGGCCGAACTGCTCGACGGTCGCGTCGGCCACGCGTTGCCAGTTTGCTTCGTCGGCCACGTCGAGCCGCATGAAGCGCGCGGCGTCGCCGAGCTCGCGCGCAAGCGCCTCGCCTTCCGCGTCGAGCACGTCGGCGATCACGACGCGCGCGCCCTCTTCGACGAACAGCCTGCACGTCGCCGCGCCCATTCCGCGCGCGCCGCCCGTGACGATCGCTACCTTTCCTTCCAGTCGACTCATGTCGTTCTCTCTTCGATGCGTTTCGATTTCAGTTCCGGTTCCGGTTCCGTTTGCTGGCCGCCACGCCCGGCCGCACGCCGGTGCGCGGCCGATCACGAGCTGACGACGACGCGGCGATCCCGCGCCAGCCGTCAGCCCCAGTACGCCTGCCCGCCGTCGAGCGGCAGCGTCGCGCCCGTCAGGTAGGCCGCGTCACGGCTCGCGAGAAACACGATCGCGCGCCCGATGTCCTGCTCGCAGTCGCCGACGCGGCCGAGCGGGATCGTGCGGAAGAACGCGGCGGCCTCGTCCGGGTTCGCGTCGACCCAGCCCTTCAGCCCCGGCGACAGCGCATGCGGCGCGACCGCGTTCACGCGGATGCCGTCGGCGCCCCATTCGCATGCCGCCGCACGCGTGAGCGCACGAATCGCTTCCTTGGTTGCCGCATAGGCGCCGTAACCCGACGTGTCCCAGCGCACCGCGGCCGACGATGCGAAATTGACGATCACGCCATCGCCCTTCAGATGCGGATGACACGCGCGCATCATCCGCAGCGTGGCGATCGGCCCCGATTCGAGGCCCGCGAGAAAATCCGCGTCGGTCACGTCGAGCAGGCGGCCGAGCGGTACGACCTGCGCGTTGTTGATCAGGATCTGCACGCCGCGAAAACGCTCGACCACGGCGTCGACGCACTGCACGATCTGCGCGGCGTCCATCACGTCGCACACGAACGGCTCCGCGACCCCGCCGCGTGCGCGAATCGCATCGCACGTCGCGACCAGCTTGTCGCGCGTGCGGCCGACCACCGCCACCTGCGCGCCTTCGGCCGCGAGCGCGTGCGCGACGCCTTGCCCGACGCCCTGCCCCGCGCCCGTCACGAGCGCGACCTTGCCCTTGAGCATGCCCATGCGCGCTCCTTAAGCGACAATTGCCGGATGCGCCTGCACGGGGCCGCCGAGCAGTTCGCGATACGACGGCGGCTGTTTGCCGTCGAGATCGGCAATGCCGTATTGCAGCGCGGCTTCCGCGCCGACCAGCACCTGCCCGGACAGCGCCATGCGCTGCGGATCGGCATGGATCGCGTGAATCACGCGGCCGGTGAATTCGGGGCTTTCGGCGACGAGCGAGAATTCCTTGTAGAGGTCCGGATGCTCGTCCCACACGCGCGTCGTGCGCTCGGTGCGCAGCGGCCCCATCCAGATCGACACGGCCGCGACGTCGAACGGCTTCAGGTCGACCGCCATGTCCTTCGCGAACTTGTCGACGCCGGATTTCTGCGCGCCGTACGCGGCGCCGTGCATGTAGCAGCTCGCGCCGAACGACGACGTGAACGCGATCAGCCCGCTGCGGCGCTTCGCCATCAGCGGCGCGGCATGCCAGCTCGCGACATAGGCCGAACGCAGCCCGACGTCGAGGATGTTCACGAGGTCCAGCGGCTTCTCCCAGAACGGGCCCGGCAGGATCAGCTGGTCGTGCAGGTACGTCGCGTTGTTGACGAGGATGTCGAGCCGCCCGCTTTCCCGTTCGACACGCTCGAACAGCGCCTTCACCTGCGCGTCGTCCGCGTGGTCGCACGCGACCGCGATCCCGCGGCCGCCGAGCGCGTCGATCTCGCGCGCGGTCTCGTGGATCGTGCCGGGCAGCGGCGCATCGCCTTCGTTCTGCGAGCGGCCCGTCACGTAGACGGTCATGCCGGCCGCGCCGAGCGCGCGCGCGATGCCCTTGCCTGCGCCGCGCGACGCGCCCGTCACGACGGCGACCGGCGCCTCGTGGTTCTGTGTCATGTTCGATGTCTCCTGGGGGAATGTTCTCGACCGGCGCGGGGAGCGCGCGTCGTTTCGTTATGCAGCAGGCGGCTGCGCGCCGGCGAACAGCACGCCAGGCGCATCGCCGTCGTAGCGGGCCGACAGCGTCGACGTGACGACGCAACGCGTGGCCGCGATTTTCCATTCGCCGTCGACCTTCCGGTATTCATCGTCGTAGGTCGCGCCGAGCTGCGTGAGCGTGCGCGCATCGGTGTCGAGCATCTGGTAATGCAGCCCCCACGTGCCGCGCGCATGCGTGTCGTCGAGCACGGTGATGTGCGGATTCACGCCGTGGTGCATCTCGACGATGTGCGGGTGGCAGCCGAGCCGCTCGAACACGTCGACGAGCGCGTCGCGATGCTCGAACGTGCCGATCCGGCCATAGTCGATGTGCACGGTGCCTGGCGCGAAACAATCGCGCATCCCTTGCGGATCCTTCCGGTCGCAGCACGTGAAGTAGCGGGCCTTCAGCTGGCGAATCGCGTCGGCGTCCTCGAGCCTGCGCACGCGCACTTCCATTCGTTCGATCGGGGTCATGCCGTCTCCTTGGTCTCGTGTGCGCGGATCGAAGCCGCGTCGACGCCACGTTACAGCCGCACGAATGGCCGGCCATCACCTGTTTGGATGAACCTCGATGGTCCGTGGAGGCGGAGATGCACGCGGCCGTCGCGGCGTTCGTCCGAACAGACGATGTGACATGAGTGGCTTCGTTCCTAAGATCGGAGGACACCACCACGAGACACGGCGATGGACGAGACGACCCGCACGCTCTACGAGCACGAGCAGATCCGCCAGCTGAAGTACCGGTATTTCCGCGCGATCGACACGCACGACTGGGCGTTGCTCGAACAATGCGTGACGGAGGATTGCGAGGTGCGCCTGCAAGGCGGCCGCTATGCGTACGACGGCCGCGACGCGTTCGTGTCGAGCCTGCGTGCGCTGATCGGCAAGCCGACCTTCCTGACGATGCATCACGGCCATCATCCCGAGCTCACGCTGGTGTCCGCCGGTCACGCGTGCGGCGTGTGGTTTCTCGAGGATCAAGCGATCAATCTCGAGGATGACTACCTGGTGCACGGCACCGCGTTCTACGACGACCAGTACGTGAAGCACGACGGTGTGTGGCGCATTCACGCGACGCGTCACGAGCGCCTGTTCGAAACCGTCACGTCGCCGATTCCGCCGTCGTTCACGCTGACCGCGAACCGCTTCGCGCCGCACGCGCACGACGCAACGCGCCCGGCCGATTCGGCCGTCAACGCTTCCTGAAACCCGGCGGCAGCGCCGCCGATCCCGTCATTCCCCCCTGGAGCCGGAGCAATGGAGAAAGTCATTTACGTGTTGTGGCGCGACGCGCAGGCCGCGCCCGAGCCGTGGAGCCGCAGCGTGCGCGCGCAGCTCGCCGACAAGCTGCTGTCGCTCGGCGCGCACGGCGTGCAGGTGAACGTCGCCGACGCCGACGTCGCGCCGGCCGCCGGCCTCAAGCAGACCAACACGCACCCGGGCATCGACGGCATCGTCGCGGTATGGATCGACAGTGCGAACCCGATGTTCCGCCAGCCGTTCGACGACGCGGTGCGCGCGGCCGTCCCGCACATGGCCGCGTATCTGGTCACCGAATCGCAGCCGATTCCGAACACGCGCTTTCCGGCGCGGCCCGGCGAGCGCACCAGCGGCTTCTCTCAGCTCGCGTTCCTGAAGCGCCCGCCGCGCCTCACGCACGAAGCGTGGCTCGATGTGTGGCACGGCCATCACACGCGCGTCGCGATCGATACTCAGGATAACTTCCTGTACGTGCAGAACGTGGTCGTACGCGCGCTCACGCATGCGGCGCCCGGCTACGACGCGATCGTCGAGGAGTGCTTCCCGGCCGCGGCGATGACCGATCCGTACGCGTTCTTCGATGCGGTCGGCGACGAGGAGAAATTCCAGCGCAACGTCGCGGAGATGATGGACAGCTGCGGACGCTTCATCGACTTCGACAAGATCGACGTGGTGCCGACGAGCCAGTACGTCGTGAAGGCGGTGCGCGGATAAAACGCGGATAAAAAAAACGCCAACCCGTCATGAACGGGTTGGCGTCGTGCCGCGGGTATGACGATTACGAGAACTGGTTCATCGTGTTGTCCTTGCCCGCCGCCTTCAGCGCTGCTTCGCCGCTGAAGTATTCCTTGTGGTCGTCGCCGATATCCGAGCCGGACATGTTCTGGTGCTTGACGCACGCGATGCCCTGGCGGATTTCCTTGCGCTGCACGCCGGCCACGTAGCCGAGCATGCCCTGGTCGCCGAAGTATTCCTTCGCGAGGTTGTCGGTCGACAGCGCGGCCGTGTGATACGTCGGCAGCGTGATCAGGTGATGGAAGATGCCGGCTTCACGCGATGCATCGGCCTGGAACGTGCGGATCTTCTCGTCGGCGAGCTTGGCCAGTTCGGTCTCGTCGTACTCGACGCTCATCAGCTGCGCGCGGTCGTAGGCCGACACGTCCTTGCCCGCGGCCTTCAGCGCGTCATATGCCTGCTGACGGAAGTTCAGCGTCCAGTTGAACGACGGGCTGTTGTTGTACACCAGCTTCGCGTTCGGGATGACCTTGCGGATTTCGCTGACCATGCCGCCGATCTGCGCGATGTGCGGCTTTTCGGTTTCGATCCACAGCAGGTCGGCGCCGTTCTGCAGCGACGTGATGCAGTCGAGCACGCAGCGTGCTTCGCCCGTGCCGGCGCGGAACTGGAACAGGTTGCTCGGCAGGCGCTTCGGACGCAGCAGCTTGCCGTCGCGCTTGATGACGACGTCACCGTTGCCCAGCTGGTCGGCCGACAGTTCCTCGCAGTCGAGGAACGCGTTGTACTGGTCGCCCAGGTCGCCCGGCGCGTTGGTCACGGCGATCTGCTTGGTCAGGCCGGCGCCGAGCGAGTCGGTACGGGCGACGATGATGCCGTCGTCCACGCCCAGTTCCAGGAACGCGTAGCGGATCGCGCGGATCTTCGCGAGGAAGTCCTCGTGCGGCACCGTGACCTTGCCGTCCTGGTGGCCGCACTGCTTCTCGTCGGACACCTGGTTCTCGATCTGGATGCAGCACGCGCCCGCTTCGATGAACTGCTTGGCCAGCAGGTAGGTCGCTTCAGCGTTGCCGAAACCGGCGTCGATGTCGGCGATGATCGGCACGACGTGCGTCACGTGGTTGTCGATCTTTTCCTGGATCGCGGCCTTGGCAGCGGCGTCCTTGGCGGCGTCCAGCTCGCGGAACAGGCCGCCGAGTTCACGTGCATCGGCCTGGCGCAGGAACGTGTACAGCTCGCGGATCAGCGCGCTGACCGAGGTCTTTTCGTGCATCGACTGGTCCGGCAGCGGGCCGAACTCCGAGCGCAGCGCGGCGACCATCCAGCCCGACAGGTACAGGTAACGGCGTTCGGTGCTGTTGAAGTGCTTCTTGATGGAGATCATCTTCTGCTGGCCGATGAAGCCGTGCCAGCAACCCAGCGACTGCGTGTACTTGGCCGGGTCGGCATCGTACGCGGCCATGTCGGCGCGCATGATCTTCGCGGTGTACTTCGCGATGTCGAGCCCCGTCTTGAACTTGTTCTGGGCACGCATGCGGGCCGCATACTCGGGGCTGATGGCATTCCACGCGCTGCCGTGGTTTTCCTTCAAGCCAGCCACTGCCTTGATGTCGTCTTGATATTGGGACATGTCAATCTCCTGGGAACGAAGCGCATTTGAGTAAAGGGTTCAGCGTGCCCGCTCCGTGTGACGAAGCGAACTGCATGGACTCAATGGTAACGCCCCGCGACGCACTGTCGAGCAACTCTTATATAAGACATAAGATATAAATTCTTCTTGTTTTTCAATGAGATAAGTAACGCGTTTTGCGATGCAAAACAGGTTTTCAAGCGGCGGGAAGACGATGCGGCCGGAATTCGGCGCACATTCCGCGATATGAAACGGCCTTTCGGCAGTTGGTGGGAGGACAGGCTCGGCGATTCATGTTTCGCGCTTTTGCCACCGACATGACAAAACGTCTATACTTGGACAATCCATCGACGGCGAACCGACAGGCGCCGTTCCCGCGTACCGCGATGCGCGCCCTCCTGCCTGGAACCCCATGAGCGACTACCCCGTCTTCGACGCGCTGTGCGAACTGCTGAACACCTCGGGCGCGCGGTTCCGCGTGCTCGATCACCCGGCCGAAGGCAAATCCGACGCGATCGCCGCGCTTCGCGGCACGCGTCCCGAACAGGGCGCGAAAGCGATGCTCTGCACGTTCAAGGACGGCGGCGACGCCACCGCGCTCGCGGTGATCCCCGGCCACCTGAAGATCGACTTCCGCAAGGTCGCCGACGCGGTCGGCCGCCGCAAGGCGACGCTCGCGCCGCCCGAACTCGCCGCCGCGGTCACGCGCTGCGTGATGGGCGCCGTGCCGCCGTTCGTGTTCGACGCGAACGTGACGCTCGTCGTCGACCCTGCCCTGATCGAACTCAACGACGAAATCGCGTTCAACGCAGGCCGCCTCGACCGCTCGGTCGTGCTCGACGCGTCCGACTACGTGCGGATCGCCCGCCCGCTGCTGGCCGACATCACGCGGCCGGAAACGACCGGCGCGCCCGTGCTCGAGGCCGGCGCATGACCACGCCCCGCCCCAGGCCGCAGTCGGAACAGGCGTCGCTGATCGAGCAGGTGCTGCGCATCGCCGAAGGGCTCGGCGCGATGTTCGCGCCGTTCACCGAAGTCGTCGTGCACGACCTGCGCACGCCGGAGCACGCGATCCTCGCGATCCACAACAACCTGTCGGGCCGCGCGATCGGCGATCCGGCGACCGAACTCGGGCTCGCCCGCATCGCGGACGACGACTTCCCCCAGGTGCTCGCGAACTACGCGAACCGCTTCGCCGACGGCCGCACCGCGAAAAGCACGTCGATCGGCATCAAGGACTCGGGCGGCCGCTATGTGGCCGCGCTGTGCCTGAACGCGGACGTCACGCTGTTCCGCGGCTTCCAGGGGATGCTGAACCAGTTCTGCAGCACCGAAGGCGCGCCGGTCGCCGAAACGCTCGACCCGGCCGGCGCGGACGCGATCCGGCAGCGCATCGACGCGTTCGCGACGCGCCTCGCGACCACGCCGCGCGAGCTGAAGACCGACCAGCGCCGCGAGCTGATGCAAACGCTGAAAGCGGACGGCTTCCTCGAGGTGCGCCGCGCGATGGAAATCGTCGCGCAGCACCTCGGCGTGTCGCGCGCCACTGTATACAACGATGCGAAATGACGCGTGCCCGCGGCGCGCCCCGCTTACCTGTTGACTGACTCTTCCGACGAGCGACTCATGAACACTCCGACCCTCCCCACCTACGACGACGTTGCGGCCGCCGCGGCGCGGCTCGATGGCCACGCGCACCGCACGCCCGTGATGACGTCGCGCACGATCGACGAAGCGCTCGGCGCGCAGGTGTTCTTCAAGTGCGAGAACCTGCAGCGCATGGGCGCGTTCAAGTTCCGCGGCGCGTTCAACGCGTTGTCGCGCTTCGACGCGACGCAGCGGCGCCACGGCGTCGTCGCGTTCTCGTCCGGCAACCATGCGCAGGCGATCGCGCTGTCGGCGCGCATCCTCGGCATCCCCGCGACGATCGTGATGCCGCAGGACGCGCCGGCCGCGAAGATGGCCGCGACGCGCGGCTACGGCGGCAACGTCGTGACCTACGACCGCTATACCGAGGACCGCGAGCAGATCGGCCGCGAACTCGCGGAAAAACACGGGCTCACGCTGGTGCCGCCCTACGACCACGCGGACGTGATCGCGGGCCAGGGCACGGCGGCGAAGGAACTGTTCGACGAAGTCGGGCCGCTCGACGCGGTCTTCACGCCGCTCGGCGGCGGCGGCCTGCTGTCGGGCACGGCGCTCGCGACGCGCGCGCTGTCGCCGCATGCGAAGCTGTACGGCGTCGAGCCGGAAGCCGGCAACGACGGCCAGCAATCGTTCCGGTCCGGGTCGATCGTCCATATCGACACGCCGCGCACGATCGCCGACGGCGCGCAGACGCAGCACCTCGGCAACCTGACGTTCCCGATCCTGCGGCGCGACGTCGACGACATCCTGACCGCGACCGACGCGGAGCTGGTCGACTGCATGCGCTTCTTCGCGACCCGTATGAAGATTGTCGTCGAGCCGACCGGCTGCCTGTCGTTCGCGGCCGCGCGCCGGATGAAGGACGAACTGCAAGGCAAGCGCGTCGGCATCGTGATCAGCGGCGGCAACGTCGATCTCGAGAACTTCTGCGCGCTGGTGTCCGCCTCCGCGTAATGCGTCGCGGCGCGCGGATGACCGCATGAACATCCTGTCATCCGCGCGCCGCCGCTCCTTCACGCCGCGTTAAGTTTCGCGCCCTAGACTGAATGCGTTGTCCCGCAGTCAGTCGTGAAGAAGGAGTCACCATGAACACGCACGCGATCGTCGCCGCCGCCCTCGCGGCAGCATCCCTTTCGGCGTTCGCTCAACCGGGCGTGACGTCATCCGGTTTTCCCGCCACGCTGCTGCACGCACCGCACGCCTCGGTCGCGCAGGCAGCCCACCGTTCGCCCGCCGCGCTGCCGCATGCCGGCTTCGTGCTCGCGAAGATCGATCAGAACAATACGCCGCCCGATCGCGGCGGCGACCCGAGCGGCCGCACGCACGGCGGCATGCATATGTAACGCGGGTCACGCTGCGTGAGCCGGCCGCGTCGGTCGGCCGGCCCGCGTCACGCCATCACAACGACGGCAGCGACGGATCGCGCGCGGCGAGGATGTCCGCGGTGCGCCGCTGCAGCGCGCCGTCGAGCGTCTCCGGCTGTGGAATCAGCCAGTAGCGCCCGTCGCGAATGCCGTCGAACGCGCGCGCCGCGAACGCGTCGGGCGTGAGCCCATGCGCGTTCAGCATCGCGCGCATCGTATCGACGAAGCCCTGTACTTCGGGCCGGTCGTGCGCGGCGCCGAACGGGTCGTTGAAGATGCCCGTCTGCACCGGGCCCGGCGCGAGCAGCGACACGCCGACCGGCGCGCCGAGCATCTTCAGTTCGCCGTACAGCGATTCGGTCAGCGCGACCACCGCGAATTTCGTCGCCGAGTAGGGCGACATCAGCGGGCTCGGCAGGAACCCGCCGACCGACGCGGTATTGACGACGCGCGCCGGCACGTTGCGCTCGAGCATGCGCGGCACGAAGCTGCGGATCCCGTTCATCACGCCGTGCACGTTGATCGCGACGCTGCGCTCGAAGCGCTCCGGCGTGATTTCCCAGCTGAAGCCGGTCGCCATCACGCCCGCGTTGTTGAACAGCAGGTCGACGCCGCCGAAGCGCCGCCAGGCGGCGTCGGCCAGCGCGTCGACGGCTTCCGGGCGGCTCACGTCGGTCGGCACGCACAGCACGTCGGTGTCGAGCGTCGCGGCGAACGCGTCGAGCTTCGCCGGGTCGAGGTCGGCCAGCACCACGCGCATCCCGAGCGCGGCCGCGTGGCGCGCGAGCCCGCTGCCGATGCCGCTGGCCGCGCCGGTGATCACGGCGGTGCCGCCGTCGAAGCGAATCGGGTTCGTCATGTCACAGTCCTGCCGGGTCGATATGGGGATGCGCGTACGCCGGAATCTCGGGCGGCGGCAACGGCGTGCGGCCGTCGAGCGAGCGCACCGCGAGCGCCTGCGACATCGGAAAATGCAGGCTGTGCGTGACGAGGCCCGTGCGCTCGCGCGCCGGCAGGCTGCACAGCGCGAGCGCGGTTTCCGCCAGATACGCGACGTCCTCGGTCGGATAGCCTTCGGGGATATAGCGGGCCGCGCCCGGCGTGCGGATCGCGGTGCTCGGCGCGACCAGGTTCACCGCGATGCCGTCGGCTTCGAGTTCGGCTGCGAGCCCCTGCGTGAAACGCGACAGCGCGGCCTTGACCGCCGCATAGACGGTCGCGCCGCCCGCGCGCGCGAAGTCGTCGAACGGCCGCAGCGGTGCGAGCGCGGTGACCGAGCCGACGTTCACGATCCAGCCGGCGCCGCGCGCGCGCATCAGCGGAATCGCGGCCTGGCTCAGTGCGAACGGAATGCGCAGGTAGTGTTCGATCGTCGCGTCGAACATCGTCATCGGCATCGCGTCGACGCACGCGTAGTCGGCCACGCCCGCGTTGTTCACGAGGATGTCGAGGCCGCCGGCCGCCTCGGCCGCGCGCGCGACGAGCGCATCGCGCTCGGCCGGCTTCGACAGGTCGGCCGCGAGTGCGATCGCGCGGCCGCCGGCCTGCTCGATCAGCGCGACCGTTTCGGCGAGCGTGCCGGCGGTCGTCGCCGAGTGCGTGAGGCTGCGCGCCGTCACGACGACGGTCGCGCCTTCGGCTGCGAGGCGCTGCGCGATCGCGCGGCCGATGCCGCGGCTCGCGCCGGTCACGAGCGCGCATTTGCCCGCGAGCGTCGCGGTTCGGTGGTCGGTCATGATGTCTCCGGTGTAGGTGATGGTGTGTCGGGGAGCGTTATGCGTCAGCCCGCGATATCCGCAACGTGCAGCACGAACTTGGTTTTCGCGTCGCCCGTTTGAACGAGGTCGAGCGCGCGCGCCGCCTGTTCGAGCGGAAAACTGTCGAAGCGCGGCACGCGCAGCGTGCGCATGCCGAGCCGCTCGGCGATCGATGAAAGCGTGGCGCCGCTCGGCATCCGGCTGTAGGTCATCGCGGTGCGCAGCCCGCGCCGCGCGGCCTCCGCGCCCGTCGCGGCCAGCCGCTGCGCATCGCCGGGCGCGAGCGTCATGATGGTCACGAGCGTGCCGCCCGGCGCCAGCAGGTCGAGTGCGGCGGGCAGCGTGTCGCCGCCGACCGCATCGAGCACGAGATCGACGCCGCCGGGCGCCCACGCCCGCACGGCCGTCGCGATGTCCTGCGCGCGATAGTCGATGCTCGCCGCCGCGCCGAGCGCTTCGACGCTCGGGCGGTTGCGCGCCGAGCACGTCGCCACGACGCGTGCGCCGGCCTGGGCGGCAAGCTGGATCGCGAAGGTGCCGACCGCGCCCGCGCCGCCGTGCACGAGCACGGTTTGCCCGGCCCGCAGCCCGCCGTCGTCGAACAGGCCGGCCCATGCGGCCAGCGCGGGCGTCGGCGTGGCGGCCGCTTCCGCGAAGCCGACCGCGTCGGGCAGGCGCACGACCGAGTCGTGCCGCACCGCGACGTATTCCGCATACGCGCCCCAGCGCCCCGCGCCGACGTCGGTCTGCGCGAATACGCGCATCCCGGGCGCGACACCTTCGACGCCGTCGCCGACCGCCGCCACCACACCTGCCGCGTCGAACCCGATCACGAATGGAAACGTCATTTGCATGAACGCGCCGAGATAGCCTTCGCGGCATTTCCAGTCGGCGGGATTGACGCCCGCGTACGCGACGCGGATCAGCACATCGCCGGGGCCCGGCTTCGGGGCGGGAACGTCGGCCAGTCGCAGCGCGTCGGAATGGCCGACGCGGTCGATCAGCAAGGCTCGCATGGTGGTGTCTCCGGTGTTGTCGTTTGCATTGCGGCGGGTCGCGTGCGCGTCGCGCGTCACGCCGCCGTGTCGGCCAGCAGGCTCGACGCGAGCGGACAGAACGCGTGCGAGATCGCCTCGACCGTCCAGTCGGGGCTTTCGGCGTCGAAGCGGCGGTCGACCCAGCCCCAGTGATACGGATGCAGCAGGTATTCGCCGAGCAGATCGCCGACGTGCGCGAATTCCTGTTGCCAGACGTGGGTCCACATGCCCGGCGTCACGATCCGGCTCAGCCGCCAGTTGCGGATCCCGGGCATGAATGCCGGCATGCGCAGCAGTTCGCGCTCGAGATCGCCCACCTGCGCTTCGCCGGCCGTGGGCCGCACGCGCAGCATCAGCGTGCGCCATACGCCGTCGCGCAGCGCCGGTTCGCGCAGGCCGCCGCCGATCGCATGACACGCCGCGCCGTCGATCCGCACGACGCCCGGCAGGCCGGCCAGCGCGGCGAAATCCGTCGCGTGGCCGGTCGCCCGTTCGTCGCGCAGCACGTCGAGCGTGTAGTCGCCCGCGCCCCAGCAGCCGTCGAGATTGCGCGCGAGCGCCACGCGGGTCGCGCCGGGCAACGCCTGCGCGGCATCGCGCAACGCGTGCTCGAATGCGCCGGCATCGCCGGTCGCCGAAACGAATATCTGAGCCGTGTCATGCCGCATGGTCGATCTCCGTCAGTGCGGACAGCGGCGCATCGGCATCCGTCATCACATGGCGGCGGCGGGCGTCGCACAGTGCGTCGACGGCCATCCAGAACGCAACCACGTCGCCGTCGGTCAACGCGCGAATCCGGTAGTACGACGGCGCATCGGCGACCTGCCACGTCAGCCACAGCGTGCTCGGCTGCCCCGGCACCGCGACGGGCGGCGACACCCAGCGGCCGGCCGCCGTCAGTCCGCGTGCCGCGTGGCCCGGCAAATAGCGGTCGCGCAGCAGCGCCAGCACGTCGGGAATGCGCTCGGGCGCGAGGGTGATTTCGTCTACGATCTGAATCATTCGCGGGTCGTCTCGGGTGGTTCGTGGCGGGATGCGATGCCGGCCGCCTACGCCGTTCCGGCGAGGCCGGAAGCGGCCGGCGTGAGTAGCATTCTTGCGTGGCGGCGGTCGGCGAACCCCTACCGGCGCGCTCACCGGCCCCTGTCAGGACGCTCAAACCGGGAGACATATGAAACAGCGCGCATTGCCGGCACGCGGCCGCGTGCTGCCGGGCTTCGGTGCCCGTCTGCTCGACGAACTGGCGCGCAGCGGCGTGCCGCCGGCGCAACGGCCTGCGCCGCCTGCCGTTGCTGCTGCGTCGACGACGACACACGGCGGCTTCGTCGCGCTGTACCGCGACGCGATCGAGCGGCTCGAGGCGCAGGTCGCGCGCGGCGACGGCCATCCGCCGATGCGCAAGCAGGAAGTCGACCTGATGTGCCGGTGCCTGCTCAGTTGCGCGACGCTCGCCGACGCGATCCGCTGCGCCGCCGAGTTCTGCGAGATGCTGACGCCGCGCGCCGGCGCGCTGTCGCTCGCGGTGCGCGACGGACGCGCGACGTTCCGGATGGATTCGCTGCGCCGCACGCGCAGCCCCGCCGCGTGCCTCGTCGACCTGACGGGGCTGTTCTGCTATCTGCAACTGTTCGGCTGGCTGATCGGGCAGCCGCTGCGGCCGGACGAAGTCTGGCTCGGCCATCCGCGCCGCGAAGACGCAATGCCGCTGCTCGGGCTGTTCAACGCGCCGGTCGACGTCGGCCGCAAGACCTACGGCTTCGCGTTCGACGCGGTGCGGCTCGATGCACGCGTGATCCGCCAGCCGGGCGAGCTGGCCGCGTTTCTCGTCGATTTTCCGTTTGGGCTGATCGATGCCGCGCCGGCCGTCGTGTCATGGGCGCAGCAGGTGCGCGGCTTTCTCGATGCGGCGCTCGCGCGCGAACAGGCGCTGCCCGCGCTCGCGGCGCTGGCGACATGGCTCGGCGTCAGCGAAGCGACGTTGCGGCGGCGGCTGGCGGCCGAAGGCAGCGGCTATCACGCATTGCGCGAACAGTGCCTCGCCGACGTCGCGCGGCGCTGCCTGCGCGAGTCGGACTGGCCGGTCGCGCGAATCGCCGCGCATCTCGGGTTCGGTGGCGAAGAAGCGTTTCGGCGGGCGTTCGTGCGATGGACGGGCATCGCGCCGAGCCGGTTCCGGCGCGATTGCAGCGCCGCCGGCGGTGCGTTTCGTCAGACATGAAACGCGGTGCGAAGGCTCGAATTGAAATGATTTAGAAAGCATCCGACGAACACTGACGTTTTTTCGCATCCCTGCGCACTTCGATAATTGACGCGCCGGCGCGCTCGCCATTACGCTTGCGCGCTGATGGTTCCCGGGAACGGGATCAAAAGGGAACGCAGGAGAGGCCGTGCCTCGAATCTGCGGCTGCCCCCGCAACTGTGAGCGGCGAATCCGCACCACCCCATGCCACTGGGAAACCGGGAAGGCCGGTGCGAATCGCGACCCGCGAGCCAGGAGACCTGCCATCGACCCGAGGTCCAAGCAGCCGCACCGGGCGGGGTGTCCCGATGCGCCAGCACCGCCTTTGGCGGTCGCCCCGTTGCATGGACGGCCCGACCTCAGGACCCTTCGGATGTCCGATCTTTCCGCCTCCGCTTCCACGCCGGAAGCGTCGTGCCGTTGCGCGGCCAGTCCGCGCGGCGTGTCCGCACGCGTGTGCCGTGCCGTGTCGCGCGGCACGCGTCATGACGACACGCGTGAATGCCGCCCACGCTGGCCGGTCCCGCGATAGACCAACGACAACCAGGCGGTACTCGCCGCCACCCGCTTACGCTCGCCGTACCTGCAACACGATCACCCTCGCTGCCTCATGAATCTTCGCCACCTTCTCGCCACGTCCGCCGCCACGGCGCTGCTCTCCCCGATCGCCCACGCCGCCGGCGACATGCCGCCCGCGCAGCCGCCCCAACCCGCCGAAGGCGCCGACCTGCCGACGATCAGCGTGACCGACACGCGGCATCTGCCCGAGTCGTTCGACCAGCGCTATGCGACGACGCAGGTGCTCACGCGCGCCGATCTCGACCGGCTGTCGCCGAGCGACCCGAGCATCACGCAGGCGCTCGCGACGCTGCCGGGCGTGACCGTCTCGCAGAACGGCGGCCCGGGTTCGTCGGCGTCGGTCAGCATCCGCGGCTCGTCGGCCAGCCAGGTCGCGGTGTTCATCGACGGCATCCGGATCGGCTCGCCGACCACCGGCATCGCGCCGTGGGCCGACCTGCCGACCGAAGCGTTCGAGCGCGTCGAGGTGATCTCGGGGCCGGCCGCCGCGTCGTTCGGCGCGAACGCGATGGGCGGCGTCGTGCAGCTGTTCACGCGCCGCGCCGCCGGCCAGCCGAACCAGACCACCGTGTCGTTCGGCGGCGGCTCGAACAAGACCTTCGACACGCAGTTGCGAACGTCGGGCACCGTGCCGTCGACGGGGCCGCTCGCCGCGCTGGGTGGCCTCACCTACACGCTCGGCCTGCACGACTACAACACGGCGGGCATCGACGCAACGCGGCCCGTGTTGCCCTACCACGAAGACGGCCGCAATCCGTATCACGCGCAGGACCTCGATGCGCGCCTCGGCTATGCGCGCGACAACTGGTCGATCTCGACGTTCGCGCTGTACCACCGCTCCGACCTGTCCTATGACAACGCCGGCTTTGCGAACCGCGAGCTCGATCATCAGCTGACGACGGGCCTCGCGTTCCATCTCGACGTCACCCCCGACACGCAATTCGACCAGTCGTTCGGTTATGCGAACGATCGCCAGTTCCTGTACGCGAGCGACCCGGCCATCCCGACCGACCAGATCAACTCGCAGCGCATCAGCTCGTCGACGTCGCTGACCCATCAGGCGCACGGCTTCCATCTGTTCGGCCTGCCGCTGTCGGGCGAGACGAAGGTGGCGTACGACTTCACGCGCGAACAGGCGTTCCTGCCGGTCGACGTGCCGGACGGCGTGCCGACGCGCAACGATTCCGCGTTCTCGCTGCATCAGTCGGCGACGCTCGGCAGCGTGACGATGTTCGTCGCGGGCCGCCACGAGATCATTGCCGGGAAGGCCGTGAACACCGGCAACGCCGCGCTGTCGTGGGCCATTACGCCGGTCTATACGGCGCGCGTGTCGTACGGCAATGCGTTCCGCCTGCCGTCGTTCAACGACCTGTACTACCCGGGCTACGGCAATCCGGACCTGAGCCCGGAACGCAGCGATTCGGTCGAGGCCGCGCTCGACGCGAACACCGCGTACGGCACGTTCAGCGCCGCGATCTACGACACGCGCGTCAGCAACCTGATCGCGTACAACCCCGCGACGTTCTCGCCGATCAACATCGGCCGTGCGCATATCCGCGGCATCGACCTGTCGTACAAGGGCACGATCGGCCGCTATACGCCGGTCAGCGTCGCGATCGGGATCCTGAATCCGCAGGACGAGACCAACGACAGCTGGCTCAACCGCCGGCCGCGCCAGACCGTCAGCGTGAACGTCGACCACACGTGGGACGAATTCCATCTGCACGCGCTGAGCACGGGCGCGTCGCTGAGCTACGGCGGCACGACGTTCGACGATCCGGCCAACACGACGTACCTGCCGTCGTACCTGAGCGTGAACCTGCGCGCGTCGTACAGGATCAACGCGCACCTGACGGTGTCCGCCACGCTGTCGAACCTGTTCGACCGTCAGTACATGACCGCGTACGGCTACAACACGCTCGGCCGCACGGCGTTCGGCAAGGTCAGCTATACGTTCTGAGCGGGGTGGTCGGTGCATCGGCACCCAGGTGCGCGGGTGGCGATGCCGACGGGTGTACGGGTGCCGGATGTCGTCGGCCGCGAGCGCAAGATCGCGTTCGCTCGCACCGCGCTACGCGTCACGCCCCTGCGACGCCCCGCACGCCCGCGATCAACTGGATCGCGCCGAACGCGGCGATCACGACGGCCGACATGCGCGATAGCCGGTGCATGAACGTCAGCGACATCTTCGTGCGCAACGCGGCGGTCGCGCTGCTCAGGCACAGCCACCACGTCGCGGAACCCAGGAATACGCCGGCGACCATCAGCGCGACGGCCGCCCCCATCGCGCCTTCATGCGTGCCCGCCAGCGGGCCGAGCGCCGCGAAGATCCCGACGAACGACAGGATCGTCATCGGGTTCGACAGCGTGAGGCCGAAAGTCGTCAGGAAATCGCGCAGCACGGTCGTGCGCGGCAGGTCTCGAACCGCCGCCGATGCGGTCGACGCCGCCGGCGCCTGCCGCGCGATCGACCACGCCAGCCACACGAGGAACGCGCCGCCGCCGATTTTCAGCGCGACGGTCAGCATCGGGAACGCGGTGACGATGCCGGCGACGCCCAGCGCGCCGAGCAGCCCGTAGATCGCATCGGCGCACGCGGCGCCGATGCCCGTCGCGAACCCCGCGTGAAAGCCGCGGCTCAGGCTGCGCTGGATGCACAGCATGCCTATCGGGCCGACCGGCACCGCGATCGACAATCCCATCACGACGGACTTGATGAACAACATGGCCGGCTCCTCGCGACATGCAATGCGTTGAATCGTCATCGTAGGGAAACTCCGGTCGCCGCTGAAGGCGGTTTTTAAGGAAAAATAGCCGCTTCACCTTAAAAACTCCGCCGCGATGGACGAACTCGACTGGAAAATACTCGCGCTGCTGCAGGCCAACGGCCGCATCAGCTACACGGAGCTGGCACGCCAGGTTCACCTGTCGGTGCCGGCGGTCACGGAACGCGTGAAGCGCCTCGAATCGGCGGGCGTGATCGACGGCTACACGGCGCGGGTCAATCCGGCCGCGGCCGGCTACCCGGTGAGCGCGCTGATCGGCATCACGGTGCCGCAGCCGGCGAAGGCGAAATTCCTGAAGCTGCTGGAGACCATTCCCGAAGTGGTCGAGTGCCATCACGTGACCGGCGCGGATTCCTACGTGATGCGGTTTGTCGCCGTCAGCATGGCGCATCTCGAACAGCTGATCGAGCGCATCAATCTGTACGGCGAAACGCGCACGTCGATCGTGATGTCGACGCCGCTGCCGGCGCGCGGGCTCGCCCGTCCGGCCGCGGCGGTCAAAGGCGTTCGGGGGTGACAGGATGCCCCGCGCTGCGCGATGCTGTGCCATGCGCCGCTTGCGCGAACCGGACAACCTGCCATGCCAGTCATCGGATTCGATCATTACAACCTCCGCGCGGATCGGGCCACGCTCGATACGCTGCGCGACTTTTACGTGAACGTCGTAGGCCTCGAACCCGGGTATCGACCGCCGTTCCAGAGCAGCGGCTACTGGCTCTACGCGGGGGCGCAGGCGATCCTCCACCTGTCGGAAGCGCGGCCCGGCGAGGCGCGGCCGGCGCACGTCGTCAATACGTTCGACCATGTGGCGTTTTCGTGCGCGAATGCCGCGGACATGGAGCGGCGTCTTGTCGACGCGCAGGTCCGGTACGCGCGCCGGTACGTGCCGGTCACGAGCCAGCTGCAGATCTTTTTCACCGATCCGGCCGGGAATGGCGTCGAGTTGAATTTTGCAGACGCCGGCCGCGATTCCGGTGATGGACCGGGTTAGCGCTGGCGACTGGTCCGTGACAGTTGCCCGGCAAGCGGTTGCTTGCGCGAGCGTTACCGTCGTTGCACGAGCTTCACGATCGTCAGCGCACCGTTCACGCGCTCGACCCGGACCTTGACCTTGTCGCCCACGTGCAGCGACGCGATCATCGCCGGGTCGCCGGCCTTGAATGCCATCGTCATCGGCGCCATCCCGACGTTCTGGAGCGCGCCGTGCTTCAGCGTCACCATGCCGTGCTCGGCATCGATCCGTTTCACTTCGGCGTTGGTCAGCGCGGCATCCGGCGCCGACGTCTTCGAGTCGCCCATGTCCATGTTCATGTCGGACATGCTGCCGGCTGAATACGCCGGTGTCGCGACGACGTTCATCGCGCAGAGGACGGCGACGGCAATATTTCGAATCTTCATCGACCGACTCCCGGCTGCAGCGGGTAACGCATGGAACGCACCCGCTACACCAGCAACGTCGCGACCGCCCACCCGATCAGCACGACACCCAGCGCGCGGCCGACCCGCTCGCCGCCCGGCAGCACCTTTTCGACCAGCACGAACAGCGACAACGCGACGATCCACACGACGTTCATCACGCCGCCGACGAACAGCAGCGCCATCAGCAGCCAGCAGCAGCCCACGCAATACGCGCCGTGGCGCGCGCCGAGCAGGAAGCTGCCCGTGATGCCCGGGCGCCAGTATGTCGCGAGAAACCGCACCGGCGACCGGCATTGCCGCAGGCAGGCCTGTTTCAGCGGCGAGAACTGATAGACGCCGGCCAGCGCGAGGACGATCGCGGACAGCACGGCGCTCTTCGACCACAGCATCATCCCGGAGATCAGGCCGGCGGGCTGCAGCAGCATCTGCAGCACGGCCGCGCCGACCGAGAACGCGAGCCATACGGCCAGATAGCCGGCCAACAGGCACGTCGACGTGAATGCCGACCCGGCATCGCCCCGATCGTGATGCCGCAGCACGCGCCGGTACAGCAGCACGACCGGCGCCGCGCCGGGCGTCATCATCGCGATCATCATCACCCACCACATCACGATCACGGTCGCCAGCGACGGATCCATGGCGCCCATGCCGTCGGCCAGCCGATGCGGGAACAGCGCGACCGCCGTCATGTCCAGCGCCGACATGCCGGTGCCGGCCCCCGTCCACAGGTAGGCCCAGCACGCGCCGACGAGCGCGGTCATGCCGAGCAGCGTGACGACGCGCTCGCGTCCGAGCAGCTCGCCGACGGGGATCATGCCGCGACGCGATGCCGGATCAGCCCGTGGTTGTTCAGGTGCAGCCGTGCGAACTGCGCGTAGCTCCGCTCGAGATCCAGCTGGATGTGGCCGTGCGACCGGCCGGTGCCGGATCCGATCTCGGCCAGCTCGTATTCGAAGCCGTGCGGCAGGTCGATCCGCACGCGATGTTCGGCGCCCGTCACCGGATTGCGGATCGGCTCGCCGACGATGTCGAGCACGCCGTCGATGCTGATCCGGCCGCGCCGCGCATCGACATCGACGTCGAAATCGATCTTCGCGAAGATCGGCTCGTAGGCCTGCTCGAGCGTCGATGCGAACACGGAAAACATCGTCGCGAACGGATCGGTGTCCTGACCGGTCATGATCTTCAGCACGGCTTCGCACTGCGCGGGGCTCGCACGCTCGTCGACGATCGGCTGGCACCGGCCGTGGCCTTCGTGAATCGGCCCGGGCCACTGGAACACGACCGCGATCCGGACACCGTCGAGCACCACGTCGCCGTAGTGGCCGCTGTCGATCGAAATCGCACCCATCGCTTCGCAGTTGCCGTGCGTCGGCAACGAATTGAACTGGCAGGGGCAACCGTATGAGCAATTGCAGTTCATCAGTTCGGTTCCCTGGATCTCCCACGGCGTCATGGCTTCACCTCGCGCAGTCGCTGGCACGTAATGTTTCGAATCTAGTGCAGCGGACAGGGGAAATCAAAGTGCGCGCGGGTGCCTCGTGCGTCGAAAAAAACCAGGCGCCGCGCGGCGCGCAACGGTGCCGGCCCGACGCATTCAACCTCGTCGTGCAGCCCCGCCGATGCAGGCCTTTCGATGCGCAACGGCGCGCTCGGACGAGCGTGTTCGAGCCATGTCGGACAAAAGCCGACGGCACGTCCGCGGCATCACGAATGCGGGCATCCCGCATCGGTCCTGGTTCATACTGTCTCGCAATCGCCGATTCACCTCGACCGTCGCCGTCGCCCCGGATCGCTGTCATGCGTGTTCAAAGTGCGTTGCTGTTTCTCGTCGGCACCCTGCTCACCGCGGGCGGCTACGGTGCAACCTTCCTGCTGTCGATGCGCTTTCGCGCGATCGGCGGCAGCGATCTCGATACCGGCGCGGCACTGGCCGCGGCGACGGTCGGCACGTTCGCCGGTTTGTCGTTCGTCGGCTGGTTCTCGCAGCAGATCGGCACCACACGGATCGCCGCGCTGTCGTCACTGTGCATCGGCGCCGGCATCGTCGGCTTCGCGCTCGTCGGGCGCGCGGCCTACGCGGACCTGCCGTCCGGCTTCCTGGTCGGCTTCGGCTGGGGCGCGTTTCACCTGGCCGCGCCGATGTCGCTGGCCGAGCGTACCAGCGGTGCGGAGCGCGGCACCTGGTTCTTTCGATCGGCGACGTTCCAGATGACCGGAATCGGCGCATCCCCGGCGTTTGCCGCCTATGCGATGCGCATGCTCCACTGGTCGATCGACGACACGCTTTACGCGGTCGGCGCGCTGTGCGCGCTCGCGTCGCTGATGCTGGAAGCATTCGGCCGCCTGAGCCCGCGTCCGTCCGCCCCCGTCGCCGGCGGCCGGTGGGTGCGCGAGCTGCGCACGATCTCGCGCACGCGGGCGGCCGCGCCGATCGCGATGATCGCGCTCGGCACCTGCGTGTTCTCCGGCCTGATGACGTTCCAGATGTCGCTGATGCAGGGCACGCAGGCGCGGCCCGGCACATTCTTCAGCGTTTATACGATGACAGTGGTGAGCGCGCGCTGGCTGCTCGGCAGATGGGTCAGGATGGCGCGCCCCGAAACGGCGACCAAGGGCCTGCTCATGTTGATGCTGCTCGGCGCGCTCGCGATGTTCGGCGCTGCCGCGCACGCATCGCTGCAGTCCGTCGCGGCCGTCCTGCTGGGCGCCGGCTACGGCCTCATGTATCCGGTGATCCAGGCACAGGCGGTCAACGATTGCCCGGACGCGCAACGGCATGGCGTGCTGACCTGGTTCGTCGCGTCGTATTTCATCGGCGCGTTCGGGTTTCCGTCGCTTGGCGGCTGGGTGATGGTGCATGCCGGCAAGGGCGCGTTGCTGATGCTCATCGCCAGCTGCGGGCTGGCGGCGCTGTCGCTCGCGATCCTGCGCGACCGGCCGGAGCCGGTGCGCACGCAATGACGCAGTGGCGGGACGAACCGCCGCGCAGCCTGCCGGTCAGAACCGCCCGACGTCGACCACCGCCTGGGCGAATGCCTGCGGCGCCTCCTGCGGCAGATTGTGGCCGATACCGCCGGTGATCGTGCGATGCTCGTACTTACCGGTGAACTTCGCCCGATAGACGGCCGGCGGCACGTGAAACGCCCCGTTCGCGTCGCCTTCCATCGTGATGCTCGGAACCGTGATCGGCGGCGCGGATGCAAGCCGCTGCTCGTATTCGTCGTACTTCGCCTCGCCCACCGCAAGCCCCTGCCGCCACCGGTAATTGTGGATCGTAATGGCGACGTGATCCGGGTTTCGGAAAGCCGGCGCGCTTCGCGCGAAGGTCGCGTCGTCGAAGTTCCATTTCGGCGACGCCTGCTTCCAGATGAACTTGACGAAATCTTCGGTGTACTTCTCGTAGCCGTCGCGGCCGCGGTCGGTCGCGAAATAGAACTGATACCACCACTGGAACTCGCCGGCGGGCGGCAGCGGCATTTTTCCCGCGCTCTGACTGCCGATCAGATAGCCGCTCACCGATACCAGCCCCTTGCAACGCTCCGGCCACAGCACGGCAATGATATCGGCGGTTCGCGCGCCCCAGTCGAATGCACCGAACAGGGCCGTCCGGATGTCCAGCGCATCCATCAGCGCGATGATGTCGAGTGCAACGGCCGTCGGCTGCGCGTTACGCATCGTCTGGTCCGACAGGAAGGTGGTCGAGCCGTAGCCCCGCAGGTACGGGACGATCACCCGATACCCCTGCGCGCCGAGCGCCGGGGCGACGTCGACGAAGCTGTGGATGTCGTATGGCCAGCCGTGCAGCAGCATGACCGGCGGGCCATCGGCCGGGCCCGCTTCCGCATAACCGACATTGAGCAACCCGGCCTTGATCTGCTTGATCGTCGTGAACGACGAATGGCTTCCAGGCTTGATCGGTGGCATCGGCGGTGTTGCCGACGGCGCATTTTGTGCGTGAGCGGATTGCAGCATCTCGAACTGCGCTGCAACAAGCGCACCGGCTGCCATGCGCGCAAAGCCACGCCGGCGCGGGTCGATTTCTTGTGGCATTTTTATCTCCCGTTTCAGTGGGACTGACCGACAAACCGACAAACAGGCGCTACCGGAAAATGTTAGTCGATAGGAAACGGCTTGCAAGGCGGATTGAAAGACGGCAATAGGACGCATTGCCTGAATCCGTCTGTATGCGCCTGGGTCGCGCGTGCCGCCATCGGCTGGTCGGCTGAGTCTCCGCACTCGCAGCGTCGAATGGTGTCACGCCTGCGCAAATCGTCATCGCGTGAACGTGGAGCCGCAACATGGTGCCCATTCCGGGTACCCGGCGTATCGCATATCTTGAGGAACACGTTGTCGCATCGGACATCGATCTCTCGCCCGGCGAACTGGCAGCGCTGGACGAGCCCGCACCGGTCGGTGCGGCGACAGGCGAACGCCATTCGGCGCGAATGATGGCAGCCGTCGGGCATTGACGGCGAAAACGCGCCGCCGCACGCGGCGCATCCGCCGCCCTCGGCGGTGTCGTCCTGACGTCAACCCGGTTTCTTCGACGACCGCGCGACCGCGAACCACGCCATCATCGCGCCCGCGACCCACGCGCAGGTCAGCAGCAGGTCGAAGTCCATCATGCCTTCGAAATTCTCACTGTTCTCGAAGCTGCAATGCCGGCTGCCGCGAAATTCGATGCAACCGCTGGCGACCCACTGAATGTGCATGAATACGTGATAGACGGCGAAGGCCGAAGCGATAATGGCGACGCGCAGGCGTAGGGTCGTTTTCATTCGGCGCCGGAGGCGGTGGGATGGTGTGACGCCGATCTTAAGACAACGGCGCCGCATCAGGCAATCGATCCCGCGCGTACGTCGCGACCGGCATGCACGACGGCGAATCGCCATCCGCACAAACCCCGATAAAACCGTGGCATCGCGCTTTCGGCGCGGCGCCTTGCGGCGCTCGGCGCGCACGGATTTGCGGTATTCACGCTGACGCACGACGGTCTTGCCGCCGGCAGGCATCCTCCGCCCGAACGACGACGCGTCGACAACGCGCATCGCTTACGCGTCGTCGATCTGCCGGAGCCCCCTCAAGCAATCCACCGCCAGCTGCTGATAGATCCGCGTGCCGTTCGCCTTCGCGTCGATCTCCGCGTCGCTCAGCCGCCGCACCACACGGCCCGGCACGCCCGCGAGCAGCACGCCGCGCGGCACGTCGTAACCGGCCTTCACGAACGCGCAGGCCGCGACGATCGTGGTCGCGCCGATCGTCGCGCCGTCCATCACGACCGCGTTCATCCCGATCATCGTGTCCGGCTCGAGCGTCGCGCCGTGCACGATCGCGCCATGGCCGATGTGGCTGTTCACGCCGAGCCGGCACGTCTCGCGGATGCCGACGTGCAGTACGCAGCCGTCCTGCACGTTGCTGCCGTCGCCGACGACGATCGCGCCGAAGTCGCCGCGCAGGCTCGCATGCGGGCCGATGTAGCAGCCCGCGCCGATCGTCACGTCGCCGATCACGACCGCGCTCGGATGAACGTACGCGGACGAAGCGACGCGCGGGCGCATGCCGTCGAATTCGAACAGCGGCATCGCTCAGAGCACCGCGGCCGCTTCGGGCACGAGCGTGAACAGGTCGCCGACGAGGCCGTAATCGGCCACACCGAAGATCGGCGCTTCCGGATCCTTGTTGATCGCGACGATCACCTTCGAATCCTTCATGCCGGCCAGATGCTGGATCGCACCTGAAATACCGACGGCGATGTACAACTGCGGCGCGACGATCTTGCCGGTCTGGCCGACCTGGTAGTCGTTCGGCACGTAGCCGGCGTCCACTGCCGCGCGCGACGCGCCGAGTGCGGCGCTCAGCTTGTCGGCCAACGGTTCGAGAACCTTCATGTAGTTCTCGCCGCTGCCCAGGCCGCGGCCGCCCGACACGACGATGTTCGCGCTGGTGAGTTCGGGGCGATCGAGTTTCGTCACCTCCCGGCCGATGAACTGCGACACACCCGCATCTGCTGCCGCTTCGATCTTCTCGACCGCTGCGCTGCCGCCAACGCCCGCGACCGGATCGAAGCCCGTCGTCCGCACCGTGATCACCTTGATCGGGTCGCCCGACTGCACCGTCGCGATTGCGTTGCCAGCATAGATCGGACGCTCGAACGTGTCGGCCGATACAACCGCCGTGATGTCGGAGATCTGCGCGACGTCCAGCTTCGCGGCGATCCGCGGCGCGATGTTCTTGCCGTACGCGGTGGCCGGCGCGAGGATGTGCGAGTAGTTCGACGCGACGGTCAGCACCGTCGCTTCGACGTTCTCGGCGAGACCGTCCGCGAGTTGCGGCGCATCGGCGAGCAGCACTTTCGAAACGCCTGCGATCTTCGCCGCTGCATCGGCCGCTGCTTGCGCGTTGTGGCCCGCGACCAGCACGTGAATGTCGCCACCGCCGAACGCGCCGACTTCGGCGGCCGCCGCCACCGTGTTCAACGTCGCGGCCTTGATCGGCGACGCGCCGCCAGCCGATGCCGCATCGTGCTCGGCGATTACCAGAATCGTCATGTCCGTCCGCTCCCTGTTACAGCACCTTGGCTTCGGTCTTCAGCTTGTCGACCAGCGTCTGCACGTCCGGCACCTTCACGCCGGCCGCGCGCTTCGGCGGCTCGGCCACCTTCAGCGTCTTCAAACGCGGCGTGACATCCACGCCCAGGTCTTCCGGCTTCACAGTTTCCAGCGGCTTCTTCTTCGCCTTCATGATGTTCGGCAGCGTCACGTAGCGCGGCTCGTTCAGGCGCAGGTCGGTCGTCACGACCGCCGGCAGCGACAGCGACAGCGTTTCCGCGCCGCCATCGACTTCACGTGCCACGGTTGCCTTGCCATCGGCGATCGTCACCTTCGACGCGAACGTCGCTTGCGGCAGACCTGCCAGCGCGGCCAGCATCTGGCCCGTCTGGTTCGAATCGTCGTCGATCGCCTGCTTGCCGAGGATCACCAGTTGCGGCTGTTCCTTGTCGACCAGCGCCTTCAGGATCTTCGCGACGGCCAGCGGCTCGACGCTGTCGTTCGACTCGACGAGGATCGCGCGATCCGCACCGATTGCCAGCGCCGTGCGCAGCGTTTCCTGCGCTTGCGTCACGCCGACCGACACCGCGATCACTTCGGTCGCGACACCGGCTTCCTTCAGGCGCACCGCTTCTTCCACCGCGATTTCGTCGAACGGGTTCATCGACATCTTCACGTTCGCGATGTCGACGCCGGTGCGGTCGGACTTCACGCCGACCTTCACGTTCGCGTCGACCACGCGCTTCACTGCCACGAGCGCTTTCAACTGCCTGCCTCCTCTCTTGTTTCGACCGCCGCGGCGCGTCAGCGCGCGGTGTATCCGCCGTCGATCACCAGCTCCGCGCCCGTCACGTAGCGCCCGGCCGGCGACACGAGATACAGGATGCCGGCCGCGATGTCGCGCGGGCTGCCGATCTTCGCCATCGGCACGTGGGTCTGCAGATAGCCGAACACGTTGTCGGGATCCTGGCCCATCTGGCGGAACGCGTCCTCGAGCATCGGCGTGCGGATGTAGCCCGGGTGCACCGAGTTCGCACGAATGTTCTTCGCCGCATACAGCATCGCATCGACCTTCGCCATCATCCGCACCGCGGCCTTCGACGCGTGATACGCGGGCACGTCCGGGCCGCCGACGATCCCGTACATCGACGACAGGTTCACGATCGAGCCGCCGCCGGCCGCTTCCAAGCGCGGAATCGCCGCGCGCGTGCACAGGAACACGCCGTTGACGTTCACGTCCTGCACGCGCTGCCACTGTGCGAGCGTGAGTTCGTGCGTCGGCACGTTGTGCCCTTCGATGCCCGCGTTGTTCACGAGCACGTCGAGGCGCCCGAAGCGCGCGACGATCTCGCCGAACACGCGCTCGACGTCGGCCTCCTGCGTGACGTCGAGCGACCAGAACGCGGCCTGGCCGCCCTGCGCGCGAATCTCCTCGACGAGCGCTTCGGCGGGCTGCGACAGCACGTCGAGGATCGCGACGCTCGCGCCGGCCGCGGCCAGCGTGCGCGCCGTTTCCGCGCCGATGCCGCGCGCGCCGCCGGTGATCGCGGCCACCTTGCCGCGCAGGTCGAACAGGTCTTCGATGAGTTTCATTGTGTCTCCTTGAATTTAGGCGAACCGGCCACGAACGGGCCGGCCATCAAAACCATCGCGCATCATCGCGCCGTCGGCGCAGCCAGGAAATCGATGCATTCCCGATTGAAATAGGCCGCATGCTCCACCATGACCCAGTGGCCGCAACGGTTCAGCAGCACGAAGCGCGCGTCGCGGCAACGCTCGAGGAACGTCAGCGCGCCGCCGACCGGATTGAAGCGGTCGTCCGTGCCCCAGAAACCGAGCACCGGGCAGTGCAGGTCGGCGAGCGCGCCCGTCAGGTTCGGCACGCTCATCGTCGACAACACTTCGGTCGGCTGCTCGACGCACACCTTCATCCGCTCGGCGACGAGCGCGTCAGTGACGATCGCCGGATCGTGCACCAGCAGCGTCAGCAGCTCGCGCATCGTGTCGTCATTCATCTGGCGATTGGTGAAGAGCTTCACCATCCGCTGGATCCCTTCCATCCGGAAATAGGTGTCGCGATCCTCGACGCCGCCCGGCGCCATCATGATCAGCCCGTCGACTTCGTCCGGGTAATCGAGCGCGTATTTCAGCGCGATCGCGCCGCCGAGCGAGTTGCCGAGCAGCACGGCCGGCCCGATGCCGAGCGCGGACAACTGCGCGTGCAGCGCGCCGACGAAGAAATCGAGCGTGTAGGCGACGTCGGACGGCTTCGACGACTGCCCGTAGCCCGGCAGGTCGACGACGATCGCGCGGTGGCCGGCCGCCGCGAACGCGGGGTAGTTGTGCTTGAAGTTGCTGAAACCGCTCGCGCCCGGGCCGCTGCCGTGGATGAACACCACCGGGCGGCCTGCGCCCGCCTCGAAATGATGCAGGCGCAAGCCGCCCGCTACGTCGGTGAAGATGCCGGCCGGCGGCGTCGTGGGGGTCGTCATCGCGGGTTGTCTCCTTCGTCGGTCGATGGATGCCTGCCACGATGATTGCGCCGCCGGCGCTGGCCGGCATCATCCTTTCAGACTACGAAGCCACGCGCGCTTGTTCCTATCATCGGGCCACCGAAAACGGAGGCAGACGATGAACGGATTCGACTACAGCGGCAAGACGGTGCTCGTGACAGGCGGCACCAAGGGCATCGGGCGGCGCATCGCCGAGCGGTTTCTCGCGGCGGGCGCGCGCGTGTTCGTGTGCGGGCGCAGCGCGCCCGACACGCCGCCGTCCGCCGGCGGACGCACGGCCACCTTCATCGCGGCCGACCTCCGCGACATCGAGCAGGTCGACGCGATGCTCGCGACGGTCCGCGCCTCGACGGGCGCCCTCGACGTGCTCGTCAACAACGCGGGCGGCTCGCCGTTCGTGCTCGCGGCCGACGCATCGCCGCGCTTCACCGAATCGATCGTGCGGCTGAACCTGATCGCGCCGCTGCAACTCGCGCAGCGCGTGAACGCGATCATGCAGCCGCAACCGCATGGCGGCGTGATGCTGTTCATCGCGAGCGTCAGCGCGTCGCGGCCGTCGCCCGGCACCGCGGCCTACGGCGCCGCGAAGGCGGGGCTCGTCAACGCGGTCACGTCGCTCGCGGTCGAGTGGGCGCCGCGCGTGCGCGTGTGTGCGATCAGCCCGAGCCTCGTGCAAACCGAATCCGCGACCGAAGGCCACTACGGCGACGATGCGGCGCTCGATGCGATCCGCGCGACGATTCCGGCCGCACGGCTCGCGACACCCGACGACGTCGCGTCGGCGTGCCTGTTCCTCGCGTCGCCCGACGCGTCGTACACGTCGGGCGCGAACCTGCGACTCGACGGCGGGGGCGAACGGCCCGCGTTCCTGGCCGCAGCGCAGATGCAAGCGCGCTGACGCACGCGCCGCCAGAGGCGTACGCCGATCGTTTCCAGTCCTAGGGAAGTCATCTAGTTCATTTTGACGATTCCCTGCTATCGCGATCTCCCTACTCTGCCTCTCACGACAACCACAGTCGACCGTCGTCGATACCCCCAGAGGAGACACCATGCATCAACGGATTTCGCGCCGTACCGACAAGCGGGCCACCGCCGCGCTGTCGACGCTGGCCGCCGCGCTGCTGACTTGCGCCGTTCCCGACGCGCACGCCGGCAGCACGATCGAGCTCGGCGCCGACACGACGCTGGACTACACGTTCACGCTGAGTTACGGCCTCGGCATGCGCACGCGTGCGCCGAGCGGCAATCTGCTGACGCCGGCGAACATCAACGGCGACGACGGCGATCGCAACTTCGCGAAGAACAAGCTGATCGAGAACCAGGTCAGCCTGCTCGGCGAAGTGAACCTGAAGCACGACGACTGGGGCGTGTTCGTCCGCGCGAGCACGTTCTACGATCAGGCGTACCGCCACCCGAACTACAACGACGCGCCCGGCACGGTCAACCACACGGGCCAGTACAACAACTTCACCGGCGACGCCCGCTACTGGTCGGGCGGCCACACGACGCTGCTCGCCGCCTACGCCTACAACACCTTCAAGATCGGCCCGACGAGCCTGAACGTGAAGGTCGGCGACCAGGTGGTCGCGTGGGGCGAAAGCCTGTTCTTCCCGAACATCGCGGGCGCGCAAGGCCCGGCCGATGCCACCAAGTCCTATGTCGCGGGCGCTCAGGTGAAGGACATCCTGCTGCCGGTGCCGCAGATCTCGACGCAGTGGCAGATCACGCCGAACTTCAGCCTGCTCGGCTACTACCAGTTCTCGTTCCAGCAGAACCGCCTGACCGCGCCCGGCACGTACTGGAGCTATTCGGACGTGGTCGGCCCGGGCGCGCAGTTCATCATCGGCCCGGGCGGGATGATCATTCCGCGCGGGGCCGACGACAAGCCGAGCGCCCGCAACCAGTGGGGTATCGGCGCACGCGTGCGCGTGCTGGGCGACACCGAGCTCGGCGTGTACCACCTGCATTACAACGACATGAACCCGAGCGTCGTCACGACGTACTTCCCGACGCTCCAGTACCAGCAGAAATATTTCAGCAACATCAAGCTGACCGGCGCGAGCTTCTCGACGCAGGTCGGCCCGGTGAACGTCGCGGGCGAAGTGTCGTACCGCCAGGGCGCGGCCGTGCTGGTCAACACGCCGACCGGCCCGCAGTCGACGCGCGCGAACGTGCTGCAGACCAACCTGTCGGGCATCTACTCGATCGGGCCGAGCTTCCTCGCAAACTCGCAGTCGCTGGTCGGCGAACTGACGTACGTGCATGCCGGCGGCATCTCCGCGCTCGACGGCTCGACCACGCTCGCCAACTCGCGCAACGCGCTCGCGATGGAGATCGCGTGGACGCTCAGCTACAAGAACGTGTTCAACGGCTGGGATCTCGACGTGCCGCTGACCTACTCGCACGACCTGACCGGCACGTCGCCGCTCGCCGGCGCGCTCGGCTCGCTGACGGGCCAGGGCGATCACCGCGTGACCGCCGGCGTGACGTTCACGCGCCTGAGCAACCTGCAGCTGGCGCTCGTCTACGCCAAGTTCCTCGGCTCGCCCAACCCGGTCACGCGTCCGCTCGCGGATCGCGACTACGTGCTCGCCACGGCGACCTACCACTTCTGAGCGGCCCGGCCGCTCGTCACTCAGCAAGAAGAGGATTTGTCATGAAACGAACTCGTCTCCCCCTCCTGCGCGCATCGGTGATGGCCGCGTGCGCGCTCGTCGCGACGGCCTCGTTCCCGAAGGTCACGCCGGACGACCTGAAGGCGCTCGACGGCCCGCTCACGCCGATGGGCGCGGTGCGCGCCGCGAGCAAGGACAACAGCGTGCCGGAGTGGTCGGGCAAGTGGCTCGGCACGCCGCCCGACGTCCAGTACAAGCGCGGCAGCCGCTACCCCGATCCGTTCGCGAACGAGAAGCCGGTCGCGACGATCACCGCCGAGAACATGGCGCAGTACGCGGAGCACCTGACCGACGGCCAGAAGGCGATGTTCAAGCGCTATCCGGCCACGTTCAAGATCAACGTCTATCCGAGCCATCGCGACTTCCGCTACGCGGATTCCGTCTACAAGGACATCCGCACGTATGCGCCCGATTCGACGATGACGTCCGACGCGAACGGGCTGACCAACGCGCCGCCGCAGGTGCCGTACCCGATCCCGAAGACGGCCGCCGAGCTGCTGTGGAACCAGCGCTTCTCGTCGGCGATCGGCACCGAGCAGGCAACCTACGACCAGGCGGTCGTGTACTCCGACGGCAACATCGCGTGGGGCAAGGTGCGCTACGACATCTACTCGCCGCGCAACGTCGGCAAGTACGACGTGAAGAGCGACCTGAACAACCGCACGTTCTATCGCAACGCGACGGAGCTGCCGCTGTCCGACCGCGGCTCGCTGATCGTCGGCTTCACGAACTGGGACAAGGCCGGCGCGGACAACTCGTCGCGCACGTGGATGTACAACCCGGGCACGCGGCGCGTGCGCCAGGCGCCCGAATACGGCTATGACCAGCCGCAGGGCCCGGGCGGCTTCCGCACCGTCGACGACGACCGCCTGTACAACGGCCCCGGCGACCGCTACGACTGGAAGATCGTCGGCAAGCGCGAAGTCTACGTGCCGTACGACAACTACAAGGCGATGGACAGCTCGGTCAAGTATGCGGACCTGCTGACCAAGGGTCACGAAAACCCTTCGTACATCCGCTACGAGCTGCATCGTGTGTGGGTGCTGCAAGCGACGCTGAAGAGCGGCTATCGTCACCAGTACGCGAAACGCGTGCTGTACATCGACGAGGATTCGTGGATGACGCTGCTCGCCGACAACTACGACGCACGCGGCCAGCTGTGGCGCACCAACGTCGCGACGACGCTGTACGCATATGACGCGAAGACGTTCTACCCGGGTGTCGTGTTCTTCCACGACCTGATCTCCGGCGCCTACATGGCCGACCGCCTGACCAACGAAGGGCCGATGCCGAAGCTCGACAGCAGCCCGCAGTTCAGCGAAGCGTACTTCTCGCCGGACGCGATCCGCAGTTCGGGTAACTAAGCAAATCGCCGCCCGCGCCGGAGCCTCGCTCCGGCGCCCGACGCCGCCCGGGACGGCGGCCTTTTCCATTCGAGGGCCCTACCATGTCCAACCGCTTGCATGCGACGCTCGGCGACGAGCTGTATGCCGCGTGGCACTCCCGCGCGCCGGTCGCGCCGCTGTCGGGGCGGCCGCGCCGGCTGTCCCTCGACGATGCGTACCGGATCCAGCAACGCTTCATCGAACGCCGCGTCGAATGCGGCGAATCGGTGGTCGGCAAGAAGATCGGCGTGACGAGCCAGGCCGTGCAGGACATGCTGAACGTGCGCCAGCCCGATTTCGGCATCCTGCTGTCCGGCATGCACTACGCGGCCGGCGAGGCGATCGCAACCGAGTCGCTGATCGCGCCGCGCGCCGAAGGCGAGATCGCGTTCATCCTCGCGCGCGACCTGCGCGGCCCCGGCATCGACCGCACCGACGTGATCGCCGCGACGGCCGCGGTTGCGCCCTGCTTCGAGATCGTCGATTCGCGCATTCGCGACTGGGCGATCCGCATCGAGGACACCGTCGCCGACAACGCGTCGTGCGGCGTGTACGTGCTCGGCGATGCGCGCGTCGATCCGCGCACGCTCGATCTCGCCGCGTGCGAGATGACCATCGAGAAGAACGGCGAGATCGTCGCGCAAGGCCGCGGCGATGCGGCGCTCGGCCATCCCGCCGACGCGGTCGCGTGGCTCGCGAACACGCTCGCTGAATACGACGTGCCGCTGCTCGCCGGCGAGATCGTGCTGTCCGGCTCGCTCGCGAAACTGATTCCGGTCACGGCCGGCGACGCGCTGTCGATGCACATCTCCGGCATCGGCGGTTGCGACGTCCGCTTTATCTAAAGGAAGAGGAAGAATCCTGATGAAGAAAATCAAATGCGCACTGATCGGGCCCGGCAACATCGGCACCGACCTGCTTTACAAGCTGCGCCGCTCGCCGGTGCTCGAACCGGTGTGGATGGTCGGCGTCGACCCTGCGTCCGACGGCCTCGCGCGGGCCCGCGAATTCGGGCTGAAGACCACCGACAAAGGTGTCGACGGGCTGCTGCCGCACGTCGCCGACGACGAGATCCGCATCGCGTTCGACGCGACGTCGGCCTACGTGCACCGCGACAACTCCGACAAGCTCACCGCGCTCGGCGTGAAGATGATCGACCTGACGCCAGCCGCGATCGGGCCGTACTGCGTGCCGCCGGTCAACCTCGACGCGCATCTCGGCAGCGCGCAGATGAACGTGAACATGGTGACCTGCGGCGGCCAGGCGACGATCCCGATGGTGTACGCGGTGTCGCGCGTGCAGCCGGTCGCGTACGGCGAGATCGTCGCGACGGTGTCGTCGCGCTCGGTCGGCCCCGGCACGCGCAAGAACATCGACGAATTCACGCGCACGACGTCCGGCGCGATCGAACAGGTCGGCGGCGCCCGCAAGGGCAAGGCGATCATCGTGATCAACCCGGCCGAGCCGCCGCTGATCATGCGCGACACGATCCACTGCCTCACCGACGGCCCGCCCGACGTCGACGCGATCACCGCGTCGGTGCATGCGATGGTCAAGGAAGTGCAGCGCTACGTGCCCGGCTACACGCTGAAGAACGGCCCGGTGTTCGACGGCAACCGCGTGTCGGTGTTCATGGAAGTCGAGGGGCTCGGCGATTACCTGCCGAAATACGCGGGCAATCTCGACATCATGACCGCCGCCGCGGCCGCCACGGCCGAGCGTTTCGCCGAACAGATGCTGGCCGCGACGGCCGCCACCGCTTGAGTCGAGGAGTCACACGATGTCACTTGCAGGCAAGAAGATCACCGTCCACGACATGTCGTTGCGCGACGGGATGCACCCGAAGCGTCACCAGATCACGCTCGACCAGATGCGCAACATCGCGCGCGGGCTCGATGCGGCCGGCGTGCCGCTGATCGAGGTCACGCACGGCGACGGGCTCGGCGGCGCTTCGGTTAACTACGGTTTTCCCGCGCATACCGACGAGGCGTACCTGAGCGCCGTGATTCCGGAGCTGAAGCAGGCGAAGGTGTCGGCGCTGCTGCTGCCCGGCATCGGCACCGTCGAGCACCTGCGCATGGCGCACGAGCTCGGCGTCGGCACGATCCGCGTCGCGACGCACTGCACCGAAGCCGACGTGTCGGAACAGCATATCGGCCTCGCGCGCACGCTCGGCCTCGATACCGTCGGATTCCTGATGATGGCGCACATGTCGTCGCCCGAGCAGCTCGTCGTGCAGGCGAAGCTGATGGAGTCGTACGGCGCGAACTGCATCTACATCACCGATTCGGCCGGCCACATGCTGCCCGACGACGTGACCACGCGGATCGGCCAGGTGCGCGCCGCGCTGAAGCCGGAGACGGAACTCGGCTTCCATGGCCACCACAACCTCGCGATGGGCGTCGCGAACTCGGTCGCGGCGGTCGCCGCCGGCGCGAACCGGATCGACGCGGCTGCCGCCGGCCTCGGTGCCGGTGCGGGCAATACGCCGATGGAAGTGTTCGTCGCGGTGTGCGACCGGATGGGAATCGAGACCGGCGTCGACGTGTTCGCGATTTCCGACGTCGCCGAGGATCTCGTCGTGCCGATCATGGACGCGCCGATCCGCCTCGACCGCGATGCGCTGACGCTCGGCTATGCGGGCGTCTACTCGTCGTTCCTGCTGTTCGCGAAGCGCGCGGAAGCGAAGTACGGGATTCCGGCGCGCGACATCCTCGTCGAACTCGGCCGGCAGCGGCTCGTCGGCGGGCAGGAGGACATGATCGAGGATGCGGCGCTGACGATGGCGCGGGCACGGGCGGTGGCGGCCTGAACGGCAGTCAGCGTACAGCACGCGCGGCAATCGACATGATGCGAGCCGTTCGTCGAAGATTTCCTGCGAGACGCGGCCGCTCGAGCATTGCGCACGCTTGATGCAGTGATTCGGAGCCGGTAGCCGAATCGGCCGCAACGCGATCGGCAGCCCCCGGCTTCCTGGTTGTCACCGCCCCTTGCTCAGAAGCACGACAACCAGGATCGCGACCAGCGCAGCGAGCCACTTCAAGCCGGTGAACACCTTGTCGAGCCTCTCCGTCAGCGCCACGACGGGATTCCCGTCGTCCGTGCGCAGCGGCATCCGCGCTGTCCGGCCATCTCCCGGCAGACTGACCTTCGGGAGATCGATGGCGAGATACACGACGTATCCGCTGGCGATCGGCGCCGCCTTCAATGCGTTGCCATCCTCGCCGGGCCTCAGGAACACGCGCAATCCCCCCGTCAGCACGGCACCGGGCGGGATCGACGTATAGACGTCCCGCAGGCACAGCCCGGCCTTGACGGCTGTGACCTGCCCCGCCTCGACGCCGTCGGCAAGTGCCTGCATGCTGCTCGCCGGCACGTCGCACCATGCCCACCACTGAGCCGGTTCCTGCATCTCGTCATCGGACTCGTTGTAGCCGAGCCGTGCCGTGCCAAGCGGATCGTCCGAATGGGTGATGCCCAGTTCGTCCTGCAATTCGCGAAGGCCGTGCCGTTCAGGCTGGCCGATCTCGCGAGCCGCGAAGGTGATGTGTATCGTGCGCGTGCTGTTCTGCACGTCACCCATGATCGACAGACAGCAGTCGTCCAGACTCGCCGTCCCCTGGACATAGGTCGAAAGCGTCGAATGCGTTGTCCCTCCGGCAGGCTCCAGTCGCCTGACGACCTGGATGTCCTGCAGGGTGAGCCACAGCGACTTCGCCGGGTAGTACGTCTGCACGTTGCCGTCGGCGCCAAGGTGCTCGATCGTATGGCCGGCGCATTTCCTGATTTCGATGCAATGCCGCGCGTCCTCCTGTAGCCGGTCCTCGCCTGCATTCCGGTGCTGACCATCGTAGCCGGCAAGTTGTCCGGCATCGGGGCGCGTCAGCGGTGTCCGGGGTGCAATCCTGACATTGTCGAGAACGTCGTCGTGGGTACGGACTTCCGTGACCGACGCTCCGGCACGGGCGATCGATGCGGCACGGGCTCGTGAACGTATCCCGTATCGCGTGTCGACGACGGGAAGCACATCACGGGCCTCCATGCCGAGCGTGATCCCGGGCGCCTGTTCCGCGAGCGGATCGGCGTACTGCGATCGGGACGCGGCCGAGACCTTCACGAGCGAAGGAAGCAGTCGGGTCAGCAGGTCGGCGTACGGGACCAGCAGCGGCAGGAACAGCCCGGCCAGCGACAGGTTGAACAGCGTATGGAAATCGGCCACCACCCGCCCATTGTCCGGTTCGATCCTGACCATGACGCAACCGATCGGCGTCAGTGCGACAAGCGCAATCACCACGCCGGCCGACAGAATGAGCAGCATGCCGACCGGCACGCATCGGGAGGCAGGATCGTGTGTCGCGGTCTCCTCCAGCACCGGGCGAATGGCCGCGCCCAGGTTGGCACCCAGCACCAGCGCGAAAGCCGTATCGGGGGGAATGACGTTTTGCGCGCACAGCGACATGATCAGGAGCACGATCGCGACGTTCGAATCGGCGGCCCAGGCCAGGCCGGCCGCCAGCAGGACGTCGATCAGCGGTATCGTGGATGCGTCGCTCAGCAGCATCCGAAGATTCGGCGCATCCTCGTAGTCCGTCATCAACTCCTGCAGATGATGCAGTGCGAGCAGCAACAGGCCCAGGCCAATGAGCGTGCGCCCCAGTTCATGAGCGCAAGTGTTCGATACCTTGCGGAACATCAGTACGCCAACGAGGATCAGGGCGGGCGACACGGCGCCGACTTCGAACGAAAGCACCTGCACGAGCAACGTCGTACCCACGTTCGCGCCGAGCACGACGGCCAGTGCCGGGACAAGGCCGACGCGCCCCTGCGCGGCGAGCTCGCTCGTCATGACCGCGGTCGTCGTACTGCTCTGCAGCACCGCTGTTACGCCCATGCCGCCGAAGAAGGCAGGGAGTCGCCCGAAAAGCGCCCGTTCCAGCAGCGACCGCAGGCCAGCGCCGAACGCGCGCTGCATGCCGGTCTGAAGCATCTGCGTCCCGAGCAGCACCAGCGCAATCGAGCCGGCGAGATCGACCAGCGTGAACGTGAATGTCATGACTCTGGGCCCCAGACGCCGACCGGTTGTTCTTGTACCGTTTCCCGTCGTGAAGTTCGATCACGCCCGTCGTCGGCCGGCGAGGAAAGGCGAACTCGAATACGTCTTGTCGCGACGGAGAAACGCACGACCGAACCGTAGATCATGCGACGAGCCTTCCCCCGAAGACGCCGTGCGCCACGTTACGGTCGCCCACGGCGGTTTCCATGAAATCACGCGCCCGCAGCCACATCCCCGCTGCAAGTGGCGTGCCACCAATGCGGGTCGGGTGCGCAAGGCGTGTTGAAACCGAAAAATACGGAAATGGGCCCGTTGGGCGAATGGATGTGTTGCAGCGTTGATACAGGCCTGCGTCTCTCATGCATCGGCCCATGTTGATTGCCGCCAACACGCGCGCCCGGCGACCACGTGGTGGCGTCACCATCACGAGCGGGCCGAGCACGCCGCTGTGCCGACACGTCGGCATGTTTCGATATTGAAACGCGCGGTGCGATACGTGGATGCGTACAACTGGATGGGAGCGGAGCGCGCGCTTTGGGCCGGCGCTCGTCGGAGATGGCTCGCCGATGTCGAATCCGCGAACCAGACCGGCGAACGGCGCGACCTGCGCCGTCCATCCGGTGTGCCCGGCCGCATGACCGGGCCGGACGGGTTTCGATCGGTACGGCGTTGCGCCGCCCGATCGCTACTGCTTAGCGACGCGGTTGCCCGGTGCGCGGCGGACGCGGCGAATTCGCGTCCTTGTGGCGGAAGTTGATGCGCCCCTTCGTCAGGTCGTACACCGACAGTTCCAGCGTCACACGGTCACCCGCGAGAATGCGGATGTGGTTCTTGCGCATGCGGCCCGACGCATACGCGCCGACCACGACGCCGTTTTCAAGCGTGACACGGTATTTGCTGTCCGGCAGCACTTCGTCGACGATTCCGTCCAGTTCCAGCAGTTCTTCTTTTGCCAAACCAATTCCTCCAGACAAGGTGAATGACCGCGGCCGCGGCGAACTGACCAGCGCAGTGCCCGGCAACGGGACGGCGGCCGGCAGGATGCCGGGTATCAATTCGTTCAGACGGGCGACGGGCCCGCCTTGCAATCGGAGCCCGGCGCGTTGCGGCGGTCGGGCGGTCAGTGGCGGCGATGCGATCAGCACCGCGCAAAGTCGGGACCGCGCCGCGTGCGGCATGGCGACGGTCTACTCGGGTTGCAGCATGGGCCGCTGGCGACACGGCGAACGCGTCGCGAGGGCGTTGGATCGCACGTCGTACGGACGTGCGATGGATGAGGGAAGCACACGACCGATGCATCGTGAATGCCGCGATGCATCGGTCGTGTGCGTCGGAACGCGCTGGACGCCGGCTCGGGCCGGCCTCCGCGCGAGATCCGTCCGGCAGCGGCCGCCGCTTGGCGACCGGTGCCGATACGGCTTACTGCGGCGTGATGTTCGACGCTTGCAGACCCTTCGGGCCGCGCTTCACTTCGTAGCTGACCTTCTGGCCTTCGGCCAGGGTCTTGAAACCCGTGCCGCGGATTTCAGAGAAATGGGCGAACAGATCGTCGCCGCCGTTGTCCGGGGAGATGAAACCAAAGCCCTTGGTTTCGTTGAACCACTTGACGGTACCGGTATCCACAAATACTTCCTTAATACGAATGAAATGAACATGCGCCCGTGACGGGCACAGAAAGAATCAAAGAGGGAGAGACCAACGACTGCCGCACGTCGTGCGGCCAATGATGAGCAATCGAGCTTCTTGAAGACTTCGGTCTCGGACACTACGCGGTGCAAGCCGATCCGTCAAGTCCTTTCGATGCGACGCGTGCGCGCGGCAGCACGCGCCGCCTTGTCCGGCGGGCGTTTGCGGCAATCGGGAGGCGCAGCGATACGCCCCCCATTTTTCCCGCCACTCGCCACGCCGCGCCGTGACTGCGCTATTGCGTTACTGCGGTTCGAACACGTGATGCAGCGCCGGCGGCGTCTCGCCGTCTCGGATCTTCATCTCGAACGACTTGCGCGCGACGCTCGACGGCCGCACGTCGGCCGCGTCCAGATAGAACTGCGAATACCAGTCGCGCATCTGGTACAGCGGCCCGTCGCCTTCGCACAGCAGCGGGTTGTCGATGCGCGTCTTGCTGTGCCAGATGTCGACGTCCTCGTAGAACGCGCGCTGCGCTTCCTTCACGTACGCGTTCGCGATCTCCAGGTTCTGCGCGTCGCTCAGGCCGGCCACCTTCTTCACGATCACGCCGTAGCGCAGCTCGAAGCTGTTCATGTCGATCGGCACGTGGCAGTTCAGCAGCACCGAATGGATCGGCTGCCCGCCGCTCTGCCCCGTCATCTGCGTGATGTGCACGGCCGGCCCGAAATACGTCGACAGCGCGGTCAGGCTGTCGCCGCCGAGCTTCTCGCTGCGGCCGACCATCAGCTGCGTCGCCTTGTGATCCTCGAACAGGTTCGCGAAATAGTCGATCGGCGCATGGTGCACGGTCGCGAAGTGCGCGACGTCCGAGATGTTGTCGACCAGCTCGCGGCAGTTCGCGTTGATCACCATCTTGTCGACGACCCAGTCCGACCATTCGTCGGAGAAGCACACGTCGAGCCTCGGAATCGCGACTTCCGGCGGCGGCGCATTGCCTTCCGGGTCGTTCCACACGAACAGCAGGTTGTTTTCCTCGCAGGTCGGCCACGCGCCGATGCGCGCCTTCGGCGGAATCCGCTTGCAATACGGAATCGACGCGCACTGCCCTGCGCCGTTCCATGCCCAGCCGTGGAACGGGCAGACGAGGTTGTCGCCTTCGACCGTGCCGAGGCTCAGGTCGGCGCCCATGTGCGGGCAGTACGCGTCGACGATGTTGATCCTGCCGGTCGAATCGGCGAACGCGGCGAGTTTGCGACCGAAGATGTTCAGCGTGTGCGGCTTGCCGTCCTTGTAGTCGCGGGCGAGGCCGAGGCAGTGCCAGCCGCGCGCATAGCGCTGCGCGAGCGGCTGGGCTTCGATCTTGTAAGGGCGTGCGGACATGTGGGTTGACTCCTCTTTGGGGGACGCGCGGCGGCCCGCCGCGCACCGGGGTAATGGGGGTTCGGGGGTTGCGTCGTTCAGCGCGCCGGATTGCCGGGTTCGAGCGCGCGCGTCGGTTCGCGCGCTGGTGCCGGCGCAGACGACGCAGACGACGCGGACGGCTGCGGCAGTTGCGCCACGCGGCGCTCGGCACGCTCGACGCCGAGCCACGCGGCCAGCGCGGGGAGCAGGAACACCGCGCCGAACAGGTTCACGAGGAACATGAACGCGAGCAGCACGCCCATGTCGACCTGGAACTTCAGCGCGGAGAACGCCCACGTGCCGACGCCGATGAACATCGTGACGGCCGTGAACAGCGCCGCGGTGCCGCGCTGGCGCATCGCGTCGGCGAATGCGTCGGGCAGCGTCGCGCCGTGGCGCAGGTCGTGCTGCAGGCGTTCGTACAGGTAGATCCCGTAGTCGACGCCTACGCCGACACCGAGCGTGATCACCGGCAGCGTCGCGACCTTCAGCCCGATGCCTAGTCGCGCCATCACCGCGTTGCACAGGATCGACACCAGCGTGAGCGGCACGATGATGCACAGCACCGCGCGCCACGAGCGGAACGTGACCGCGCACAGCAGCGCGATCGCACCGAAGATCGACAGCAGCATCGCGACCTCCGCGTCGCCGACCGCCTCGTTGGTCGCGGCCATCACGCCGACGTTGCCGCCCGCGAGCCGGAACGCGACGTTCGGCGTCGGGTTCTCGGCCGCGTAGCGCTTGATCTCGTCGACGATGTGCGCGATGGTCGTGCCTTCGTGGTTCTTCGTGTAGATCAGCACCTGGATCGCCTTGCAGTTCGCGGTGTTCATCCCGTTGTCGGGGTCGAACGCGTTGGAACCCTGCGTGAGCCCATCGCTGGAACGCGGCAACGCGGCCCAGCGCGGATTGCCTTCGTTGAACGCGGCGATGAACACCTTGCCCTGCGACGCGACGCTCGTCACCGACTGCACGCCCGCCACGCCGCGCATGTTCATCTCGAACTTCTCGATCGCGCTCATCACCGGGTAATGCAGGCAGGCGTCGTCGAAACCGGTCGTCTCGACGATCACCGACAGCACGTCGACGCCGATGTTGTACTGGTGCGTGATCGCCGCGTTGTCGACGTTGTAGCGCGAGTTCGCGCGCAGCTCCGGCGCGCCGGTGCCGATGTCGCCGATCTCGAGCCTGCGCGACTCGAGCGTGCCGTACGCGAGCAGCGCGAGCGCGACGGCGAACACGCCGAGCGCGGGCGCCGGGCGCGCGAACAGCGCGAAGCGCGACCACATCGGGCTTCCGCCGGCCGCCGCGGTGCGCTGCGCCCGCGCGAGCGTGCCGCGTTCGAGGCGCGTGTACGACAGCAGGATCGGCAGGAACACCTTGTTGGTGACGATCATCAGCAGCACGCCGAGGCACGCGGTGATGCCGAGCTCGCGCACGATGTCGATCCTGATCCGCATGATCACCATGAAGCCGAGCGCGTTGGTCAGCAGCGCGACCGTGCCCGGCACGAACAGCTTGCGGAACGCGTCGCGCGCGGCCTCCGCCGACGATGCGCCGCGCACCAGCGCCTGCTTCCACGCATTGGTCATCTGCACCGCGTGCGACACGCCGATCGAGAAGATCAGGAACGGCACGAGGATCGACATCGGATCGATGCCGAGCCCGAGCAGCGGCAGCGCGCCGAGCAGCCAGACGACCGGCAGCAGCGCGACGACGAGCGCGAGCACGGTCGTCTTCAGCGAGCGCGTATAGGCGAACAGCAGCGCGGCCGTCACGAGGAACGCGAGCGCGAAGAACGCCATCACGCCGGCGATCCCGGCCTCGACGTCGCCCACCAGCTTCGCGAAGCCGATGATGTTCACGTCGATGCCCTGCTTCGCGTAGCGCGCGCGGATTTCCTCGAGCTGGCGCGCGACCGCGCTGTAGTCGAGCCGCTTGCCGGTGGCCGGATCGGTCTCGCGCAACTCCGCGCGGATCAGCGCCGACTTCAGGTCGTTGCCGACCAGGCGGCCGATCTGCCCGGAGCGCGCGACGTTGCGGCGCACCTTCGCGAGGTCGTCCGGGTTCGCGCTCGAGAACTGGCCGGGCACGACCACGTCGCCGCGAAAACCGGCTTCCGTCACCTCGGTGTAGTGGACGTTCGGCGTAAACAGCGAGAACACGCGCGAGCGGTTCACGCCGGGGATGAAGAACACGTCGTCGGTCGCGTGGCGCAGCGCGTCCATGAACGTCTGGTTGTAGATGTCGCCGTCGCCCTTCCAGCGCAGGCTGACGAGGATCGTGTTCGCGCCGGGGAACGCGCCCGCGTAGCGCTCGAACACCTGCATGTACGGGTGCTGCATCGGGATCATCTTGTTGAAGCCCGGATCGAGCTTCAGGCGCGTCGCGGACAGGCCGAGCGCGACCGTCAGCGCGACGCACAGCAACATCAGCAGCCGGCGCTGCCGGATGATGGTATCGGCGCAGCGCTCGACGAACGCGGCGAGGCGCGACGCGGGAACGGCTTCGGTGGAGCGTGACAGGTCGTTCATGGATTTCTCGTGTCGGAACGGACGAAACAGGCGATGCGGACGATGCGGGCGGCGCGGCAACGCGACCGCCGCCGCGCATCAGGACGGCGACGCAGCGAGCGGCGCGACGCCGGCCTCGCCCCCGAGCAGCAGCGCGCCGCGGCCCATGTCGAGCACGGCCGCGAGGCTCTGCACGCCGCCGAGCTTGCGCACGTCGAAGGTCAGGCCGCCGTCGCGCGACCCGACGATCGCGCCGCCCTGCCCGACCAGCACGAGTTCGCCGTCGGCAAGCTGGGTCGCGCCGAAATACGACACCGGCACGTGGCTGTCGACGTGCGTCCAGGTCGCGCCGCGATCGGTGCTGCGCAGCACGTTGCCGCGCATGCCGTACGCGACCCAGTCGCCGTTCGCGAGCATCAGCGCGCCGAACAGCGAGCCTTGGTACGGCGACGGCACCTTGTCCCAGCTCGCGCCGTTGTCGGTCGAGCGCAGCAGCGTGCCGCTCTCGCCGGCGATCAGCAGGTCGCCGTGGCCGTCGCCGACGATCGCGTTCAGGTGGCGGTCGCCCGCCGGTGTCTTGAGCGGCTGCCACGTGAGCCCGGCATCGTCCGAGCGCAGCAGCTGGCCGAAACTGCCGGCCGCGAACAGCGGGCCGTTCGCGGTTCCCCACACGGACAGCAGCGGATCGGAATGTGCGTTGTCGCCATGAGCTTCGCGCCAGTGCACGCCCGCGTCGTCGCTGCGCAGGATCCGGCCGTCGTGACCGACCGCGATGCCGAGCGTCGGCGTGACGAAGCTCACCTGCGTGAGCGTCGATCCCTGGTCCGGCGTGACCGACGCCGGCCGCCAGCGGCCGCCCGCATCGTCGCTCAACAGGATCACGCCGCGCTCGCCGACCGCGACGATGCGCGTGCCGGCGCGGGCGAGCCCGTTGATCTGCAGGCGGTCCGCATGGATCGCGGTGACCGGGAACGCCGGCAGCGGGCGCGGCGAGAACGCGAACAGCGCGGCGCCGAGCACGAGCGCCGACATCGCGAGTCCTGGCAAAGTACGTTTCATCGGTTTGTCTCCTTCTCTGCGAGCGGCCCGGGCCCGCGCCGACGCGCTCGCCCTGCCGCTGCAAGTCTCCGGGCCGTCGGTCGTTGCCGCGGCCTCGAATGGTCCCGAATGGATGGCAGCCGAACCGGGCTGCCGGCTCGGCTGCCGTTGAGCCTTGCTCGAGCGTCGTTACGCGCCGACCTCGAACAGCGCGGCGGCACCCATCCCGCCGCCGATGCACATCGTCACGACCGCATGCCGCACGCCGCGGCGCGCGCCTTCGAGCAGCGCGTGCATCGTCATCCGCGTGCCCGACATCCCGAACGGGTGGCCGAGCGCGATCGCGCCGCCGTCGACGTTCAGCCGCTCGTCGGGGATGCCGAGGGTGTCGCGGCAATACAGCGCCTGGCACGCGAACGCCTCGTTCAGCTCCCACAGCCCGACGTCGCGCGCGGTCATCCCGAAACGTTCCAGCAGCTTCGGAATCGCGAACACCGGGCCGATGCCCATCTCGTCCGGCTCGCAGCCGGCCACGGCCAGCCCGCGGAACGTGCCGAGCGGCGTCAGTCCGCGACGCTCCGCCTCGGCCCGCGACATCACGACGACCGCCGCCGCGCCGTCCGACAGCTGCGACGCGTTGCCGGCCGTCACGAACTCGCCCTGCTCGACGACCTTGCCGCCGCTCCACGACGGCTTGAGCCCCGCGAGCCGTTCGGCCGTCGTGTCGGCGCGCACGCCCTCGTCGCGCGCCGCGTGGACGGCTTCGTGGCCGGTCGGGTTGCCTTCCTTGTCGAACAGCGCGCGCCGCACGTCGAGCGGCGCGATTTCCGCGTCGAAGCGGCCGGCCGCCTGCGCGTCGGCCGTGCGCTGGTGGCTCTGCAGCGCGAATTCGTCCTGCGCGGCACGCGAGATGCCGTAACGGCGCGACACGATCTCGGCCGTTTCCATCATCGCCATGTACGCGGCCGGCTGATGGTCGAGCACGGCCTGCGAACGCGCGCGGTAGCCGTTCTTGTGCTTGTTCTGCGTGAGCGAGATCGATTCGACGCCGCCCGCGACGACGATCCGCGCGTCGCCCGCGCCGATGCTGCGCGCGGCGCTCGCGATCGACATCAGGCCCGACGAGCACATGCGGTCGATCGACATCCCGGGCACCGACGCCGGCAAGCCGGCCGCCGCGGCCGACAGACGGCCGATGTTGTAGCCCTGCGTGCCCTGCTGCGCGGCGCAGCCGATCAGCACGTCGTCGACGTCGGCCGGCGCAACGCCCGCGCGTTCGAGCGCCGCGCGCACGACGTGGCCGCCCAGCGCGGGCGCCTCGGTGTCGTTGAACATGCCGCGAAACGCCTTGCCGATCGGCGTGCGTGCGACGGAAACGATGACTGCGTCTTCCATGAGCTGGCTCTCTGAATCGAAACTAGAAGTAGTAGCGGCTGATCGTGTCGGCGACGCAGCCGGGCCTGGCCTCGCCTTCGATCTCGACGGTCACGCGAACCCACGCCTGCACGCCGCCGTCGAGCGCCTCGACGCGCAGCAGCTCGCCGACGCCGCGCACGCGCGCGCCGACCTTCACCGGCGCCGGGAAGCGGATCTTGTCGCAGCCGTAGTTGACGCCGAGCTGCGCGCCGTCGATGCGCACGATCTGCGGCAGGAAATAATTGACGAGCGACAGCGTCAGGTAGCCGTGCGCGATGCACGCGCCGAACGGGCCGTCCTTCGCGCGCACCGGGTCGACGTGTACCCACTGGTGGTCGCCCGTCGCGTCGGCGAAGCCGTCGATGCGGATCTGGTCGATCGCGAGCCACGCGCTCGCGCCGAGCGTGTCGCCGACGGCCGCCGCGAGTTCGCCGGGATGCGCGAACACGCGGGGCGTCGCGCGCACGGAGTCGAGGGTCGCGCTCATCATGCGTGCTGGCTGCTGACCGACAGCACTTCGCCCGTCATGTACGACGCGTAATCGCTTGCAAGGAACACCATCACGTTCGCGACCTCCCAGACTTCGGCGGCGCGCCCGAAGGCTTCGCGCGACGCCAGTTGATTCAGCAGGTCGGCCGGGGCCGACTTCTTCAGAAAATCGTGCATCGCGATGCTCGGCGCGACCGCGTTGATGCGCACCCCGTAAGGCGACGCCTCGAGCGCCGCGCAGCGCGTGAGCGCCATCACGCCCGCCTTCGCCGCCGCGTAGTGCGCCTGTTCCGCCTGCGCACGCCAGCCGAGCACCGATGCGTTGTTGACGATCGCGCCGCGGCCGCGGGCCTGCATGTGCGGCAGCATCGCGCGCGTCATCCGGAACGTCCCGGTCAGGCTAATGTCGATCACCCGCGACCATTCGGCATCGTCCATTTCGACGATGCGTTTCGCTCCGCCGAGCCCGGCGTTGTTGATCAGTACGTCGACGCCGTCGAGCTTGTCCTGGGCTTCCGCGACGAGCGCCTGCACGTCGTCCTCGACCGCGACGTTGCACAGGCGGCCGTAGATCTGCTGCAGCCCCGTTTCGGCGCGCAGCGTCTCCATGGCCTGTTCGAGGCGTTTCTCGTGGATGTCGGAGATGAACAGCGCGCGACAGCCTTCCTCCGCGCAGCGGCGCGCCGCCGCGAAGCCGATGCCGGCGCCGGCGGCGGCCGTGATCAGCACCGATTTGCCGGCGAGCAGCTGGTGGCCCGGCACGTACGCCGGCGCTTTCTGGATCTGGGGTTCGGTCATGCGTTTCCTCGCGGTTCCCTGGGCATGCCGAGCCCGCGCTCGGCCATGATGTTCAGCTGGATTTCGTTGGTGCCGGCGTAGATCGTGTCCGCACGGGAGAACAGGAACACGCGCTGCAGATGGGTGAGCTTCTCGTCGGCCGGGTCGATCACGTTCGCGCGGGACCCAAGCGCATCCATCGCGAGCTGGCCGAGGTCGCGGTGCCAGTTCGACCAGAAATACTTGTAGATCAACGCCTCGCGGCGCAGCGGCGCGGTGGCGCCGTTCGCGTCGTCCGCGCCCGACAGCATCCGCAGCGCGTTGTAGCGCATCACGCGCAGGCCGGCCCACGCGCGGCCGATCCGCTGGCGCAGCACCGGGTCGCGATCGGCGCCCGATTCGCGCGCGGCGTCGATCACCCAGTCGAGTTCGCGGACGAACTGCATCTGCTGGCCGAGCGTCGACATGCCGCGCTCGAAGCCGAGCAGCGTCATCGCGACCCGCCAGCCGTCGCCCGGCGCGCCGACGAGATCGCGAGCTTCCGCGCGCGCACCGTCGAAGAACACTTCGTTGAATTCGGCGCCGCCGTTGAGCTGTTTGATCGGGCGAATCTCGATGCCCGGCTGGTCGAGCGGCATCAGCAGGAACGACAGCCCCTTGTTGCCCTTCGACGCCGGATCGGTGCGCGCGAGCACGAAGATCCAGTCGGAGTCGTGCGCGAGCGACGTCCACACCTTCTGGCCGTGCACGCGCCAGGTACCGTCGGCGTCCTGCTCGGCGCGCGTGCGCACGTTCGCGAGGTCCGAACCCGCGCCCGGCTCCGAGTAACCCTGGCACCAGAACTGCGTGCCGGCGAGAATTCCGGGCAGGAAGCGCGCGCGCTGGTCGTCGGTGCCGCACGCGACGAGCGTCGGGCCGAGCAGCCCTTCGCCGATGTGCCCCATCCGCCCGGGGCCGCCGGCGCGCGCGTATTCCTCGTGGAAGATCACCTGCTCGGCGACCGAAAAGCCGCGGCCGCCCGTGTCGGTCGGCCAGCCGAGGCCGGTCCAGCCGCCCTGCGCGAGTTCCCGTTCCCACGCCTTGCGCAGTTCGGGAAACGCTTCCTCGTCGCCGGGGCCGCCGCGGTACTTCAGGCACGCGAATTCGCCGGTCAGGTGCGACTGCACCCAGTCGGCGACTTCGTGCCGCAATTGCTGTTCGCGCGATTCGCTGTTCATTGGAGGGCTCCGGTGCGCGCGGCGGACGAACGCGTGGCGATCGAAGCCGACGGCGACGACGCGAGCACCGCGTCGTGCCGCGACGCGCCGCCGTCGATCGCCTGGCTGGCGATCCATTCGAGCAGTTGCGGCGTGCTGCCGAACTGCGCGCCCGACGCCTGCGCGCGCTTGAAATAGAGATGCGGGTCGTATTCCCACGTGAAGCCGACGCCGCCGTGCAGCTGGATCGCCTCCTGTGCGCAGAACGCATACGCATCGTTGGCGGCGGCTTTTGCGGCCGCGACGTCGGCGCGCAGCGCAGCGCCGGGCGTGCCGCTGCCGGCTTCCGCGTCCCACGCGTGGGCGGCGCCGAGCACGGCCGAGCGCGCGGATTCGATCAGCACCATCATCTGCGCGCAGCGGTGCTTGACCGCCTGGAACGATGCGATCGCGCGGCCGAACTGCACGCGCTGGCCGGTGTAGTCGAGCGTGAGATCGAGGCATTGCTGTGCGCCACCGAGTTGTTCGGCGGCCAGCGCGAGCGCTGCGAACCATGCGGTGCGTTCGAGCAACTTCGCGGCAGCGCCGCCGCTCGCGAACAACGCGTCGCGGCTCACGCGGGCCTCGTCGAGCACGACGCGCGCGATCGGCCGCGTCGCGTCGAGCGTGTCGAGCGGCGTGACGCTCAGGCCCGACACCGTCGCGACGTCGATCGCGAACACCCCGATCGCCTGCCCTTCGTTCGCGATCCGTGCCGGGATCATCAGCAGGTCGGCGCGCGCACCGTCGATCACCTGCTCGATCGTTCCGGACAGCGCGTAACCGCCCGCCGCTTCTTCCGCGACGACCGGCAGTTGACCCGCGCCGGCCGGAAGCTCGAGCGGCAATGCCAGCGTCGCGCTGCACGCGCCTTCGGCCAGCTTCGCGAGCCAGCCGGTCGCGCCCGGCGTATCGCAGCCGGCCAGCGCGGTGCCCGCCACGCACGCGGTCGAAAAATACGGCACGCACGCGACGCGCCGCCCAAGCTGCTCCATCAACAGCGTCTGTTCGACCGCGCCGAGCCCCATCCCGCCCGCCGCCTCCGGCAGCGCCAGCGCGTTCCAGCCGAGTTCGCCCGCGAGCGCGGCCCACAGCGCGTCGTCGCGGCCGGCCGCTTGCTCGATCGCGCGACGCACGTCGGCCGACGCGCTGCGCTCGGCGAGCACGTCGGCTGCCGCGTCGCGGATCATCGCCTGTTCGTCGGTGAGCGCCAGATCCATCGTCAGCTCCCGTACACGCGCTGCGCGGGCCGCGCATCGGCCAGCAGTCGCGCGACCGCCGGGCCGACCTCGGCCGGCGCCCAGCGCGCGCCGCGGTCGACGCTCGGGCCGGTGCGCCAGCCTTCGGCCACCGCGATCATCCCGCCCGCGACCTCGAACACCTGGCCCGTCACGTCGGCCGACAGCGCGCTGCCGAGCCACACGACGAGCGGCGCGACGTTGGCCGGATCGAAATAGTCGAAGCCGCCGTCCTCGGGCTTCTTCATCATGTCGGCGAACACGCCTTCGGTCATCGACGTGCGCGCGGCCGGCGCGAGCGCGTTCACGCGCACGCCGTAGCGCTGCAGTTCGACCGCCTGCATCAGCGTGAGCGCCGCGATGCCGGCCTTCGCCGCGCCGTAGTTCGACTGGCCGATCGAGCCTTGCAACCCGGCGCCGGAGCTCGTGTTGACGATGCGCGCGTCGACCGGATGGCCGGCCTTCGCGGCGTCGCGCCATACACGCGCCAGCACGCTCGACAGGCAGAAGTGGCCGCGCAGGTGTACGCGCATCACGTCGTCCCAGTCGGTTTCGGTCATGCTGGTGAACATCTTGTCGCGGCAGATGCCTGCGTTGTTGACCAGCACGTGCACGTCGCCGAATGCTTCACGTGCGGCGTCGACGATCCGCTGCGCGGTGTCGATCCTGGTGATGTCGTCCGAATTCGCGAGCGCGCGGCCGCCGCGTCGTGCGATCTCGTCGCACACGGCCTGCGCTGCCTCGTGCCGGATGTCGTTGACGACGACCGCCGCGCCCTCGGCCGCGAACGCGAGCGCGTATTCGCGCCCGAGCCCGCCGCCGGCGCCGGTGATGATGACGGTGCGTCCGTTACAGATTCCCATGCTGATGCCTCCTGGATCGAGAAATCGTGAAAGTGACGCGCTCACAGGCGCTCGATGATCGTGACGTTCGCGAGACCACCGCCTTCACACATCGTCTGCATCCCGTAACGTCCGCCGGTGCGTTCCAGTTCGTGCAGCAGCGTCGTCATCAGCCGCGCGCCGGTCGCGCCGAGCGGATGGCCGAGCGCGATGCCGCCGCCGTTCGGGTTGGTCTTTTCGTGCGGGAAGCGCGTGTCGGCAAGCCAGGCCTGCGCGACCGACGCGAACGCCTCGTTCATCTCGACGACGTCGATCTGCGCCGAGTCGAGCCCGCTCTTCTTCAGCGCGGCCTTGGTCGCCGGGATCGGCGCGGTGAGCATCCACAGCGGATCGTCGCCGAGCACGCTCAAGTGATGAATGCGCGCGCGCGGTGTGAGGCCGTAGCGCTTCAAGGCATCTTCCGACACGATCAAGAGCGCCGCGGCCGCATCGCAGGTCTGGCTCGCGACCGCGGCCGTCAGCGAGCCGCCCGGCATCAGCGGTTCGAGCGTCGCCATCTTGTCGAGCGACGTGTCGGGGCGCGGCGTTTCATCGTGTTGCACGCCTTCGAGCGGCACGATTTCCCGCTTGAAATGGCCGGCCTCGATCGCCGCCACCGCACGGCGATGGCTCTCCAGCGCATAGCGTTCCATCGCGTCGCGCGACAGGTTCCAGTGATCGGCGATCCGTTGCGCGGCGACGAACTGCGATACCGGCGCGTCGCCGAAACGCGCGCGCCAGCCGGTGCTGCCCGAGAACGGGTCGTTGAAACCCAGCGACACCGCGCTCGTCATCGCGGACGAGATCGGGATCTGCGTCATCGTCTGCACGCCGCCCGCAACCACCACGTCCTGCACACCGCTCATCACGGCCTGCGCGGCGAAGTGCACGGCCTGCTGCGACGAGCCGCACTGGCGGTCGACCGTCACGCCCGGCACCTGCAGCGGCAACCCGGCCGCGAGCCAGCAGGTGCGCGCGATGTTGCCCGCGAGCGGGCCGATCGTGTCGACGCAGCCGAACACCACGTCGTCGTATTCGTCGGCCGGAATCGCGTTGCGTTCGACGAGCGTCTTCAGCACGAAGCCGCCGAGGTCCGCCGCGTGCACGTGCGCGAGCCCGCCCTTGCGGCGGCCGGTCGGCGTGCGCAGCGCGTCGACGATATAGGCTTGTTTCATTGATTGGTTTCCTCGAAGTCGAAGGTCTGCGCGGGGCCGATCGGCAATGCGTCGCCGAGGATCGCGTCGGCCACGCGGGCCTTGTGGAACGCGGTGTCGCCCCAGCTGCCGGAGAGCGCCCAGATCCGCTTCATGAAGATCTGCAGGTCGAGCTCCCACGTGTAGCCGATCGCACCGTGAACCTGCATCGTGTGGCGCGCGGCCAGCTGCGCGGCGGCGCTCGCCGCGAGCTTCGCGTGCGACACCAGCACCGCGCGCTGCGGGTGATCGTCGGCGATCGCTTGAGCCGCGCGCGCGACCACCGGCCGCGCGAACTCGTAGCGGATCGCGACGTCGGCGAGCAGGTGCTTGAGCGCCTGGTACGAACCGATCGCCTTGCCGAACTGCTTGCGCTGCGCGCTGTAGTCGATCGCGACGTCGAGCACGCGCTGCGTGAGGCCGAGCAACTGCGCGGCCACCGCGAACGCGCCGTGATCGAGCGCGCGATCGAGCAGCGGCGCGGCTTCGTCGGCGCCCGCGATGCGCGTGGCCGCCGACGGTTCCCAGTCGAGCGTGAACAGGCGCCGCGACGGGTCGACGCTGTCGACCGCGCGCCACGCGCACTGCGCGGGATCGACGCGGTGCAGCTCGCCGCGGTGCTCGCAGAGCAGCGCCTGCGCGACGTGCACGTCGGCCGCATACGGGTTCACCGGATGCACGAACGCGACACGCGCGCGCCCTTCGGCGATGTCGCGCAGCAGCACGTCGCGCCAGCCGCTGGCGGGCAGCCGCGCGAGCACGCCGGCCGATACCAGCGCCGTGTCGAGCAGCGGCTCCGGGCTGCCGAAATAGCCGTAGGTCTGCGCGAGCAGCGCCCATTCCGCTTCGGTCAGGCCGAGGCCGCCGTGCGCTTCGGGCACCGACACGGCGGTCAGCCCCTGCGACGCGAACAGCGACCACAGCGCGTCGGAGCGGCCGGTCGGCGTGGCCCACAGCTCGCGGATCAGCTCCGGGGTCATCTCGGTCATCAGCAGGCGCTTCACGCTGTCCGCGAGCGCTTCCTGGTCTTCATCGAATACGAAATCCATACGATGTCCGTTCAGTGAGGGAATCGCCGGCGCGCTCACGCGCGCGGCATGCCGAGCATCCGTTCGGCGACGATGTTGCGCTGGATCTCGTTGGTGCCCGCGTAGATCGGGCCGGCCTGCGCGAACAGGAAGCCGTCGAGCCAGTGGCCGAGCGTCGCGTGCTGCGCGGCCGTCTGCGGGACGACCTCGCCGTGCGCGCCGAGAATGTCGAGCGCGGTCTGGTGCATCCGCAGGTCCAGCTCCGACCAGAACACCTTGTTGGTGCTCGATTCCGCGCCGATATGGCCGCCCTTCAGCAGCCGGCTTGCGGTCGCATAGGTCGACAGCGCGTACGCCTGCGCGTCCATCCACGCGGACACCACGCGTTCGCGCAGCGTCGGGTCGCGATCCGCGCTGTCGCGGTGCGCGAGATACAGGTCGCGCAACGCCTGCGCGGTGCGCTGGAACCGCGCGGGCGAACGCAGCATCAGCCCGCGCTCGAAGCCGGCCGTCGCCATCGCGACCTGCCAGCCCGCGCCTTCGGCCGCGAGGCGGTTCTCGACCGGCACGCGCACGTCGTCGAAGAAGATTTCCGCGAAGCCCGTCTGCCCGTTGAGCTGGCGGATCGGACGCACCGTGATGCCCGGCGCGGACAGCGGCACCATCAGGAACGTGAGCCCGTGGTGACGCGACGATTCGGGATCGCTGCGGAACAGCCCGAACAGCCAGTCGGCCCACACCGCGCGGGTCGACCAGATCTTCTGGCCGTTGAGCACGTATTCGTCGCCGATGCGGATCGCCGTCGTGCGGATCGCGGCCATGTCCGAACCCGCGTTCGGCTCCGACCAGCCCTGCGCCCACACGTGCTCGCCGGCCGCCATCGCGGGCAGGAAGCGCGCCTTCTGCGCGTCCGTGCCGAAATCCATCAGCGTCGGGCCGAGCAGGAAGATGCCGTTCTGGTTCACGCGCATCGGTGCGTCGGCGCGCCAGTACTCTTCCTCGAAAATCAGCCACTCGATCAGGTCGCAGCCGCGCCCGCCGAGTTCGCGCGGCCACGTGACCATGCTCCAGCGGCCCGAGTGCAGCGTGCGCTCCCATTCGCGGTGCGCGGCGAAGCCTTCCTCGGTATCGAAGCTCGGCAGCCGCTCGCGCGGCACGTGCGCGGCGAGCCATGCGCGGATTTCCGCGCGGAACGCCTGCTGTTGCGGCGTATAGGTCAGGTTCATGCGCGTGCCTCCTCGACGCCTGCCTGCGCGTCGAACCGCGCGTCGCGCTTCTCGACGAATGCGGCGCGCGCCTCCGTCGAGTCGTTCGTCATGTACGCCTGCAGCGTGAAGCCCTGCTCCCAGCGGTATTTGTCCTCGAGATCGCCGTCCTCGACGCCGTTCAGCGCCTCCTTCGCGAGCCGCACCATCGCCGGGCTTTTCTCCGCGATCTTGCGCGCAATCGCGAGCGCCGCGTCGCGCAACGCATCGCGCGTCACCACCTGCTCGAGCGCGCCGAGCCGATACGCTTCGGCTGCGTCGATCATGTCACCGGTGAAGTACATCGCGCGCACCTTCTGCACGCCGAACAGTCGTTGCAGATGCGCGCCGCCGCCCATCGCGCCACGGTCGATCTCCGGCACGCCGAAGCGCGCGCAGTCGGCCGCGACGACGATGTCCGCCGCGCCGCAGATGCCGATCCCGCCGCCGAGCACGAAACCGTGCACGGCCGCGATCACCGGCTTCGGGTTGCGGTGCACCGCGCGGAACGTCTCGTAGTTGCCGGCGTTGACCGACACGATCCGCTCCGGATGCGCGGCGAGTTCCTTGATGTCGACGCCCGCGCAGAAGCCGCGGCCTTCGCCGCGCACGACGATCACGCGCACGTCGTCGTCCTCGCCGAGCGCGTCGAGCGCGCGCGCGAGCGCATGCCAGCCCTGCGCATCGAGCGCGTTCACGGGCGGATGGGCGATCACCAGTTCGGCGATGCCGTCGGCGCGCTCGATCCGGAACGGCGTCGCGCCGCCCGGTTGATTGGATGCAGTCATCTCCAAAGCCTCCCTGTGATGTTTTTTACGCAGCCTGTGCCGCGGTCGCGCCGCGCAATGCGGCCAGCGCGTCGAGCCGCTCGCCGGCTTCCGCGACGATCCGCGCGATCAGCGCATCGCACGATTCGATCGCGCCGATCATCGCGGCCGCCTGGCCGCTAGGCAGCACGCCTTCGTCCGGCCGCCCCTCGACGATCGCGCGCTGGATCAGGAACGGCGCGTTCGCGGCCATCAGCGTCTGGCTCGCCGTGTAGTCGTGCGAGCGCAGCGCCTTGATCGCGAGGCGGAGCATGTCGCCCGTGCTCAGCCCGTTCTGGCGCCGCCACGCTTCGGCCGTCTTCAGCGCGAACCACGTGCGGCGCAGCGAGCCGAAGCGTTCGAGCTTCAGCAGATACGGGTTGTCGATCATCCGTTGCGGCAGCCCGTCGAGCGCGTCCGACACGCGGATCCGCGCCGGGTCGCCGACCGCGACGTAGCGGTCGAGCGTTTCGCGCGGCACCGGCGATTCGGCGCTCATCAGGAAACGCGTGCCCATCGCGATGCCGGCTGCGCCATACGCGAGCGCGGCCGCCAGCCCGCGGCCGTCGAAGAATCCGCCGGCCGCGACGACCGGCACCCGCACCGCGTCGAGCACCTTCGGCAGCAGCAGCGTGGTCGGCACCGAGCCCGTGTGGCCGCCGCCTTCCGCGCCCTGCACCGTCACGATGTCCGCGCCGAGCTCGACCGCCTTCGACGCGTGCTTCGGCGCGCCGACGGTCGGCATGCAGACGATGCCGGCGTCCTTGAAGCGGCGAATCGTCTTCGCGTCCGGCCCGCGGCCGTAACTGACCGCACGCAGCTGGTGCTTGATCGCGAGATCGACCACCTGTGCGGCGTTCTTCTGGAACATGTGGAAATTGATGCCGAACGGCTTGTCGGTCAGCGACTTCACCTTCAGGATCTCGGCCTCGACCTGCCCGGGTTCGAGCGTCGCGCCGGCGAGGAAGCCGAAGCCGCCCGCGTTGGCGGTCGCCGCGACAAGCCGCGCGTCGGCCACCCAGCCCATCGCGGTCTGCACGATCGGGTAGCGGCAGCCGAGCAGGTCGCACAGCGGCGTATGCAACGTCGTGCTCATGCGGCGGCTCCGTTGACGGCGGCCGGTGCCGCATCGGCCTGCGCTTCGTCGTCCGCCGGTTCCGGCTTGCGCTGCGAGCTGGCCATCTTGCGGGCGTCGTAGCCGCCGAGGCGGTCGCCACTGACGAGCTCGTTGTGCGCATGCGCGAAGTGATGCCATGCGAATGCCGCATCCATCGCCGCGCGCTTGCCCTGGAGTTCCTCGACGTGGTTCAGCGCCTGCTTGGTCAGCGTGAGGCCGAGGCGCGGCATCGTCGCGATCTTCGCGGCGATCGCGTAGGTTGCATCGCGCAGCCGCTCGCGCGGCACCACGCGATTGACCATGCCCATCTGATACGCGCGCTCGGCCGGCATCCGCTCGCCGAGGAACAGGAACTCCTTCGCGATGCGCGGGTTCAGCTCGTACGCATGCGCGAAATACTCGACGCCCGGAATCCCCATCCGCACGACCGGATCCGCGAAGAACGCATCCTCCGACGCGACGATCAGGTCGCACACCCATGCGAGCATCAGCCCGCCCGCGATGCACGCGCCCTGCACCATCGCGATGGTCGGCTTCGGCAGGTCGCGCCAGCGCCGGCACATCCCGAGGTACACCTCCTGTTCGCGCGCATAGAGGAATTCGCCGCCTTCCTTGTCGACGTGGTCGTACCACAGCGACGCGCGGTCGAACGACTCGTGGATGTCGCGGCCCGGCGTGCCGATGTCGTGGCCCGCCGAGAAATGCTTGCCGGCGCCCGCGAGCACGATCGCCTTCACCGCGTCGTCGTGCGCCGCGCGCCGGAACGCCGCGTCGAGCGCATACGTCATCTTCGAGTTCTGCGCGTTGTGATACTCGGGACGGTTCATCGTGATCGTCGCGATGCCGTCCTCGACCGCGTAGTCGACGACACCGTCGCCGAACGTCATCTGGGTCGCTTCCATGTCGGACCTCATCCGCGGCGCGGCGCCGGATTGTTGCGCACGATCGTCGCGCGCAGGTTGTGAGGGTCGAGCGCACGCACGATGCGCAGGTCTTCCGCATTCGGCGCGGCCGTCGTGCCGAGGTCGGGCGCCGCGATCAGCGGGAAGCCGGTCGCGTCCTGCACTTCGTCGAAGCTCACGCCCGGATGCAGCGAACGCACGCGGATCGCGTGGTCGGGCCCGCCGAAATCCATCACGCACAGGTCGGTGACGATGCTGCGCAGGTCGACGAAGGTCTTCATGCCGGGCAGCCGGCGCGCCGGGTTGTAGCCGACCGTGCACACCATGTCGACTTCGCCTGCGACGAACGTGCGCTTGCCGTGGCCGCTCACGAAAAACGAGTTCGCGTGGTTCGTCGAGTTGCCGGGGAAGCCGCGCGCGCCGAGCAGCTGCGTCTTCGGACGCGTGTAGTCGTCGCCGAGCCACGAGATGTTCGCCTGGCCGAAGCGGTCGATCTGCGTCGGCATCACCAGCGCATGACGGCGGCCGTGCCACAGGCAGTCGAACACGCGCTCGTAGGTCATCCAGCCGCTCGCCTGCACGCGATAGCCGTCGGGACGCGGCCCGAGAGGGATCGGCGCCTCGACGAGATACGCTTCGCCGTCGGTCAGCATCAGCCCGCTGTTGTACGCGAGCCGCGCGAGGCCGGCCGCGAGCCGCGGGCCCGTGCCGATGCCGGTCGCCAGCACTTCGCCGTCGTCGCGCCAGAGTCGCGCGGACGCGACGATCATCAGTTCCGCGAGGGAATGGTCGAGAGATTCGCTCACAGGCGCTCCTTTACAGAATCGGCAACGGCAGCGTCGTCACGTGCGACAGCCCGCCGACGCCTTCGAGATACTGGCGCTCGTCCTGGCCGACCACGTCGCGCAGGTAAGCCGCCGTTTTCGCGTCGTCTTCCGCGCTGGCGCAGTACGCGCGCAGGTGCGGCAGGTCCCAGCCGTAGTCCGGCCCGCACGACGTCGGGTGCGCGCCGCCCGGCGCATGCACGACGCCGGTGACGAGCGAGCGCTCGAACGGATTGCGGCGCGCGGCGTCGAGGTCGTCGCTCGCGAGCGACACGTCGACCGTTTCCGCCGACACGTAGCAGCGCCGCGCGGCGCGCGCCATCCACGCATCGAAGAACGGATCGGGACCGTCGATGCGCGTGTTGCCCATCCGGTCGGCCGCGTTCACGTGCAGCAGCGCGACGTCGAGTTCGATCGCCGGCATCGCGAGCAGCGTTTCGCCGTCGTCGTACGGCGATTGCACCGTGCGCAGCTGCGGCGCGTGATCGAGCAGCGCGGTGCCGAGCCCGGCGCGCGTCGGCAGGAACGGCAGGCGCGCGGCGGCCGCGCGCAGGCCGAGCTGCAGCATCCCTTCGTCGAGTTCCAGCACGTCGACGCGGCCCTGTTCGCGGGCCCGGCGGAAATGCGGCTCGAGCGGAATCACGTCGAGCGACACGAAGCCGAACACCGCCTTGCGCACCTTGCCGGCCGCGCACAGCAGGCCGATGTCGGCGCCGCCGTACGCGACGATCGTCAGGTCCTTCAGGTTCGAGCGCGCGATCTCGCGCACCAGTGCCATCGGCTTGCGCCGCGGCCCCCATCCGCCGATGCCGATCGTCATGCCGTCGGCGAGTTGCGCGACCACGTCGCGCGCGGACATCGTCTTGTCGAGAGGTTTCATCGTCATCGTGCTGGCTTACCGGTATCCGATGCTGAAATCGTGGCCCCACTGGCTCACCTTCGTGGCCTCGAACACCGCATGCTTCGACCAGTCGACCGTGAGGCCGCCGAAGCCGTATTCGAGATCGAAGCCGCCGGGGGTCTTCATGTAGAACGAGATCATCTGGTCGTTGCAGTGGCGGCCGAGCGTCGCCGACATCTTCACGTCGTGCGCGGCGACCCGATCGAGCGCGCGGCCGACTTCGTCCATCGAGTCGACTTCGGCCATCACGTGCACACAGCCCGACGGCACCGCCATCTCGAACAGCGCGAGGCTGTGATGGCGCGCGTTGCGGCAGTGCATGAAGTGAATGCGCTTCTCGGGTTCGGCGGGGTCCGGCGTGAACTTCACGCGGTAGATGTCGGACAGCTCGAAGCCGAGCACGCCGCGCACGAACGCGTCGGTCGCGTCGAACTGCGGCGCGGGCAGCACCGCGTGGCCGAGCCCCATGTCGCCGGTGACGAAGCGCGCGACGCCCAGCGGCGACACGAAACGGCGGAAGTCGCAGCGCGCGCCCCAGTACAACTCGTGGCGGTTGCCGGACGGGTCGGTGCACCACGCCATCGCCTGCACGCGGCGCAGCGCGGCTTCGTCGCGCGTGGCGCGCACGGCCTCGACACCCGCCTGCCGCAGTGCCGTCAGCGCGGCGTCGAACGCGGCGCCGTCGGGCAATTCCCAGCCCGACGCGAAATAGCGGTCGGTCGCGCCGGGGACGATCACGTAGCGGAAATCGCGCTCGTCCATCTTCAGGTACAGCGCGCCGTCGGGCGCGTCGAGCACCTGCATGCCCAGCACGTCTTCCGCGTAGCGGCGCCACGCATCGACGCGGGTCGCCTCGACGACGACGTAGCCGAGCGCACGGACATCGATCATGTCGGCCTCCTCCAGGTTCAGAATCCGTTGTTCGTGAAAGGATTCTGGCCGGTCGGGGATGGCGTCACATCGTCTGTTGGGACGAGAGCGGGCGGGTCTTTCAGGACGACGCCGGCCGGGAGAGGACCGGGAATCGGACGCGCGCTAAAGCCCGGCGATACGGGTTGCAAGCGGGCGATGCGCGACGGAGAACGCGCAAGGGAAGAAGGCGGGAAGCGATGGCGGATTGCCGCGACGCGGCAACCCGGCTCACTCGAACGGGTTCAGCAGCCGGACGCCGGTGCGGGCGAAATAGTCGACATTGCGCGTGACGACCGTGAGATCGTTGATCAGCGCGGTAGCCGCGATCAGCTTGTCGAGTGCGTGGGCCGGGTCGGGCACACGCAAATGGCCCCACATCTGGCTGGTCTCGAGATCGACCGGTAGGATGTTCGACGCATAGCCGGACAGAATCGTCGCCATCCATGCCTCGAGCGCCGACGCCTGCGGATGATCGCCGCGATGGCGGATCAGATCGACGCCGCGCCGAAGTTCGGCCACCGTGACGATCGACAGGTAAAGCGGGCTCGCGTCGGCCTCGGCCTGCCTGAAGAACGCGCGCACGCCGCGGTTGGTTCGCTTGCCCTTCCTGATCTCGCTGATGACGTTCGTATCAATCAAAAACACGCCTGACCTCGCCGGAATCCTGAACACGTTGGAAATCCGCGTCTTCGCCGACGTCCGGCATGCTCATCAGCACTTGCGCGAATGTCCTTCGCTTCGGCCGGCCGAGCGCATCGGCCAGAATGGCCCGATGTTCGGCCTCGGCACTCCTGCCGTTCGCCGCAGCCTGCTCTCGAAGGCTCTGAACGATACTGTCATCCACGTTACGCACCAGAAGATTTGCCATGAGTCCCTCCATCCAGATTGCTATCAATGATAGCGCCAACGCGGTGATTTGCAAGCATTGCTATCATCGTCGTGATCGGACGGGAGCCGGTGGTCGGCGTTGGCCAGCGGCAGCAGACGGCATGAAGCCACCCACGTTCCGCCGTCGGCCCGACGCGTCGAACTGCTTTTGACCAAGGTAATCCAGCCGCGGCGACGAAAAAAGACGGCCGAATGGCCATTCACCGACGGATAGTCTGCGCCGGTGGGGGATGTCCGACGCGCGCCGCACGACCATCACCAGCACCGCGACCAGAATCACGGACGCGATCGGCGACATCGTGCCGGTAACGACTGCGACGAACGCCTGGGCCGGCACGGTCCAGGTGAGTGCCAGGACAATCGATTCGAGCCGGTTCGGCCGGACGTTCCGGCAGTCGAGCAACGGGCAACGGGAAGGTCTGCGGATACGGCCACGGCACGAAAGCGTCGAACGGCCGGAGCGCGGCCGTGCCATAACGCGCGTCCCGCTCAGAACCGGTACGAGATCCCGATCTGCAGCACCGGGTACCACCGATACCGCGACATCACCCGGTTCAGTTCGTCGAGGCCGCTGGCGGTCAGAATCTGGCTCTTCTGCGGTCCGGCCGCCGCGGCGAGTTGCGGCGACAGCGTGTACGAGCAGCGCGGGATGCCGTACGCGACGCCCAGGTCGGCGACGAAACCGAGGCCCTTCGACGCCGGCCGGTGCCCGTAGCCGATCCCGACATACGGCATCACGGTCGGATAGCGTGCCTCCGCGACCGCGTACATCCCGGGGAGCGCCGGATAACGCTTGCCGGCGAACACGTAGGTCCCGTCGGTGGGCACCGACACGCCGCGGATATCGTCGTCGTTGAAGCGCAATCCGATCGTCGCGCGAAAGCCGCTGCCGCGCCACGGAAAGATGTCCGCATACAGGCCGCCTTGCCGCAACTTGATGTCGTCCTGGTAGCGGTTGCCGGCCACCGTGAAGTCATGCGTCAGATTGATCGCGTTGAAATCCGCGTGCGCGCCCAGCACCGAATTGAAGCTGACGGCCGCGCCGATGCCGACGCCCTGCGTGCCGCCCTGCAGGTAGATTTCCTGTGCGTGCGCGCCGGCCGTGACTACCATCGCCAGCGCTGCCCATTGGTTCATTGTCATTTTCACGGGCGTCCCCCCGACATGTGCCGGGCGCGCCGACCCGCCACGTGCAGCGCATGTCGCCACGCGCGGCGGGTCCCCCGGCACGACATCTTGCAAGCAAGCTTGCTGTTTGACGGATCGAGCGTACGATGCCCGTGCGTGCCGCCGATACGACGCAGCGTGTCCGGCACGACGGGCCGCTATCCCGCGGCTCGATCCGATCCCCGATATTTCGATTTCGATGTCGTTACGTGCCGCTCCCGCGATTTGTCGTTGCCATCAGTCGCGATTGTGTCGAGCGGCCCCGACCTAACCGCAAGGCATGTGCCATGCGGCGCGAACCGGCACGGGACAAGCGTCGCGGCCAAACGTCCGCGGTGATGCGGGGGAGAATCGATGGAAATGTTTCAGGAACGCATCTGTTTTCGGCACGTCAGCACCGTGCCCGATGCAGCGGAGCGATGCATCGGGTGCCGCGACGCGCGCCGGGCAAGCACGCGCGGCTGTCGGCACGCGCGACATCGCAACGGCGTGCAAGCACGTGTGACGTCACGCATGGCAGGAAATGTTTCATCGACGTGACCTCGCGCGAGTCGCGCGTGGTCAGGATGCGAGAAGCGCGCAGCGCGGATCAGGGTGAATACCGAGGACGGTGCGCGCGCAACCAGTTGCCGCCGAGACGGCCGTTCATGCGCTTCGACGCATGCATGCGGGCAGTCGCTCCCGGGCGCCTGCGGCGCGAAGATCCGGGATCGATACAGCGGATTCGGCGCCGAAAGCAACCGAACGTTCGTCTGCCGGGCCCGCTCTCCCGAGCGGGCTCCGCGCATCCGCTACAACCCGTACCCGCCCGAGACGTTCAACTGCTGCCCCGTGATGTAGTTCGCGCGATCCGACGCGAGGAACACCGCCGCACGCCCGATATCGTGCGCCTTCCCCCAGCGCTTGAGCGCGAGCATCTTCTGCGTGTCGTCGATCCACGCCTGGTCGAACTGCCCCTGTTCGAGCAGCACCGGAAACATCCCGGCCTCGATCACGCCGACCAGGATCGAGTTGGCGCGAATCTCGTGACGGCCCTCCTCGCGCGCGAGCCCCTTCACCAGCGCCTCGTTCGCCGCCTTCGGCGCGACCGACAAGCCGTCGCGATCCGGCCAGCGCAGATGTCCGGCGGAGCCGAGCGTGACGAACGACCCGCCGCCCGACGCACGGAAATGCGGCAACGCGGCCTTCGCCGCATTGAAGAAGCCGACCGTCTCGACCTCGATCGCACGGCGCCAGTCGTCGTGCGTCATGTCGCCGATGCGACGCTGGTTCACGAACGGGCCGGCCGCCCACACGATCGTGTGCACGCGGCCGTGCGCGCCGATCGCGGCCGCGAGCGCGGCATCGATCTGCGCGGGAGCGGTCACGTCCGCGCAATGCGTGGTGGCCGCGACGCCTGCGGCGCACACCTCGCGCGCGACGCGCTCGGCCACCTCGGCCTTGCTGCGGTAACCGAGCGCGACCGGCACGCCGGCGCGCGCGAATTCGAGCGCGACGCCCTGCCCGATTCCGCCGCTGCCGCCGAACACGAGTACCGCGCCCTGCGGAAATCCGTTGTCGTTCATCCGTTCGTCCCGTTGATTTCGTGCCGTGCGCCGGCGTTCAGGCCGCCGCTTCGGTGCCCGCGCGCAGCCGGTACTTCAGCACCTTGCCGGCCGCGCTCGTCGGCAGTTGCTCGACGAACGTGAAATGCCGCGGCACCTTGTAGTTCGCCATGTTGCTGCGCGCCCAGTCGTTCAGTGCGTCGGCATCGATGTGCGCGCCGGGACGCAACACGACATACGCATGTCCGACCTCGCCGAGCCGCGTATCGGGCACGCCGACCAGCGCGACCTGCGCGATCGCCGGATGCGCGGCCAGCAGCCGCTCGATCTCGGCCGGATAGCAGTTGAAGCCGCCGACGATGAACATGTCCTTGATCCGGTCGGTGATCTTCAGGTTGCCGTTCGCGTCGACACAGCCGAGGTCGCCGGTATGCAGCCAGCCGTCGGCGTCGACGGCTTCGCGCGTCGCATCCGGCTGGTCGAAGTAGCCGCGCATCACGTTGTAGCCGCGCACCCAGATCTCGCCGGTCTCGTCCGGCCCGAGCGCCGCGCCGTCCGGCCCCGCGATGCGCAGCTCGACACCCGGCATCGGGCGGCCCGACGTAGAGGCGACCGTCTCCGCGTCGTCGCCGTGGCGGCACAGCGTCGCGAACCCGCACGATTCGGTCAGTCCGTAGCCGGTCAGCACGGTCTCGAAGCCGAGCTCCGCGCGCATCCGCTCGATCAGGCTCGGCGCGATCGCGGCCGCGCCCGTCACCGCGATCCGCAGCGACGACAGGTCGCGCGTCGCGCGATCGGGCGCATCGAGCAGCGCGTAGTACAGCGTCGGCGGCCCGGGCAGCACCGACACGCGTTCGTCGGCGATGCGGCGCAAGACGTCGGCCGGCTGGAACACGAGATGCGGCAGCACGGTCGCGCCGCTCGACAGCGCGGCGAGCCAGCCGGCCTTGTAGCCGAACGTATGGAAGAACGGATTGACGATCAGGTAGCGGTCGTCCCGGCGCACGCCGGCGATCGTCGCCCACGCCTGCGCGGCGCGCAGGTTCTGTCCGTGCGCGGTCATCACGCCCTTCGGGCGGCCCGTCGTGCCGGACGTGAACATCAGGTCCATCACGGTATCCGGCGTCACCTGCGCCTCCCGCTCGCGCACGGCGGCGAGCGGCACCGCCGCGCCGCGCGCGAGGAATGCATTCCAGCTTTCATCGTGCGCGCCGGACGGCGGCTCGCCGTCGAACACGACGACGCGTTCGAGCGTCGCGGGCCGGTGCGGCGCGAGCAGCGCCGGATAGGATTCGCCGAGGAAGGTGCCGCAGCAGAACAGCAGCCGCGCACCGCCGTCGTGCAGGATGCCGCCCACCTCCATGCCCTTCATCCGCGTGTTGACCGGCACGAGGATCGCGCCGACGGTGTGGATCGCCAGCGCCGCGACGATCCATTGCGGCAGGTTCGGCGCCCATACGGCGACCCGGTCGCCGGCGTCGATGCCGCTCGCGAGGAGCGCGCGCGCCGCCTCGAGACGCGCCGCGTCGAGTTCCGCGTAGGTCAGCCGGCCGTGCTCCGACTCGATCGCCGGATGCGCGCCGTGGCGCGCGGCAGCCCGCGCGATCAGCGCGGGCGTGGTGAGGATTTCGTTGTCCATCGTCATATGCGTCGAAACAGGGTTGCCGTCGGTGCCATCGACACGTCGCGGCTCAATCGGGGAACACCACGCGCAGCGCGTCGCTCGCGGGCCGCGCGCAGCAGGCGAGCGTCCAGCCCGCCGCGATCTCGTCGTCGTCGAGCACGTGGTTGCTGTCGAGCGTCACCGCGCCGCGTTCGACGCGGCACATGCACGCGCCGCACTGCCCCATCCGGCAGGAATTCGGCGCAGGCAGGCCGGCGCGCAGCATCGCGTCGAGCAGCGTTTCGCCGGGCGCGCTGTCGAACGCGAACGCCTCGCCGTCGAGCACCGTCTCGATCGCCGCGCCTTCACCGTCGCCGTCGCGATCGTCATCGCCGGACGTCGCCGCCGTTGCGGCCGGTGCCGCCGGATCGCCCTGCGCCGGCGCATCGGGCAGCGACGCGAAGCGCTCGACATGCACGCGCGCACGCGGCAGCCCGAGGCCGAGCATCGCGGCGAGCGCGTTCTCCATGAACAGCGCCGGCCCGCAGATGAACGTCTCCTGCTGGCTGAACGGCCGCGCGAGTTCCTCGAGATGCCGCTGCTGCGGCACGCCCTGCACGCTGTCGAGCCAGTGGATCACGCGCAGGCGGCCCGGATGACGGTGCGCGAGCTGCCGCAGTTCGTCGCGGAAAATCACCGCGCGCTCGTCGCGGTTCGCATAGATCAGCGTCAGCATCCCGCGGCCGTGCACGAGCGCCGATTTCAGGATCGACAGCACCGGCGTGATGCCGCTGCCGCCCGCGAACAGCAGCAGGTCGCCGTCGAGCGTACGCGGCGTGAAGACGCCGGCCGGCGGCAGCACGTCGAGCGCATCGCCCGCGCGAATGCGGTCGCACAGCCAGTTCGACGCACGGCCGTCGCGCACGCGCTTGACGGTGATCTTCGGCGCCGCGTCGATGCCCGGCGCGCTCGACAGCGAGTAGCAGCGCGCGACGGTCGCGTCCGTGCATGGCACGTTCAGCGTCAGGAACTGGCCGGGCCGATACGCGAACGCATCGCGCAACGCGGCGGGCACGTCGAACACGAACGAGCACGCGTCGTCGCTTTCGGCGATGACGTCGGCCACGGTCAGCCGGTGAAAACGGGGATCGCTCATCGCCGGCTCCTCATGCAGTGCGAGCCGCGCCGGCCGCACCCGCCGAAGCCGTATGCCAGCCGGCTTCTCCCGCGCGGCACCGCGCGTCGTTCGACGCCAGCGCCAGCGCTGGCGCAACACCGGCGAACGCGTTCAGTACCTGCGTTGCCGCCGCGCCGATCAGCTGCACGAACTCGTGCACGATCGTTGTGTCCGCACCATTCTCGATATTGCGGTTCAATCTGCGTGTCATTGATCGTCTCGTTCCGATGCGGAAAAACGCGCACCGCCGTCACGCGGCCGCGCGGGCCGCGGGCGCGCCGGGCGTCGTGTACGCACCGTCGAGATAGACGAGCGGATCGACGTCACCGCTCATCAGCACCTCGCGAATGCGCCCGATGAACACCGTATGCGTGCCGTATTCGAAGCGGCCGTCCTGCTCGCACACGAGGCTCGCCTGCGAATCGTGCAGATACGGCACACCCAGCGGCGACGTGTGCCACTCGCCGGTCGTGAAGCGCGCCTCGCCCTTCAGGCGGCCGCTGCAATCGATCGCGATGCCTTCATGCCGTGCCGACAGCACGTTCACGCAGAACGGTGCCCCCGCATCGAGCGGCGGATACAGCGACGCATTGCGGTTGATGCAGATCAGCAGCGACGGCGGATCGGTCGACAGCGAATCGACCGCCGTCGCGGACATCGAGTAGCGCCGGCCGTCGTGCGCGCTGCTGATGACCGTGACGGAGCGCGCGAGGCGGCGCATCGCGAGCAGCATGTCGGTGCGCAGCGGATGGGTGGTGAGATCGCTCATGATTGGACTCCGTCAAGTTCTGTCGTGGACGGCCGGGCTGACCGGCCGCCGGCGTCGGCCGCTTGCGCGGCCAGGTGGTCGGCGGCGATGAACCCGAAGGTCATCGCCGGACCGAGCGTCGAGCCCGCGCCGGGGTAGCTCGCGCCCATCACCGATGCACTGGTGTTGCCGATTGCATAGAGGCCGTCGATCGGCGTGCCGTCGGCGCGCAGCACGCGCGCCTGCGCGTCGGTGACGAGCCCGCCCTTCGTGCCGATGTCGCCCGCGTCGATCCGCACCGCGTAGAACGGCGCCTCGTCGACCGGCCCCAGGCACGGATTCGGCCGGTTCTTCGGATCGCCGTAGTACGTGTCGAACAGGTTGTCGCCCTTGCCGAACGCTTCGTCGATACCGGTTGCCGCGTAACGCGCCATGTCGCGCAGCGTGTCATGCAGCCCGGCCGCATCGACGCCGATCCGCACGGCGAGCGCATCGATCGTGTCGGCTTTCACGAGCACGCCGCGAAATGCGTCCGGAATGCGGGAATCGGGCATCATCGACGCCGGCATGATCGGCCCGCACGGATACTTGCGGCGAAAGCGCGCGTCGAACACCATCCACGCCGGCACGCACGCGCCGGTGCGCGCATGGTCGCGATACATCGCCGGCACGAATTCCGAATACGGCGCGGCTTCGTTGACGAAGCGCTTGCCGAGACCGTTGACGATCACGCAGCCGGGCAGGTTGCGCTCGACGAACAGCGCGCGTTGCTTCTCCTCGCCCGCGACGCCGACCGTAGGCGCGCCCCATACGTGTTCCATCAGCGCGAGCGCGCCGCCGAGCCGGTGGCCTTCGGCGATCGCGTCGCCGGTGTTGGCCGGCGGCGTCGCGCTCCATTGCATCTGCGTCGGTTGCGGCAGGTAGCGTTCGCGCATCGGCTGGTTGCGCTCGAAGCCGCCCGCGCCGAGGATCACGCCGCGCCGCGCGGCGATCGTCACGGGCTGCCCGAAGCGCTGCGCACGCACGCCCGTCACGCGGCCGTCGACGTCGAGCAGGTCGCGCATCGGCGTGTCGAGCCACACGGGCACGTTGCGCTCGAGCAGCGCGCGGCGCAGCCCGCCGATCAACGCGTTGCCGAGCGTCAGGCGCCGGTCGCGCCGCGTGCGGCGGCGCACGCCGAAATCGAGCCAGTAGCGGCCGAACTGCGCGATCGCGAGCCTCATGAAGCCCGGCCCGCGCGAGAACAGCGTGTGCGCCTCCTTCGACGTCACGGCGACGCGGCCGCCGATCAGCGTGCCGGGCGACGGCGGACGCAGCCGGTCGAGTTCGTCGCCGAGCAGCCCGCCGTCGAACGGCAGCGGATCGAGCGCGCGATAGCCCGGCATCGCGCCCGGCAGCTTCTGGAAATAGTCCGCGTACTTCGGCAGCGCCTGGTAGCGCACCGGCGTCTTCGTTTCGAGGTAGCGCAGCATCTCGGGCGCCTGGTCGAGATACGCGTCAAGCCGCTCGCGCGACGATGCGCCGGCCGTGCACGCGTCGAGATAGCGGCTCGCAGCCTCGCGCGTGTCGGTCGCGCCGAGTTCCGCGATATGGTGATTGCACGGCACCCAGATGCCGCCGCCCGAGACCGCCGACGTGCCGCCGTACAGCGCCGTCTTCTCGATCACGACGACGGACAGCCCGCGGTCGGCCGCGCGGCACGCCGCGAGCAGCGCGCCTGCGCCCGAGCCGACGACCACGACGTCGAACACGTATTGCTGCGCTTGCGTGTCGTTCATCGCCGCCTCGTCAGATGAAGTAGTCCGTGTTCTCGCGGCCGAGCATCACGGCGCCGAGGTTCTGGCCGAAGCGGTCCACGTTGTTCGCGTAGTGCGCGCGGGCCGCGTGCAGGTCGAGGAAGCGGCGCACCAGCGGATTGCGGTGGTAGATGCCGTTGCCGCCCGCATAGCGCAGCAGCGCGTTCGCGGCCTGCGCGCAACGCTCGGCGACCTGCGCGGACTGGTAGCGAAAATGCACGCGACGCTCGATCGACACGGCCGGGCCACCCGTCACCGACGCCATCAGTTCCGCGAAATTGCGCTTGAGCAGCACCTTCATCTCGTCGATCGCGACGGCCGCGTTCGCGCACGCGTTCTGCGCGCCCGGATCGTCGGTCGTCTTCGTGCCGCTGTTGGCCGACACGCGCGTGGCCGCATAGCCGGTGAAATCGTCAAGCGCGCCCTGCAGCGCGCCGATGCACGAGGTGCACACCGCGCGCACGAAGATCTGCGCGAACGGCAGCCTGAACAGCGGCGCGTCGTTGACGGCCAGGCCCGGGCTCGTGCCCATCATCCCGTCGATCGCCTTGTGCGTGCGGTACGCGGGCACGAACACGTCGTCGACGACGATGTCGTGGCTGCCGGTCGCGCGCAGGCCGAGCACGTCCCAGTCCTGCTGGATCCGGTAGTCGGATTTCGGCAGCAGGAAGGTGCGGTATTCCGGCGGCTGGCCGGCCTCGGCCGGCGGCACCAGCGCGCCGAGGAACACCCATTCGCACAGCTCGCTGCCGCTCGAGAACTTCCAGTGGCCGGACAGCCGGAAGCCGCCTTCGACCGGCGTCACGCGGCCGACCGGCATGTAGGTCGATGCGATCAGCGTCGCGGAATCCTTGCCCCACACGTCCTGCTGCGCGCGCTCGTCGAACAGCGCGAGCTGCCAGTTGTGCACGCCGACGACGCCGTACACCCATGCCGTCGACATGCAGCCGCGCGCGAGCGCCATCTGGATGTCGAAGAAGGTTTGCGGATCGAGCTCGTAGCCGCCGTAGCGTTTCGGTTGCAGCACCTTGAAGAAGCCGGCGGCCTGCATGTCGGCGATCGTCTCGGCCGGGATGCGGCCCTGCGCTTCCGCCTGCGCGGCGCGGCCGGCCAGCGTCGGCGCGAGCGCCTCGGCCCGGGCGATCAGCGTGGCGGCCAATGCGTTCGAATCGTTGTCGCGATGCACGAATGTCTCCTGTGATACGGAGCGCGCGCGGCGGCGCCCACCCCGGTCTCTCTTTAAGTGATTCGTCGCGGGCGGCGCCGCGAGCGAGAGTCCCTGCCGACGATGGTCGGCTTCGCGCGGCCGCGCCGCATCGTCCGAAGGGACGACGGGCGCGGCGTGGCGCGACACGCCTCGCCTTATGCGCAGGCGCGCTCCTGTTCCTTGTTGAAGAACGGGATCACGTGCTCGCCGATGTTGCGGATCGTCTCCATCTGCGCGTCGTGCGGCACCGTGCCCATCTGGCACAGGAACAGCACTTCGTCGACGCCCGCTTCCTGCAGGCGGCCCACGTAGCCGATGCAGTCGTCCACCGTGCCGTACGCATGGTTCGGGTTCATCATCGCGAGCGCCGGATCGGCGAAGTTCACGACGACTTCCTCCGACGCGAAGCGCGAGCGGATCACCATCTCGCCGGTATCGGCCTGCACGAGGTCGTCGCCCCACTTTGCCGGGTCCGGACGCTCGCCGCCCGTGTACCAGTACGCGAGCGATTCCATGAAGTAGCGCTGGCCACGGATGCCGATCTTGCGGGCCTTCTGGCCGTCGGCCATCACGACCGTCGGGCACAGCGCCGCGAGGTGCTGGGTCGGGCGGAAGCCGACCTGGTCTTCCGGCTTGCGGTTCGCCCACGCTTCGCGATAGATCGTGTTCTTCTTCGCGACCTCATCGGGGCCGCCGAAGCCGAGCACCAGCGCGCCCATCCCGCGCTGGCCGGCGCGCAGCAGCGCGTCGGTGTTCGTGCAGGCGAGGTACATCGGCGGATGCGGATCCTGGAACGGCTTCGGGTGGATCGGACGCTTCGGAATCTTGATGTACTTGCCGTCGTGCTCGATCTCGTCCTGCACGAACATCTTCGGCACCAGGTACATCGACTCGTCGATCATCGGCTGCAGTTCGTTGAGGTCGTAGCCGAACGCGCCCGCTTCCTGCTGGCTGCCGCCCTTGCCGACGCCGAAATGCACGCGGCCGCCCGACAGGATGTCGAGCAGCGCGACGCGCTCGGCGACCTTGATCGGATGGTTCATCGCCGGCGGCAGGCACACGACGCCGTGACCGAGGCCGATGCGCGTCGTGCGGCCGGCCAGGTACGCAAGGAAGGTTTCCGGCGCGCTCATGTGCGCATAGTTGGTCAGCGACGTGTGCTCCACGCACCAGATCGTGTCGAAACCGACCTGCTCGGCCAGCAGCGCCTGTTCGACCGTCTCCTTGAACACCCGGTGGTCGCCCTCGCGCGATGCGTCGGTGGTCTGGGCTTCGTAGATGAGGGAAAACTTCATTGCGTGCGTCTCCATGTATGTTGGACGAGTCGGGGTCGCGCAGCCCGCCCGCACGATACGGACGAATAGCGACGGTCCACGGATGGGAGTGTCGGCGCGCGGGCCCGCCCGGGCATCGTCTGTTTGGAGTAACGGCACGCATGCGGGGACAGAGGGGTTTCACCGTCGTCCGATCGGACTGCGTCGCGGCCGGCACCGCGCGCTAGCATCGAACGACGGTGCGGTGCGCGCCGGTCACATCACGACAAGGGAGAGAGGGAATGAAGGTATCGATGCTGCTGTACCCGGTCGACGACATCGACACGGCGCTGCCGCTGTTCGTCGACGGACTGGGCCTGAACGTGAAGTTCCGCGACGGCGACCGCTATTGCGCGCTCGACGGCGGCCCGCTGACGATCGCGCTGGTCGCCGGCGACGAGCAGATCGTCGAGCGCGCGGCGCTCACGCTGCGGGTCGATGAGGATGACGACCTTTACGCGGCGATGGCGCGGGTCGTGAAAGCCGGTGCGTCGGTGCGCGTGCCGGTGCAGGCCGGCCCGCACGAATACCGCGCGGTGCTGGAGGACAGGAACGGCGCGCTGCTGGTGCTTTCGCAGAAACGCGCGGCATGACACGGCGGTGCGTGGTGCGTGGTGCGCGGTGCGTGGCGCGCGGACCGGCCGGCGGGGACCCGGCCGGATGCCGCGCGACGCGTCGCCGTCCGGTAACGACCTGCGCTACCCGCTTTGATCGACCGCGCCGGGCGCGCGCAGGTCGCTGGTTTCCGGTAGCTCGAGCAGCGTGCCGGCCGGCTGGCCGAGCCGCTTCGCGGCGCGCGCGATGCATTCGACGTCGGGCGGCGCGGGCGGCCGGTCGCCGTTCAGCGCATCGAGGCATCTTCCCGATGACCACCGGAATCGGTACCATCGAGTGCTCGTAGACCGGCCGTGCGCCGGCGCGCGCCTGCCGCTGCCGGGCCGCGCCCCCGTCGCGCCGCCGCCGCGCCGGTCGCCGCACTTCCCGTTTCGTCATGTCCCGCGAACCCTCACACTCCGCGCTGCTGTGGATCGTCGCCGCCGCGTTCTTCATGCAGTCGCTCGACACCACGATCGTCAACACCGCGCTGCCGTCGATCGCACAAAGCCTGCATGCGTCGCCGCTCGCGATGCAGCCGGTCGTGGTCGTCTATACGCTGACGATGGCGATGCTCACGCCGGCGTCCGGCTGGCTCGCCGACCGCTTCGGCACGCGCCGCGTGTTCTCGCTCGCCATCCTGGTGTTCTCGCTCGCATCGATCGGCTGCGCGGCGTCGCACACGCTCGGCCAGCTCGTCGTCGCGCGCGCCGTGCAGGGCATCGGCGGCTCGATGCTGCTGCCGATCGGGCGGCTCGCCGTGCTGCGCCGCGTGCCGGGCGAGCGGTACGTCGCGGCGATCGCGTTCGTGTCGATCGCCGCGCAGCTCGGCCCGATCGTCGGGCCGACGCTCGGCGGCTGGCTCACGCAGGCGATTTCCTGGCACTGGGTGTTCATCGTCAACGTGCCGGTCGGCATGGTCGGCTTCATCGCGGTGCAGCGCTTCCTGCCGCACGACCAGGCGATGCAGCCGCCGCCGTTCGACTTTATCGGCTGCGCGCTGCTGTCGGTCGCGATGATCGCGCTGTCGCTCGCGATCGATCCGCCGATGCGCGCGCACCGCACCGGCTGGGCGATCGGGCTGGCCGTGCTCGGCGTGGCAAGCGCGCTCGCGTACCTGCCCCATGCGCGGCGGCGCGCGCAGCCGCTGTTCCGGCTCGGGCTGTTCCGCGAGCCGAACTTCGGCGCGGGGCTGCTCGGCAACCTGCTGTGCCGGATCGGCACGAGCGCGGTGCCATTCATGCTGCCGCTGCTGATGCAGGTGCAGCTCGGCTATACGCCGCTGCAGTCGGGGATGATGCTGCTGCCGGCCGCGATCGCCGGCGTGATCGCGAAACGCTGGATCGCGCCCCTCGCGAAACGCTTCGGTTATGCGACGTTCCTGGTCGTGAACACGGGGATCGTCGGTGGCGCGATCGCCGGGTTCGCGCTGGTGTCGGCCCGGCCCGCGCCGGTGCTGGAGATGGCGTTGCTGGTCGTGTTCGGCGCCGCGAACTCGATGCAGTTCGCCGCGATGAACGCCGTGACGCTCAAGGGCCTGTCGCACGCCGACGCCGGCAGCGGCAACAGCCTGTTCACGATGATGCAGATGCTGGCGATGGGGCTCGGCGTATCGATCGGCGGCGGGCTCGTGAACCTGTTCGCCGCGCATTGGGGCTCGATGGCGAACGGCTTCATGCTGTCGTTCGTCTGCATGGGCGCGGTCACGCTGCTGTCGTCCGTCGTGTTCCGGCGGATCGATACCGCCGCGCCGCCGCGGCCGGTCGCGCCGCGGCCGTCCGCGTAAGCGCCGCCGCGGGCAGGCGCGGCCGTCAGTTCACCGGGCGGCGCTCGACGACCCGCTTGAGCACCCAGCGGATCGACGAACCGTCGGCCGGCGGCTGCGCGACGCGGTATTCATCGACTTCCAGCACATATTGATAGCCGGGCTGGTACGCAAAGCCCTCGATGCCCGCGTACCACAGGCTCCACGGCTCGGCCGGGCCGCTGCGCACCTGCAGGCAGTCCATCGGCGCGACGCCCGTGCAGCGCGCCGCCTGCGGCGCGACATAAACGGTCCGGGTCACGGGCCGGCCGTCGGCCGGGCGGTCCGCGCGTGCATCCGGCGCGGCCGCGCCAGTCTGGCATCCGGCGAGTAACGTGCTGCCGGCGATCACGGCCGCGCCGAGCAGCGTTCTGATCTTGCGAATCATCTGATGGTCCTCAGGAAGCGTTGGCGGGCCGATTAGACGAATGCTGCGCCGGCAAAGTTCACAAATGGCTTACAGCGCGCGCGCCGCCCCCCTCATTCGTGGGATGTCACGTCTGCACGGGCACGTTACCGTATTCCGGTGCAGGCAACCGCGCGCCGCCGCCGGCGGTCCGCATTCGCGCATGCACGCACCCGCACGCCCGGCGCACCGCGACCCGGCGGCGGCAACAGGAGACAACCCGATGACCACGGCGCCCCCGGCCCTTCCCCCGTGCCTTGCCCAATCGAAACTGACGCTCGAGCAGTACGACGCGCTGCTCGCGACAATCTACGAAGGCCCGCTGGAAGACGTGCCGTGGGGCGGCGCGCTCGAACAGATCCGCGTGCACCTGGACGCGAACTACGTGACGATGATCCTGCGCTGGCCCGCCAGCGGCCACGCGGGGCTGATGATCAATGCGTCCGCGGCGAGCGCGCCGCTGACCGGCGTCGCGTCGTACAACAACTACTATTACGCGCTCGATCCGTTCGTGAACCTGCCGAGCGATCGCGTCGTCACCGTCGACGAGCTGCTCGGCGTCGGCGTGTGGCGCCGCAGCGCGATGTATCGCGAGTTCCTCGAGCCGTTCGACGTCGGCTACCTGATGGGCGCCGACCTGCGCACGCCCGACGGGATCGAATGCCGCTTCCGCGTGTGCCGCTCGCATCACGGCCGCGCGTTCTCGGCGACCGACAAGGCCGTCTGCAATGCGCTGCTGCCGCACCTGAAACGCGCGGTGCGGCTGCATGCGAAGTTCGGGATGGTCGAATCGGAGCGCACGCTGTATGCGAGCGCGATCGACCGCATGCTCGTCGCGACCGCGATCCTCGACGAGCGCGGCACGATCATGAAGACCAATTCCGTCGCGGACGAGATCTTCGCCGAATGCGACGGCCTGCGCGTGCGCGCCGGTGCGCTCGAGGCATCGTATCCGCTGGAGGACCGCAAGCTGCAAAAGCTCATCCGCCACGTGCTCGCGGAGCGCGCGGGCGGCGCGCCGTCGGTCGCGCAGGCGATTGCCGTGCCGCGCCCGTCCGGCAAGCCGCCGCTCGGCGTGCTGATCCGCACGGTCCCGCTCAGCGAATGGTCGGAGGACAATCCGCGCCGGCCCGCGTGCGCGATCTTCATCCGCGATGCGGAGCGCAAGTCGCAGGCGTCTCACGACATCGTGCGCAAGCTGTTCGATCTCACGCCGGCCGAGACCGCGCTGGCGCTCGCGCTCGTCAACGGATCGACGCTCGAGGAAGCGGCCGACGAACTCGACATCAGCAAGAACACCGCGCGCTCGCACCTGCGGGCGATCTTTTCCAAGACGGGTGTCACGCGACAGGCGACGCTCGTGCGGACGTTGCTGAACAGCGTGTTGTCGCTGGGGTGAGGTGTTCGACAGGCCGGGAAGCCGGATTCGTGGACGGGTTGCTCCCGACGCCGGAAAGCAGGAAGCGGCCTGCACCGAAACGGCCGATGCGGACGGTATGAGCGCCAGCCGTAAACCCGTTGCGCTTCGCCAAGTCGTGATCGTGTATTACCATCGGCGTTTCCTCGTACGCTTCGTCGCGGCGCGTGCGCCCGCCCGGCCACGGGCGAGCCGCGCCCCCTGTTCGCATGACCTCACCCGTTCCGTCCGACACCGCGCTGCGGCCGCAGCCGATCGACGCGCTGACCGTGCCGGCCGCGCTCGACGGACGCGCTGGCACCAATCGCTCGACGAGCGCGCATCCGCAGATCGCCGCGACCCATGATCTCGACGCCGTGCGCGCATGGCTCGCACGCTTCGTCGATACGCCCACTACGTTCCAGAACTACCGCAAGGAGGCCGAGCGCCTGCTGCTGTGGGCCGTGATCGCGTGCGGCAAGCCGCTGTCGTCGCTCACGCACGAGGATCTCGTCGTGTACCGGCAGTTCCTGCTCGCGCCCGCGCCCGCCGACGTGTGGTGCGCGAACGGCGGCCGCAAGCATCCGCGCGGCGACCCGCGCTGGCGGCCGTTCTACGGGCCGCTGTCGGCGGCCAGCCAGCGGCAGGCGATGGTGATCCTGAACGTGATGTTCTCGTGGCTCGTGCAGGCCGGCTATCTGGCAGGCAATCCGCTCGCGCTGTCGCGGCAGCGGCAACGGCGGCCCGCGCCGCGCGTCACGCGCCATCTCGGGCCGCCGCTGTGGCAGGCGGTCAAGGATGCGATCGCCGCGATGCCGCGCGACGATGCGCGTGCCGCCTTCCATGCGGATCGCGCGCGCTGGGTGTTCACGCTGATGTATCTCGGCGGGCTGCGCATCACCGAGGCGGCCGACACGACGATGGGGCAATTCTTTGCACGGCGCGATGCGAACGGGCGCGATCGCTGGTGGCTCGACGTGACCGGCAAAGGCGGCCGCCAGCGCCTCGTGCCGGCCACCGCCGAGATGATGGCCGAGCTCGCGCGCTACCGGCGCGCGCATGGCCTGCCCGCGCTGCCGGCCGACGGCGAAACCACGCCGCTCGTGCTGCCCGCCGGTCGCACGCGCAAGCCGCTCACGCGCGCGGCGCTGCACCGGATCGTAAAGCAGGTGTTCAGGTTCGCGGCCGAGCGGTTGCGTGCGCAAGGGGATGCAGGCGAACAACAGGCGCGCGTGCTCGAACAGGCATCGGCCCACTGGCTGCGCCACAGCGCGGGTTCGCACATGGCGGACGGCCGCGTCGACCTGCGGCTCGTGCGCGACAACCTCGGTCACGTATCGCTGACGACGACGAGCCAGTATCTGCACGCGGACGACGACTGGCGACACAGCGAAACCGAGGAGAAGCACCGGATCGGCTGGTGAACGGCGCGCCGGTCCCCTGCTTCAATACACGGCGGCCCAGTGCCCGGGCACCCACGCCCAGTGGTTGCCGGCCCAGCGGTAATGACCTTTCGCCCAGCGATAACCGGGCGCGGGCGGCGGCGGCATCACTTCGGCGACCGGCGCAGGCTGCGGCGGCCGCGCGGGTTCGACCACGCACGCGGACAACAGCGCCGCGCTCGTCGTCACCCATACGGCAAGCGATACGGATCGGATCTTCATCGTCGATTCTCCCTGTTGTGTAATCGATCGGTCAGCGGAGGCGAACCCGCGTACGCCGTGCATCGAGTCGTGCATCGCGCTGCGCATCACTCCGCGCGTCACGCGGTTCCGCGAACGAGGCCCGTCATCGGCCGCGTCGCGCCGCTTTCCGCGAACAGCGTCGACGCGGTATGAGCGGGATCGAGCCGCAGGCTTTCGGCGGCGGCGCCCGCGATCAGCGCGTCGAGCGACGCGGTCGGCTTCAGGTCGCGCCCTTCGTACAGGTCGCCCGGCCGCAGGCCCGGCCAGTCGGCGATCACGCGTCCGCCCGCGACCGCCCCGCCCGCCAGCATCGCGACCGACGCCTGCCCGTGATCGGTGCCGCCCGTGCCGTTCGCGGCGGCCGTGCGGCCGAACTCGGTCGCGACGAGCACCGTGGTCCGCTGCCACACGGGCCCGAGATCGTCGCGCAACGCGGCGAGCATCGTGTCGAGCGCCTTCAACTGATTCGCGAGCCGCGCGTTCTGCGCGCTGTGCGTGTCCCAGCCGGCCGTCTCGATCATCGCGATCCGCGGGCCGTCGTCGCGCGCGAGAAACGTCGCCGCGAGCTTGCCGACGCCCGCCGGATCCTGGCGCGCATGCGCGTCGCCGGCGAGACCGCGCGCGGCCATCGCCGATTGCCACAGCGGCCCGAGCTGCGCGTCGGCCTCGTACAGCGCCGACACGCGCGCGAGCAGGTCGTCCGGTGCGGCCGGCAACCCGGACGCCGCATACGACGCGGCCTGCACGCTGCCGCGCAACGCGAGCGGCACCGTCGGCGCGAACGCGATCGCGTTGTCCCGCGTCGCCGGCAACATCGCGGCGAGCCGGTTCAGCCAGCCGTCCTTCACCTGGTACGGCGCGCGCCCGCCCGTCTCGAGCACGTTCTGGCCGTCGAAATGCGAGCGGTCGCGATACGGCGACGCGATCGCGTGGACGAACAGCGCCTCTCTGTCGCGAACCATCTGCGCGGTCTGCACGAGCGACGGATGCAGCGCGAACGTGCCGTCGATGCGGGTCGCCGTCGACGCGTCGATCGCCAGCGGGCCGCGCAACGACGCATACGCGGGTTCCGCATACGGGACGACGATGTTCAGCCCGTCGGCCGCGCCGCGCTGGATCACGAACACGAAGCGCCGGTCGGTTTCGACGTTCGCGAACACGATGCGCGGCGCGACGAGGATCGCGCCCGCACCGGCGGCGGCGATGCTCAGGAAATGTCGACGGGTAAGGGATCGGGCCATGTTCATCTCCGTTGAAAATCGGGCGACACGAGCAGCAGTGCAAGCGACGTGGTCGCGCTCTCGGCTCGCGAGAGTGCCGTCGCCGTCGGTGCGCTCAGCGAGCCGGCCAGCAGCGTCTTGCCGAGCGTGCGCGGGTCGAGCCGGTCGCCCGTGCGTGCGGCAAACCGCTGCGCGATCTCGACGCGACGCACCAGCGCGTCGGGCGCGGCCCAGCTCGCGGCAACGTCGTCGTAGCCGGCCGGCGACCCGGGCCGCCATACCGGCTGGCCGAGCTGCGCGAGCAGCGGCGCGGCCTTCAGGTCGCCGGTATCGCGCCAGCCGAGCCCGCGCAGCGACGACACGGCCCACTCCCACGGCGTCTTGAACTTGCGATTGACCGGCGACCATGCGTCCGGCGCATCGACCAGCGCGCGATAAACGGTCGGCAAATCACCGCCGCTCGTATCGAATGCGCGGGCGAGCCGGTCGGTGAGCGCGGGCGGCGGATCGTCGGCGACGAAATGACGGGCGAGCTGGAACGCGACATGCCGGCCCGTCGCCGGCGAACGCGCCAGATCGCCCAGGATCGCGCGCGCTTGCGCGTCGCCCGGCTGATCGTAGGTGCGGCTCATCACCGTGCGCGCGCCCGGTTCGTGCAGTTTCGGGCGGAACACGAACGCGCCGGGCGCCACATCGCCGGGCTGCGGCCCGCGTCCGCCGGCGATGCTCCAGCCGGTCAGCGCACGCGCGAATTCCGTCACGTCCGTTTGCGTGTAACCGGTGCGTACCCCGAGCGTGTGCAGTTCCATGATTTCGCGCGCGAGGTTCTCGTTGAGGCCGCGCCGTGCCGCCGGCTGGCGGGCTTCGGCGCGCAGCGCGGCCGGGCTGTCGGGGCCGACCGAGCGCGCCTGGTCGAGGAACAGCTGCATCGCGGGATGCTGCTCGACGGCGACGAGCATGTCCTCGAAGCGGCCGAGCACGTGCGGGCGGATCGCATCGCGCTCGAATGCGCCCGCATACGCGGCAACCGGCCCCTTGTCGACCGACACCGCGAAATGGTTCGACCAGAAATGCACGAGCCGCTCGACGAACGGCGTGGACGTGGCGAGCGCGCTGTTCAACCGCGCGGTGACGGCGCTGCGATAGGCGTCATGGCCGTCGCGACGGATCGACTGCGCACTCGCGCGCCTGGCCGCCGCGTCGTCGCCCGTCATCGCGTTGCGGGTCGTCGCGAAGCGCGTGGCGAGCGTGACCGCGTCCGGTTCGCCGGCCCATGCGGCCGGCCTCGGGTCGTAGCGGTCGAGTTGGGCGACCAGCGCGCCCTTCGGATCGGCAGGCGGCGCTTCGTCGGCCCGCGCGCCGAGACCGAAGCGGTTCAGCGCGATGGCGGCCGGTGAGATGTCGTTCGGGTGGTCCATGACGGGGGCTCTCGCGATGCGTACCCGTGTTTAACGGAGGGTGGCGGGAAATCCGTCGCGGGATGAGCGAAATATTTCGGGTTCGGCGCGGGGATGTATAGCTTGCGGTCGGCTTTCAAGCAGCGGCGAGCTGCGCGCGTGCCGCGCCCGATCGTCAGATTTCCACAGCACTGGTGTTCCCTCCATCACGAGCTGCCGGACGGCAATCGTCCGAGCCTATTCGTGACCGTCACCCCAGCTCGAACGACGTCACGCCGAACACGCGGTCGATCGCGATCGCCGGCGCTTCCTTCGTATACATCCGCGCGGTTTCGAACACGCTCGACATGCCGTGCCGTTCCGCCAGCGCGACGGCCGCGGGATTCGTTTCCGGCACGTCGAGCACGATAACCTCGCCGGGCATGCGCGCCGCCAGCGCGCGAAACAGCCCCGTGGCGACGCCGGCGTCATCGGCGAACAGCGGGCCGATCTTGCAGCCGGCGTTGCAGCGGCGCACGACGCCGTATCCGGTGATGCGACCCGCGTCGACCGTTGCGAGCGCAACGGCATCCGGCTGCGCGAGCCACGCGGAGACGAAACGCGCGCGCGGCGCAGGAAAACACTGGCGGTCGTACGCCAGCAACTGCTCGAACGGGACATCGGCCGCCGCGGCCGCGTGCGCGCATCCGATGCCGTCGACGCGCCCCTGATAACGGATGTTGCGATACGCGAGCCGGAACCCCGACTTCCGGTAGTTCGCCTGTTGTGCCACGACACCGTCGAGACCGACATTGCGGTTTCCCAGGTAACGCATGCCGTGCTGCCAGATTCGCATGCCGAAGCCTTTGCCGCGAAACCCGGGTTTCACGATGTACAGACCGATGAAGCCGAAGCGTTCGTCATACGCGACGGCAGCAAGGCACGCGACCGGCTCGCCACGCCACACGCCGACGAAAAAACCGGCCGGGTCCGCTTCCCTGAAACACGGCGGATCATGCAGGCCGGGGTTCCACCCTTCGGCTGCCGCCCATTCGACCGACATGGCCACCTCGTCGGCCGACATGGTGCGCACGATCAAGTCTTCGCTTCGATCCATGATTCGCCTCCGTCGCGGCACTCGAGATCGCCGCCAACCGATTCGCGAGCGTGACGCGTCGTCACGCCACGCCAGTTACTGGCTCCCCGCCGCGTCGTGCTTCCTCTGAAACCTCGCCGGCAGCCGCCAGTTCCCGCTGCGTCGCAACCCGTCGACGAATTTCACGCGCTCGTCGGGCGTCAGCGTCGCCGCGAAATCGACGACGCTGCGCTCGACCTGCCCCCGCAACGCACTATCGGCCGCCCGCGTCCGATCGAGCGCCGCGTCGATCGCCGTACGATCGAGCTGCGGCGCTGCCAGCAGATCCAGCACCGTGATCCGCCCGTCACGCCCTTCCCGCGCGAAATCCCGACCTTCCTTGCGCGCCGCCTTCAGCGCCGCCGCAAACGCTTGCTGACGCGCGTCGGACAATTCGTCCGCGGCGAACCGCAACGCCGTGCGCTGTCCGGGGATCCCGGCCCCATCCAGGCCACGATGCGTCGAAAACCACTGATACGCGCCGCCGCCGATCGCGCCGAGCATGAACACGTTCAACACGACCGACCCCAAGAGCATGAATTTCCAGCCGCGTTCGCTCATTCGTCGCCTCCGTCGATGCCCGGGCCGCCGAACGTCGTCGTCAGGTAGCCCGGTTCGTGTTGCGCGATCGGCGGGCTGCCGAGCATCAGCATCGACACGGCCACCGCGCCCGCCAGCGCGCCGGCGAGCCCGACGCCCGCGAACGCCGCGCCCGACCACCACACCGTGCCCCGGCGCCGCGCACGCTGCGGCGCGGGCGCCGACGCGACGATGCGTTCGACGAGCGCCGGCGCGGGCGGCTCGACCGTATCCTGCACGAGCCAGGCGTCGAGCTCGGCGGCATCGTCGAGCGCCGCGAGCGCGTCGCGCGGATGCGCTTGCGCCCACGCCTCGGCCGCCGCGCGTTCGTCGCGCGGCCAGCGCCGCGCATCCGAGCCGTACGCGGCGACGATGGTACGGAATCGTTCGGGTGTCATCGCTTGTCCTCGCTAGGTGGGTCGCCGGCCAGTTGCGCGCGCAGGTTGCGCCTCGCGCGCGCGAGCAGGCTTTCCAGCGCATCGACGGTGATGCCCATCAGGTTGGCCGCTTCAACGTTCGACATGTCCTGATAGTACTGGAGCACGAGCGCTTCCCGCTGCCTGGGCGGCAACGCGGCGAGCGCCTCGCGCACGCGCGCATCGCGCGCGCGCAACTCCGCGTGCGCGGCCGGCTCGGGTTGCGGGTCGGGCACGTCGGGCAGCGTGTCGACCGGCTCCTCGCGCCGCCCGCGCATCCGGTCGTAGCACAGGTTCAGCACCACGCGATGCAGCCACGTGTCGAAGCGCGCTTCGCCATCCCGCCAGCGCGGCGCGTGATGCCAGATCCGCAGGAAGGTTTCCTGCGCAACGTCTTCGGCTTCGGTCCGGTCGCCGAGCATGCGCGTCGCGAGCGCAAGCAGGCGCGGCAGCTTGCGTGCGACGAGCACGCGCACGGCCGACGTGTCGCGCGCGCCGACCCGCGCGACGAGTTCCGCGTCCGGATCGGCGTCGCTCAACGCGGGCTGCTCCGCCATGCGCGGCGCGCCCGCCGCATGCTGCCGGCGAGCGTGCCCGCCGTCCGGCTGAAGCTCATCGTCGTGCTCTCCTTGCATGCGTCGGGCCGGCGCCGCACGGCGCCATGCCGGCGCGTCCACGGCGCGCCGCACGTCGTGTCCGGCATCCGCCCGGCCGGTTTCGTCGACATCCGGTTCGAACGGCATATCGATCCTGTCGATCGCCAGCCGGCCGGCGCGATCAATATACGACGACCGGCGCGGGCCGGTAATACACCGGACGCGCCGGCACCACGACGCAGCCGGCCAGCACGACGGCCGCGGCTGTCAGGATCACGATGGTTCGAAAAGGCATGGCTCGACGGATGAAGTTGTGTGGAAGTCCCGCCGCACCGGCGCTGCGCGCCGCGCGGCACCCTGCGCGTCACGCCCAGTGACCCGGCACCCAGCGCCAGTTCGGGCCGCGCGCGGCCCAGTGCCCGGGCACCCAGCGATAGCCGACGCGCACCGCTTGCCAATGCCCGGGGATCCACACGTAGCGGCCCTGCCGCCAGTGCCAGTGGCCCTGATCCCACACGTAGCCCGCGCGTGGCGCCGGCATCACTTCGACGCGCGGCGGCGGCGGCGCGACCGGCGCGACGATGACGGCCTGCGCGAATGTGGCGGAGGTCGCCAGCGCGGCCACGCATCCCGCGGCAACCCGTAATGAAATGGAAAGTTTCATGCAAGACTCCGAAGCGTCGTGTAGCGAACGTGATGGCCGGAAGTGGCCGTTCGTTCGTTAAACGACGCATGCGGAAAAATCCGTCGCGACGCGCGCAAATAAATTTCCGCCGCGCCGGCAACGCCGCGCTCATCCGGCAACGCATCGGGCCCGGGCGTGGACGACCGTCTGTCACAACCCGGCAAAACTGCGCTTCGACAATGCGTGTCACCGGGATCCCGCTCGTTTCCGGCCCACGCCCCGGACGCGCTCGCGCACGGCCGGGCGGTTCCGCATTTCGCGTGTCACTCAACGAAAATACGATCATGTCGAACCAGGACAACTTCCCCGCCGAGTCGAACGAGCCGGCCGCTTCCGTATCGCGTCGCGGCTTCCTGAAACTGGCCGGCGTCTCCGGCCTCGCCACCGCCGCGGGCGGGCTCGCGGCCGCCCGTGCCGCCGGGTCGAACCCGGACGGCACCCCCGAACAGGTGCACCTGACATGGGGCAGCGACCCGGCGTCGGAAGTCGCGATCTCGTGGGCATCGCTCGCGCCGGCCGTCAATCCGCGGGCGCGGATCGTCGCCGACGGCGAACCGGCACGCACCGTGCACGGCGTGCAGCGCCTTTACACCGACGGCCTGAACGGCGAAACGGTGTTCACGTACCACGCACGCGTGCACGGCCTGAAGCCGAACACGCGCTACCGCTACGAACTGACGGCCGACAACGACAGCAACGCCGCGCAGCCGTTTGCCGCAACCTTCACGACCGCGCCGCGCGGGCGTGCACCGTTCCGCTTCACGAGCTACGGCGACCTCGCGACGCCGAACGGCACATGGGTGCTGTCGTCGCCGCAAAGCCGCTTCGCGGTGCAGGCCGTCGAGCAGTTCCAGCCGCTGTTCCACCTGCTGAACGGCGACCTCTGCTACGCGAACCTGAACCCCGCGCATCAGCCGGAGGTGTGGCGCGACTTCGGCAACAACAACCAGACGTCGGCCGCGAACCGCCCGTGGATGCCGTGCCCGGGCAATCACGAGATCGAATTCAACAACGGCCCGCAGGGGCTCGACTCGTACCTCGCGCGCTACACGCTGCCGGAGAACGGCACGCGCTTTCCGGGCCGCTGGTACAGCTTCCGCGTAAGCTCGGTGCTGTTCATCTCGCTCGACGCCGACGACGTCGTGTACCAGGACGCTGCCGCGTTCGTCGGCGGCCCGGCTCCGCTGGTGCCGGCCGCGAGCACCGGCCGCGCGCCGATCGAACCGGGCACGTCGTTCTACGTGCGCGGCTACAGCGACGGCGTGCAGACGCGCTGGCTCGAGCACACGCTGCGTCAAGCGTCGCACGATGACGACATCGACTGGATCGTCGTGCAGATGCACCAGGACGCGCTGAGTTCGTCGAAGACGGGCAACGGCTCGGACAAGGGCATCCGCGAGGCGTGGCTGCCGCTGTTCGACCGTTACGGCGTCGACCTCGTGCTGTGCGGTCACGATCACGATTACGAGCGCAGCTACCCGGTGCGCGGCTGTAATCACCGCGCGGGCGTCGATGCATCGACCGGCGAAGTCGTCGAGACGCTGCAGCCGCGTCCGGTCGGGTCGACCGATCCCGAGCGCACGACCTTCGACACGAGCCACGGCACGATCCACCTGATCCTCGGCGGCGGCGGCACCAGTGCGCCGCTCGACGTGTACGGCGAGAACCCGGCGACCGGCTTCGCGCAGGCCAAGGTCTTCACGAAGCCGAACCGGCCGGTGCCGGGCACCGCGCCGAACACGTTCGTGCGCAAGCCGGCCGATGCGCTGGAGGATGCGATCTGGTCCGCGCGCCGCGATACGGGCACCGGCTACGGGATCGCGGTGTTCGACCACGATCCGGGCAAGCCGGGCGGCCACACGACGATCACGATGCGCTACTACCATGCGCCGGGCGCGGATCAGCACCCGAGCGCACAGTACGAGCTGTTCGAGACGATCGAGCTGAGCAAGAAGCGCCGCGAGCGCTGATGCGACGGCCGCCCGCGGCGCGTGATCGCGCGGCGGGCAGCCGGGGCTGGCGCGTGCGGGACGGCGCGCGCGACGCGCTGATGGATACGGCGAATACGTGACGGCTGCGCCATGCGGAGCGGCTGCGTCCATTCGACCGCCGCACCTTGCATGCGCATCGGCACGCCGGTTTCCACCGCAAGCCGCATTGCCGCCACCGTGCCCCTAGCTTCGCGATTCCAGCGCGATACGCAAGGCCAGTCCGGCCAGCACGGTCCCCATCAACCCGCGCTGCACCCGCGCCCAGACGGGCCGACCGGCAAGAAACCCCGCGATCGAGCCGGCCATGCTCGCGATCAGCGCATTCACGCAGACACTGACCGCGATCTGCACGCAGCCCAGTGCCAGCGATTGCGCGAGCACGCTGCCGTGCCCGGGCGCAATGAACTGCGGCAGCAGCGACAGGTACATCACCGCGATCTTCGGGTTCGCGAGGTTGGTGACGAAGCCCATCGTGAAGAGCCGCACGCCGCTGTCGTGCGGCAGTTGCCGCACCTGGAACGCGGAGCGGCCGCCCGGCTTGAGCGCCTGCCACGCGAGATACGACAGGTACAGCGCGCCGGACAAACGCAGCGCGTCATACGCGTACGGCACGGTCAGCACCAGTGCGGTAATGCCGAATGCCGCGCAGAACATGTAGAAGACGAACCCCAGCGCGACGCCGCCGAGCGACACCAGCCCCGCACGGCGGCCTTGGCAGATCGAGCGGGAGATCAGGTAAAGCATGTTCGGGCCGGGCGTCAGGGCCATGCCGAGCGATACGAGTCCGAAAGCAATCAGGGTGGGCAAGGCCGGCACGGCAGTCTCCTTCAGCGCGATGAAGTCGGGGCGAGTGTCCAGCAATGTATTGCATGTCGGCGTCTGTCGGCATGAATAAACTGCAAGTCATGCATGAGCGCGCTTCACCCCGTCATCGCGTCGTTCCGCCGGCCCGCTACTTGTCCTTTTTCGCGCGTGCCTGCATCGCCTTACCGGCCTTCGCGCGTTGCGCGTCGACCAGTTTCACGAATGCGTCGGCGACCGCGTTGCCGCTCGCATTCCACGCCAGTCGCACGGAACGATGCAGCCTGGGCGACAACGCCAGCACCCGGCCGCCGAACCGGGTATAGGTGAGCGTGATGCGCGGGACGATCGACACGCCCATTCCCGCCTCCGCCATCGACAGAATGGTCCGCATCTCGACCACGTTGAACGCGGCGCGAAGCGATGCACCGTTGCGCGCGAAGTAATCCGCGATTGACCTGAGACGTTTCTTGTAGCCATCTGGCAAGTGAGTTCTCTTTTATCCTAGAGGCAAGGAGAACTCGATGAAGAAGCGATTTACCGACGAGCAGATCATCCGGATCTTGCGCGAGGTCGAGAGCCGGGACGAGCCGGTGAAGGACCTGTGCAAGCGCCACAACATCTCGGAACAGACGTTCTATCGTTGGCGCAACAAGTTCGGCGGCATGGATGTGGCCGACGCCCGTCGGCTCAAGGATCTGGAATCGGAGAACGAGCGGCTCAAGCGCCTGATTGCCGAGCAATTGCTGGTCATCGACGGCCTGAAGGAATTCAGCCGAAAAAAATGGGTTCATCGCAGGAAACCGTGGAGGGTTTGGGAGCGATTGCGTAACCTGACGCCTGACTTTAAGGACGTCAGGAGAGGCAATTGCTCGATCGTAAGGCACTTCAGACGCTGGGCTGCTGGACCGGCTATCGGTTGGAGCGAGTGGAATGGCCGGAAGGCGAAGGCCGCACGCTGTCGCTGTATTTGAAGCCGGTCAGCAAGGTCATGTACTGCGAGCAATGCGGGGCACGCTGCCAGCAGATCCACGAGACAACGGTTCGCCGGGTGCGTGACCTGCCGCTGTTCGAGTACCGGGTGGTGCTGCACGTCCCCCGTCGTCGGGTCTGGTGCGAACGCTGCGGCGGCCCGCGACTGGAGAAGCTGGCGTGGCTGGGCCGTTACCAGCGAGTGACGGAGCGCTTCGCCAAGGCCTGCGAGAAGTTGTTGCAAGCGGCCAGCGTGCAGGCGGTGGCGGC
>NZ_QTQM01000009.1:0-177900 GCF_003854225.1 Burkholderia sp. Bp8986 | reverse complement strand
AGCTGGCTGCCGCAGGTGTCGACCAACCTGATGGCCGGCCTGATCGAGACGCTCGCGATGGCGCCGTACCACGGCCGCGCGGACATGCCGGAAATCGCGCGCACGCTGCATCTGGAAGTGGACGAACTGTTTCCGATCGCCGAAGTGCTGCAGTACCTCGGTTTCGCCGACGTGCGCGAAGGCGACGTGTTCCTGACGCCGCCCGCGCGCGTGTTCGCCGAATTCGGCACGCAGGAACGCAAGCTGATGGTCGCGGATCACCTGCTGAAGCACGTGCCGCTCGCCGCGCGGATCCGGAAGGTGCTGAACGAGCGCCCGGGCCATCGTGCGCCGCGCGTGCGTTTCGAGCAGGAGCTGGAGGATTTCCTGTCGGACGAGGCCGCCGAGGAAACGCTCGACGCGGTGATCGACTGGGGGCGTTACGGCGAAGTCTTTTCGTACAACGACAAGACGGAAGTGTTCAGTCTCGAGGACGTGGAGAGCTGACGTCCCTGCCCGAATGACGCGCGACCGTCATTCGGGCAAATCCCGCTGATTCGCGTCCTGCGCGCTGCCGCCCGTACTGAGCCGCTCGATCTTTTCCATCCTCTGCCGCGCCAGTTCGGGAAGCCGGTTCGTCACGCCGATCACCAGCGCTTCGGCGAGCGCCAGCGCCGGCACGTTGGTCTGCAGCATCGCGAACGGGCGCCCCTGGATCCGCAGCACGATCTCGGCGAACGCGCTGATCGGCGAGCGCCATTCGTCGGTAATCAGCAGCACGCGCACGCCGAGCTGGTGCGCGGCCTGCGCGAACCGGATGCTGTCCTTCTGATAGCGGCGAAAATCGAAAATGACCAGCACGTCGCCGGGCCCCATGTCGGTCAGCGACACCGACGAGAGATTCAGGTTCGGCTCGACGTACTGCACGTGCGGGCGCGCATACGCGAGCGTGAACGAAAACAGCGACGCGAGCGGCGCGGTATAACGCCCGCCGCCGCAGAACACGCGGATTTCCGGATCGGCCAGCAGCGTCACCGCTTCGTCGAACGCTGCCGCGTCGAGTCCCTCGATCGTGGTGGCAAGCGATTGCGAGAGCCGCTGGAAGATCGCCGCATGGCTGTCGCGCATCCCCGATTCCGAGTGGAACGCATCCATCCGCGCGAGCGGCGAATTCATCGCGGTGTCGATCTCGTCGTGCAGCGCCTGCTGGAACGACGAGTAGTTCGGGAAGCCGATCCGCACGACGAAGCGGAACACGGTCGGGTCGCTGACTTCGGCTTGCTTCGCGAAGCTCGCGATCGGCCCGAGCCCGAGGCTCGGATAGCGATCCAGCAGCGCGTGCGCGACCTTCTGTTCCGACGGCGTGAAGCTATCCATCTGGGATAGCAGCAACGCCCTGATGCTTGTCCCCATCGGGCACTCCGGCTTGTTTTTATCTGAATGAATGACAAACGGCAGGCATGCGTCTGCCGGCGACGCCGTGCATGTTAGCCGATCGCCGCGCCGCGGACCGTGTGAGGCCACAGATTAGAGGGGCGCATCATTCGGGTCGTCAATCGGCTGATTGTGTAATGTATTAAACATTATCGATCGGAACCTTTCCATAAATTCATCGAGAATTCAGTAATTACCCTAGGTTTTGACATGAAAATGCCGATGCTATGATCGCGGCCTCGCCGGAATGTATGGTTTATTACATGCCGGATCAGCAGCGTCGCCCGGCCTTCCGAGTCGGTTGCGCATCCCGGTATGGCCCGGTCATTCGTCTGGAGGATTCCGTCATGAGGCGGCTCGTCGTACTCACCCTGTTGTCGGCCATCAGCGCAGGCGCGCTCGCCGCTTCGGAACCCGCGGTGGAAGCGAAGAACGGCATGGTCGTGTCGTCGCAGCACTTCGCGTCGCAGATCGGCGTCGACATCCTCAAGGAAGGCGGCAACGCGGTGGACGCCGCCGTGGCGGTCGGCTACGCGCAAGCGGTGACCAATCCGTGCTGCGGCAACATCGGCGGCGGCGGCTTCATGACCCTGCACCTGGCCGACGGCCGCGACCGCTTCATCAACTTCCGCGAGACCGCGCCGGCCGCGGCGTCGGCGAACATGTATCTCGATGCGAACGGCAACGTCATTCCGGACGACAGCCTGTACGGCTATCGCGCGGTCGGTGTGCCGGGCACGGTCGCGGGTCTCGACCTCGCGCAGCGCAAGTACGGCAAGCTGACGCGCAGGCAGGTGATGGAGCCGGCGATCCGGCTCGCGCGCGACGGCTTCGTGCTGACGCGCGGCGATACGGACATCCTCGACACGACGATCGAGCGCTTCAGGAAGGACCCGGAAGCCGCGCGCATCTTCCTGCGCCCGGACGGCACGCCGCTGCAGCCGGGCGACCGCCTGGTGCAGAAGGACCTGGCACGCACGCTCGAGCGCATTGCGGAGCAGGGCCCCGACGCGTTCTATCACGGCGAGATTCCGAAGATCGTCGAAGCCGCGGCGAAGCGCGGCGGCGGGGTGATCACGGCGGCCGATTTCGCGTCGTATCGCGCGCAGGACATGGCGCCGCTGACCTGCACGTATCGCGGCTACGAGTTCGTGTCGGCGCCGCCGCCGAGCTCGGGCGGCGTGACCATGTGCGAGACGCTGAACGTGCTCGAAGGGTATGACCTGCGCAAGTTCGGCTACCAGTCGGCGTCGGTGGTCCACTACATGACCGAGGCGATGCGCCACGCGTACGAGGATCGCAACACGCTGCTGGGCGACCCGAACTTCATCGACAATCCGGTCGCCAAGCTGACGAGCAAGCAGTATGCGGCCGAGATCCGCAAGCAGATCAGCGGCGACTTGGCGACGGCATCGGTCGACGTGCAGCCGGGTATCGGCGTGCACGAGAAGCCGGAGACGACCCACTACTCGATCATCGACCGCGACGGCAACGCGGTGTCGACCACGTACACCGTCAACGGCCGCTTCGGCGCCGTGGTGATCGCGCCGGGAACGGGCTTCTTCCTGAACGACGAGATGGACGACTTCACGGTCAAGGTCGGCGCGCAGAACCTGTTCGGCCTCGTGCAGGGCACGCGCAACTCGATCGCGCCGGGCAAGCGTCCGCTGTCGTCGATGGCGCCGACGATCGTGAAGAAGGACGGCAAGGTGTTCATGGTGGTCGGCTCGCCGGGCGGCTCGCGCATCATCACGATCACGCTGCAGACCGTGCTGAACGTGATCGACCACGGGATGACGCCGCAGGATGCGGTCGGTGCGCCGCGCATCCATCATCAATGGCTGCCGGACCAGGTCTATTACGAGACCCGCGGCCTGTCGCCCGACACGCTCGCGATCCTGCGCAACATGGGCTACAAGATGGTCGAGCAGACGCCGTGGGGCGCCGCCGAGCTGATCATGGTCGGCCTGCCCGGCACCGAGGCGGTGAGCCATCAGAGTTCCGGCAACGATTCGTCGGTGTCGGGCAACGTGCGCGTCGGCTACATCTACGGCGTCAACGATCCGCGCCGACCGGCCGGTTCGGCGATCGGCTACTGACCTGAGCTGATTTGATTTGATCTGATTGCACCAGGCTGAACGGTTGCCCCGGCGTTCGCCATCGCGTGAGCGCCGGGGCAGCGACAGCGCGTCCGTTCGCGGACGTCCGCAGTATCGGGCGGGGCGGGTGCCCGGAATGCCGGGCCCGACCGACCCGCAATGCGCGCCGTGGCACGGCACTGACGCGCGCATTTTTTTTCATTCCTGCTCCGTGCATCGAGTTCCGTTATGAACAAACGAATGTCTGCGGCAGTCTGGATCCTGCTCGCGATGGCGGCCGGCATCTTCATCGGCTACATGATCTATACGCAGTTTCCGGACAAGCAGTCCGCGACCGAGATCGCCGGCTACATCTCCCTCGTGTCCGACGTGTTCCTGCGGTTGATCAAGATGGTGATCGGCCCGCTGGTGTTCTCGACGCTCGTCGTCGGCATCGCACACATGGGCGACGCTTCGTCGGTGGGACGCGTGTTCGTGAAGGCGTTCGGCTGGTTCGTCACCGCGTCGCTGATCTCGCTGCTGCTCGGGCTGCTGATGGCGAACCTGCTGCGCCCGGGCGAGAACCTCGGCCTGCCACTGCCGGACATCGGCGCATCCGCGCATCTCGCGACCTCCAAGTTCACGCTGAAGGATTTCGTCAGCCACATGGTGCCGAAGTCGATCGCCGAGGCGATGGCGAACAACGAGATCCTGCAGATCGTCGTGTTCTCGATGTTCTTCGGCGTCGCGCTGTCGGCGCTCGGCGAGCGCGGCAAGATCCTCGTCGCCGCGATCGACCAGCTGGCGCACGTGATGCTGAAGATCACCGGTTACGTGATGAAGCTCGCGCCGCTCGCGGTGCTGGCGGCGATGGCCGCGACCGTCGCGGTCAACGGGCTGTCGGTGTTGTTGAAGTTCGCGGTGTTCATGGGCGACTTCTACGTGAGCCTGTTCCTGCTGTGGAGCACGCTCGTGATCGCCGGCCTGCTGTTCCTCGGGCCGCGCGTATTCAAGCTGCTGGTGCTGATCAAGGAAGCGTTCATGCTGTCGTTCGCGACCGCGAGCTCCGAAGCCGCGTATCCGAAGATCCTCGACGCGCTCGACCGCTTCGGCGTGAAGCGCAAGATCTCGAGCTTCGTGATGCCGATGGGCTATTCGTTCAACCTCGACGGCTCGATGATGTACTGCACGTTCGCGTCGCTGTTCATCGCGCAGGCGTACAACATCCACCTGTCGCTCGGCACGCAGGTCACGATGCTGCTGGTCCTGATGCTGACGTCGAAGGGGATGGCCGGCGTGCCGCGCGCATCGCTCGTCGTGATCGCGGCGACACTGCACCAGTTCGACATCCCGGAAGCCGGGCTGCTGCTGATTCTCGGCGTCGACACGTTCCTCGACATGGGGCGCTCGGCCACCAATGCGGTCGGCAATTCGATCGCCAGCGCGGTGGTCGCGAAGTGGGAGGGCGAGCTGATGTCGGAGTCCGAAGCGCAAGCACATGCCGCGCATCTCGACGCGGAACTGGAACGGCAGAACCGCGATCCGGCCTATGGTGCCGGTCAGGCGACGTCCGTTTAAGCGGCACACGCCTCGTCGATGCACGCCGCCAGCACCATCGCGGCGGCGTTGCCCGGCGCCGAGCCGAGCAGTTGCGGCGCGTAGACGCTGTCGCCGCGCGCGATCGGCCGCCCCGACAGCGCGCAGACGCCGCGCTTGCGCGTCGTGAACAACCGCCACTTCTGGTAGCCGTAGTGGCCGGTGCACGCGTCGCACCACGAAATCATCACGGTGTCGGCCGTGGGCCGCTCGAGCACGCTGATCGACGGCTGGCTCGTCGCATCCCACGACGGCAGGCGATCGCGCGTGATGCTGCGCCGTCGCGGGGCGGCCCATGAAACGGACGGCATGTCGAAGCTGCCGATCGCGGCGACGGTCCTGAGCCAGGCAACTGCACTGTTGCTCATCTTTGCTTTCCTCGAAACGTTGGGCGACGCCGCGAAACGCGGCGTCACGACAGGCGGATGCGCGGTTGCACGCAGCCGTTGATCCGTTCGGCGAGCCACAGCAGCGTCGCCTTGGAGAATCCGTGCAGCGCCTGCTGGTGGCGCCGGTACAGCATCAGGTGGCTGAATTGCGCGAAACGCCCCTGGATGAAGCCGCCGCGGAAGAACCCGAATTGGCCGAGCGTGCCGAACGCGTCGTAGTCGCTGATCGACACGAGCGCGCCGAAATCGTGGAACGCGAACGGCGGCATCGGCTTGCCGTCGAGCCAGGCGGGCAGGTGTTTCGCGAGATGTTCGGCCTGCTGGGTCGCCACCTGCGCGGTGGGCGGCAGCGGCCGTTCGTGGCCGTCGGGCTGCAGGCTCGCGCAATCGCCGATCGCGAACACGTGCTCGTCGGCCGTGGCCTGCAGCGTGGGCCCGACCAGGATCTGGTTCGCGCGGTTCGTGTCGAGCCCGCCCAGTGCCTGCATGAAATCGGGCGCCTTCACACCCGCCGCCCACACCATCAGATCCGCTTCGGCGAATGAACCGTCGCCGTAGTGGAAGCCGTTCGCATCGGCCGCCGTCACGCGCGTGGACGTCAGCACGTGAAAGCCGATCTGCTCGAGCCGCCGCTGCGCCGACGCGGAAATCCGCGGCGGAAATGCGGCGAGGATGCGCGGGCCGCTCTCGAGCAGCGTGAGCCGCAGCCGCTCGCGCACCGTCGCGTCGCCATACGCCTGCGCCACTTCCAGCAGCCGGCTCAGTTCCGCCGCCAGCTCCACGCCCGTCGCGCCCGCGCCGACGATCGCGACGCGAAACGGCTCGTCGCGCGCGATGCTGCGGAACACGCGCATCCGCAGCGCTTCATTGAAGGTTTCGGCCTGCCGCTGGCTGTCGATGAAGTAGCAGTGCTCGCGCACGCCCGGCACGCCGAAATCGTTGGCCTGGCTGCCGAGCGCGAGGATCAGCACGTCGTATTCGAGTTCGCGCGCGTCGACCACGCGTTCGCCGTCCTGCGAGCGAATCTCGCCGAGCTGCACGCGACGGCGCGCGCGATCGAGCCCCGTCAATTCGCCGGGCTGGTACGTGTAGCCGTGATCGCGCGCATGGGCGAGAAAGATCACCTGCTGTTGCTGCACGTCGCGCGTACCGGCCGCGATCGTGTGCAGCATCGGCTTCCAGACATGGGTCGGGCTGCGGTCGACCACGGTGACATGGGCGCGCCCGGTGCGGCCGAGACGTTCGCCGAGGCGGGTTGCGAGCTGCAATCCGGCGATGCCGCCGCCGACGATCACGATGCGAGTAGGGGTTGTCATGAATAAATCATCACGTGATGAATAAGGTATGATCCTAGCGCTTCCCGGCTTCGCGTGTCAACGGAGCGGGCAGGCAACCCGGTTCCGCGGACGCGAACCGGGGCCCGGACACGGGCATTCGATTCATTCAACGGGAGCAGGAAAACGTGGCTGAAGTCACTGAGCGCGCGCCGTCGAAGCGGCGTACGCGCGGGCGGCCGCTGGCGGAGGCGTCCGTCGGACCGGACGTGATATTGCGGGCCGCGCGCCGCACGTTCGCGAAGCGCGGCTACGACGCGACGAGCGTGCGCGAGGTCGCGCGCGAGCTGGGCATCGACGCGGCGCTGATCGCCCATCATTTCGGCGCGAAGGAGACGCTGTGGCTGGCTGTCGTCGAGCAGATCGTCGACCTGGCCGAGCCGCTGTTCGACGCGTTGCGCGCGCTGCGCACGTCGTCATTGCCGCATCGCGAGCGCGTGCGGCGCGCGATCGAGCTGTGCGTCGATCACGAGTTCGCGGAGCCGGACATCGGCATGTTCTTCTCGACGGCAGCGACCGAGGAGGGCGGGCGGCTCGACTGCCTGCAGCAGCGGATCGTGCGCCCGTATCGCGACGCGATGTTTCCGCTGCTGGCCGACGCGGTCGCGGCCGGCGAGATCCGCCCGGTCGATCCGAACGTGCTGTTCTTCATGATCGCGAGCGCGGTCGGCACGACGGTGTCGTACAGCCACATGATGCTGGAGTTCACGTCGCTGCCCACGCGGCAGGAGGCGTTCCGGCAGGCCGTGCTCGACGTCGCGCTCGGCATCCTGAGCGTCTGAGCGCCGCGCGCGACGCGAAGCCGGCCGGCGCGCCGGCGCGATTGACCTTACGCCGGGCAGGGCCCGGACTGCCATTGCTGCCAACCGGCAACGTCTGGGCAGACTGGCGCCCTCACGGGCACGGCGATCGCGGTGAGCGGCGGGGCGGGCGAGTCGGGTGACGCGGGACGCCGGCGCGGCATCGTGCATCGCGCCGGCCGCCGCGCGTGCGTCAGTCGAGATCGGGCGGCGTATCACCGAGCCAGCGCCGTGCGCCCGGCCCGTTGCGTCCCGCGCGGTCCTCGGGATTGGTCAGCTTGCAGCGCTTCAGCGACAGGCAGCCGCAACCGATGCATTCGTCGAGATTGATGTAGAGCCGCTGCAGTTCCTCGATCCGGTTCGCGACGCGCTGTTTCCAGCCGCGCGACAGCCGCTGCCAGTCCTTGTTGGTCGGCGCGGTGTCTTCCGGCAGGCTTACGAGCTGTTCGGCGATCTCGTCGAGCGAATAGCCGATCTTCTGCGCGAACACGATGAACGCGATCAGCCGCAGCACCGCGCGCGAATAGTGGCGATGGCTCGAGCCGTTGCGGTGCGACTTGATGAGTCCGCGCGTCTCGTAGAAACGCAGCGTCGATGCCGGCACGCCGCTGCGCGCGGCCACTTCGCGGATCGACATCAGCGGCCATTGCGGGATTTCGTCGATACCCATGACGCCCTCCGGGAAAGCTTGACTTGAAGTTAACTTCAACTTTTATGCTACGCGGCAGTTTAACCCGTCGCGAGGCATCATGCTCTCCTTATCCCTACGCAGGACCTCGCCTTTGGGCGCGGCCTGCGCACTGCTGCTGGCGTTGTCGGGCTGTCACGACGGCAAAGGCGAAACGGCGGCCCAGCCGCTTCCCGAAGTCGGCGTGACGACCGTCGCGCCGCGCACGATCCGCCTCGCGGACGAATTCAACGGACGCGTCGAAGCAGTCGACGCGGTCGAGCTGCGGCCGCGCGTGAGCGGCTATCTGCAGCGCATCGCGTACAAGGAGGGCGACCTCGTCGCGCAGGGCGCGGTGCTGTTCGAGATCGATCCGCGTCCGTACCGGATCGCGCTCGACCGCGCCAACGCACAGCAGCAGCGGGCGCGCGCGGCCGCGAGCCTCGCCGATGTGCAGCTCAAGCGCGTGCGGACACTGATCGATGCGCATGCAACTTCCCAGGAGGAACTCGACAACGCGCGCGCGACCGCCGAGCAGGCGCGCGCCGACCTGCGGGCGGCCGATGCGGCCGTCGCCGACGCGAAGCTCAATCTCGGTTTCACCGAGGTGCGTGCGCCGATCGCGGGGCGCGTCGGCCGGGCGATCGCGACCGCCGGAAACCTCGCGCGCGCCGACGACACGCTGCTCACGACCGTCGTGTCGCAAGACCCCGTCTACGTGTATTTCGACTGCGACGAGCAGAGCTACCTGCGCTACAACGCGCGGCGCGCCGACCCGAAGCATCGCGCGATCGGCGCCGATCCGGTGCGCGTGGGGCTCGCGAACGAGACGGGTTTCCCGCACGCGGGCACCGTCGATTTCCTCGACAACCGGCTCGATCCGCAAACCGGCACGATTCGTGCGCGCGTGCGGCTGCCGAACGCGGACCACGCGTTCACGCCGGGCCTCTATGCGCGCGTCCAGCTCGTCAGCGGTCGCGACCAGGATGCGCTGCTCGTCGACGACAAGGCGGTGCTCACCGACCAGGACCGCAAGTACGTGTACGTGATCGGCGCCGGCGACAAGGCGCTGCGTCGCGACGTCACGATCGGCCGTGCGCTGGACGGCGAGCGGATCGTCGAGAAGGGGCTGGAGCCGGGCGATCGCGTGGTCATCGACGGCGTGCAGCGGATCTACTATCCGGGCGCGCAGGTGAAGCCGAAGGTGCTGCCTGCACGCGCGGATGCGGACACCGCCACCGGCCCGGGCAGCGACACGCAGGCCGCAGCGGTGGCGGTGGCCGACGCCGGCGCGCCGGCCGCGCGGTAACGGGAGGCCCGCAATGGATTTCTCCCGCTTCTTCATCGACCGGCCGATTTTCGCGGTCGTGCTGTCGATCGTCATCTTCGCGATCGGCCTGATCTCGATCCCGATGCTGCCGGCCGGCGAATATCCGGAAGTCGTGCCGCCGAGCGTCGTCGTGCGCGCGACGTACCCGGGCGCGAACCCGAAGGAAATCGCCGAATCGGTCGCCGAACCGCTGGAAGAGGCGATCAACGGCGTCGAAGGCATCATGTACATGAAGTCGGTCGCCGGTTCGGACGGCAGCCTGCAGGTCGTCGTCACGTTCCTGCAGGGCGTCGATCCCGATACGGCCGCCGTGCGCGTGCAGAACCGCGTGAGCCAGGCGTTGTCGCGCCTGCCGGAGGAGGTGCGCCAGTACGGCGTGACCACGCAGAAGCAGTCGCCGACGCCGCTGATGTACGTGAGTCTCTATTCGCCGGACAACAGCCGCGATTCGCTGTACCTGCGCAACTACCTGACGCTGCACGTGAAGGACGAGCTGTCGCGCCTGACCGGCATCGGCGACGTCGGCGTGTACGGCTCAGGCGACTACGCGATGCGGCTCTGGCTCGACCCGAACCGGCTGGCGTCGCGCGGGCTGACCGCGAGCGACGTGATCGCCGCGGCGCGCGAGCAGAACGTGCAGGTGTCGGCCGGCCAGCTCGGCGCGGAGCCGACGCCGAAGAAAAACGACTTCCTCGTGTCGATCAACGTGCGCGGCCGGCTGCGCACCGCGCAGGAATTCGGCGACATCGTGCTGCGCAACGGCGACGACGGCCAGGTCGTGAAGCTGTCCGACGTCGCGCGCATCGAGCTCGGCGCGGGCGACTATACGCTGCGCTCGTACTTCAACGATAAGCATTCGTCCGTGGTCGGCATTTTCCTGTCGCCTGGCGCGAACGCGCTCGACGTCGCGAAGGCGGTGTATGCGAAGCTCGACGAACTGTCGAAACGATTCCCGCCGGGCGTCGCCTATCGTCCGGTGTGGGACCCGACCGTGTTCGTGCGCGAATCGATCCGCGCGGTGCAGCACACGCTGATCGAGGCCGTCGTGCTGGTCGTGCTCGTCGTGATCCTGTTCCTGCAGACCTGGCGCGCGTCGATCATTCCGCTCGTCGCGGTGCCCGTGTCGGTGGTCGGCACGTTCGCGTGGCTCTACCTGCTCGGCTATTCGATCAACACGCTGACGTTGTTCGGGCTCGTGCTCGCGATCGGGATCGTCGTCGACGATGCGATCGTGGTGGTCGAGAACGTCGAGCGCAACATCGCACAGGGTTTGAGCCCGCGCGACGCCGCGCACCAGGCGATGCGCGAGGTGTCGGGGCCGATCGTCGCGATCGCGCTCGTGCTGTGCGCGGTGTTCGTGCCGATGGCGTTCATGTCGGGTGTGACGGGCCAGTTCTACAGGCAGTTCGCGGTGACGATCGCGATCTCGACGGTGATCTCCGCGGTGAACTCGCTGACGCTGTCGCCCGCGCTCGCCGCGAAACTGCTGCGTCCGCACGGCGCGCCGAAGGATGCGTTGACCCGCGTGCTCGACCGCGCATTCGGCTGGCTGTTTCATCCGTTCAACCGCTTCTTCGAGCGCAGCTCCGATCGCTATCACGGCGTGGTCGCGCGCACGCTGAAGCGGCGCGGCGCAGTGTTCGCGGTCTATGCGGCCTTGCTCGCCGCGACCGCGCTGCTGTTCAACGCGGTGCCGGGCGGCTTCATCCCCGTGCAGGACAAGCTGTACCTGTTCGCCGGCGCGAAGCTGCCGGAGGGCGCGTCGCTCGCCCGCACCAGCGCGGTCACCGAGCAGATGACGAAGATCGCGCTCGGCACCGACGGCGTCGAGATGGTCCCGGCGTTCGCCGGGCTGAACGCGCTGCAGGGCGTGAACACGCCGAACATCACGAACTCGTACGTGATCCTGAAGCCGTTCGACCAGCGTCACCGCAGCGCCGCGCAGATCAACGCGGACCTGAACGCACGCTTCGCGGCGATCGGCGGCGGCATCACCTATGCGCTGATGCCGCCGCCGATCCAGGGCCTCGGCAACGGTTCGGGCTACTCGCTTTACCTCGAGGATCGCGGCGGGCTCGGCTACGGTGAATTGCAGAAGGCACTGACGGCGTTTCAGGCCGCGGTCGCGAAGACGCCGGGGATGAGTTATCCCGTCAGTTCGTACCAGGCGAACATCCCGCAGCTGGAAGTGAAGGTCGACCGGCTGAAGGCGAAGGCGCAAGGCGTCGCGCTCACCGACCTGTTCAACACGCTGCAGGTCTATCTCGGCTCGATGTACGTGAACGACTTCAACGCATTCGGCCGCGTGTACCGCGTGATGGCGCAGGCCGACGCCGGTCACCGGCAGACGGCCGCGGACATCGCGAACCTGCGCACGCGCAACGCGAAAGGCGAGATGGTGCCGATCGGCTCGATGGTGACGGTCGCGCCCGCGTATGGGCCGGACCCGGTCGTCCGCTACAACGGCTATCCGGCCGCGGACCTGATCGGCGACGCCGATCCGAAGGCGATGTCGTCGTCGCAGGCGATCGCGAAGCTGCAGCAGATCGCGAAGGACGTGCTGCCGCCGGGCATCACGCTCGAATGGACCGATCTCAGTTACCAGCAGGTCACACAGAGCAACGCGGCGATCGTCGTGTTCCCGCTCGCGGTGATGCTCGTGTTCCTGGTGCTCGCGTCGCTGTACGAGAGCTGGACGCTGCCGCTTGCGGTGATCCTGATCGTGCCGGTGTGCATGTGCGCGGCGCTGTTCGGCGTGTGGCTGTCCGGCGGCGACAACAACGTGTTCGTGCAGGTCGGTCTCGTCGTGCTGATGGGGCTCGCGTGCAAGAACGCGATCCTGATCGTCGAGTTCGCGCGCGAACTCGAAATCCAGGGCAAGGGTGCGATCGCGGCGGCGCTCGAGGCATGCAGGCTGCGGCTGCGCCCGATCGTGATGACGTCGGTCGCGTTCATCGCGGGCTCGGTGCCGCTCCTGATCGGCGGCGGCGCGGGCAGCGAAGTGCGGGCCGCCACCGGCGTCACCGTATTCGCGGGGATGCTCGGCGTCACGTTGTTCGGGCTGTTCCTGACGCCCGTGTTCTACGTGGCGATCCGCAAGCTCGCGCGCGGCACGCCGGCCGTGTGGAGCGAACAGCACGGCACCCTGGAAGGAGAAAACCGATGAGCGCTGCATTCCGTCTTTCCGCGCTCGCGCTGTCGGTGACGCTCGCCGCGTGCGCGGTCGGCCCCGATTTCAAGCGGCCCGATACGGCGAGCGCCGCGCGCTTCGCGCGCGACGCGCATGCGACCACGCCCGATGCGTCGCCGCCCGTTGCGTCGGCCGCTGCCGATGCCGCGTTCTGGCGCGGCTTCGGCGACCCGGCGCTCACGCAGCTGATCGATGCGGCGCTCGCCGCGAATCAGGACCTGCAGGTCGCCGTATCGCGCTACGACGCATCGAACGCGCTGCTGTCGCAGGCCGCGTTCGACCGCTATCCGACGATTACCGCGAGCGGCCGGATCGGCCATCAGCTGACGAGCAGGGACCAGGCGTTCGGCGCGCCGCGCAGCCAGCGCGATACGCCGATCTCCAGTGTCGGGATCAATGCGGCGTGGGAACTCGACCTGTTCGGCCGCGTGCGCCGCTCGATCGAGTCGCAGCGGGCGGAAACGGCTGCGAGTGCGGCCGACGTGCGCGCGGTGCGTGTCGCGATCGCGGGCGAGGTCGCGAGCACGTACGTGGATCTGCGCGGCTCGCAGGAGCGGCTGCGGATCGCACGCGAGAACGCCGACAACCAGAAGCAGACGCTCGCGCTGATCAATGCGCGCGTCGGCGCGGGACGCGGCTCCGAACTCGATGCGGCGCGGGCGCGCGCGCAGTACGAATCGACGACGTCGCGGATCGCCGTGTACGAAGCGGCGATCGGCGTCGACGAGCATCGGCTCGCGGTGTTGACCGGGCAGACGCCGGATGCGCTGATCGGCCGGTTCGACATCCCGAGCGCTGCCGCATCGAAAGGCGCGCCGGTACCGCTGCCGGCGCTTGCAGCCGACATCGATCCCGGCACGCCGGGCGACCTGCTGCGCCGCCGCCCCGATGTCGCTGCCGCCGAAGCACGGCTGCACGCGGCGACCGCGCGCGTCGGCGTCGCGACAGCCGACCTGTTTCCGCGCTTCACGCTGTCGGGGCTGCTCGGCAGCGCGACGAGCAGCTACGGATTCTTCCGTGCGGGCAGCGATACGAACCTGATCGCGCTCGGCATCGACTGGTCGTTCCTCGATGTCGGCCGCGCGCGCGCGCGGATCGCGGCGAGCGACGCGGACGCGGCCGGCCAGCTCGCGCAGTACCGGCAGACCGTGCTCGGCGCGCTGGAGGAAACGGAGAACGCGCTGCTGCGTGTCGCCCGCACGCGGGAGGAGACCGCGCACCTCGTGCGCGCGGCGGACGACAGCGCTCGCGCGGCACAGCTTGCACAGACGCGCTTCTCGGCCGGTGCGATCGACTACTACGAAGTGCTCGACGCGCAACGGACGCTGCTGCAGGCGCAGGACGCGGCGGCCGACGGGCGGATGCGCAGCGCGGCATCGACGGTCGCGCTGTACAAGGCGCTCGCGGGCGGCTGGCCGTCGGAAACGGCGCAGCGGGCACCCGGTCCGCTCGCGCGATCGGGGGAGTAGGGCGAGGGCGCGGGTCGCGCGGCGGGAAGGGACGTCGGGTTCGCCCGCCGGGCGATCGACTTCGCATCGCCGGGTAGGCGCCTGCGTCGTCGTTGCCGGCCCGCAACGGCGTCGCACGGACTGACGACGGTCGATGCCGCGCCGGTCTCGTTGATCGGCATGGCACTCCGTGCGCCTGCCTTGTAGCGATGCCGGCCGTTCGGCAGGGCCGGATCGCCGGCCGGCTCGCGCGCCGGCGGCGGCCCGGCGCATCGGTCGGCGCACCTTGCATCGCCCGGGCCGCCCGCGCGGCGCGCCAACCGGTCGATTCCCCGTCGCGAAACATTGTTCTGCCTCGTCGTAAACGTCTCGAATGCGTGATATTTGCGCTGCCCGATCCGGTTTAGAGTGGCCGCAAATCGATGACGATGTGTCGTATGGCCTCAGTCGCGGGCCGTACCGATGCACCAGAGGAGCTGGAGACAAATGACTGAAGGCAGGATCACCCAAGTCGAATCGTTCGGTTTCGAGCGTATTCCCGACGTATCGCGCTATGCGCGTCCGATCGATCTGTTCCGGTTGCTGTTCGGCGGCTGCAACACGTTTTCCACGTCGGTGCTCGGCAGTTTTCCCGTGCTGGTCGGGCTGTCGTTCAAGGCCGGCATGTGCGCGATCGTGCTGGGCGTGCTCGCCGGCACCTGCATCCTCGCGCCGATGAGCCTGTTCGGCCCGCGCAATGGCACGAGCGACCCTGTGTCGTCCGGCGCGCATTTCGGCATTCACGGCCGGATCGTCGGGTCGTTCCTCGCGCTGCTCACGTCGATCGCGTTCTTCTCGCTCGCGGTGTGGAGCTCGGGCGATGCGCTCGTCGGCGGCGCGCACGACATGGTCGGCGTGCCGGTCAACGGCTTCACGCTCGGCGCCGCGTACATGGTGTTCGCGGTGCTCGTGCTGATCGTCTGCATCTACGGCTTTCGCTTCATGCTGTGGGTCAACAAGATCGCCGTGTGGGCGGCGAGCCTGCTGTTCGTCACCGGCCTGTTCGCGTTCGCGGGGATGTTCGACGTGAACTACGCGGGCACGCTGAACCAGGGCAGCGCAGGCTTCTGGGCCGCGTTCGTCGGCGCCGTGCTGGTCGCATTGAGCAACCCGGTGTCGTTCGCGTCGACGCTCGGCGACTGGGCGCGCTACATTCCGCAGCAGACGCCGAAGCGGCGCGTGATGGCCGCCGTGTTCGCCGCGCAGATCGCGACCTTCGTGCCGTTCTTCTTCGGGCTCGCGACCGCGACCATCATCGCGTCGAAGGCGCCCGCGTTCATCGCGTCGAACGACTACGTCGGCGGGCTGCTCGCCGTGTCGCCGCGCTGGTTCCTGCTGCCGATGTGCCTGATCGCGATCATCGGCGGGATGTCGACCGGCACGACCGCGCTGTACGGCACGGGCCTCGACGTGTCGAGCATGTTCCCGCGCTTCCTGAACCGTGTGCGCGCGACGCTGCTGATCGGCACGATCGCGATCGCGTTCATCTTCGTCGGCCGCTTCTGGTTCAACCTCGTCGAAAGCGTCGCGACGTTCTCGACGCTGATCGACACGTTCAGCTGCCCGTGGATGGCGATCATGGTGATCGGCTACGTGACGCGCCGCGGTTACTATCTCGCGGACGACCTGCAGGTGTTCAACCGCGGGCTGCGCGGCGGCCACTACTGGTTCACGCACGGCTGGAACCTGCGCGCGATGGGCGCGTGGCTGCCGGCGGCCTTCATCGGACTGTCGTTCGTGAACCTGCCGGGCCAGTTCGTCGGGCCGCTCGGCAACCTCGCGGGTGGGCTCGATCTCAGCGTGCCGGTGTCGCTGGTGGTCGGCGGGCTGCTGTATTTCGTGATGCTGACGGTGTATCCGGAAGCGGAGGGCGTGTACGGCCCGCGCGGACGTTTCCTCGTGCGCGGCGGCAGGCAGTCGGCGCGCGGTGTCGGCGCCCCGGCGATTCAGCCGAAGGGGTATTGAGCGCAGCATCGCGCGTCGCTGCGCGCTGGAAATACCGGTGCCGCCGCGCGGGAGATCCGCCGGCGGCATGGTTGTTTCAGGATGCCGGGTTGTATGCGCGTATGGAAGGCCGCTCCTGACTTCTCCCTCGCGCGGCCGAAAACGACAGCACCCGCCGGGCAGGCGGGCGTGTGTCGACTCCGCTGCGGATCAGTGGAACGTGCTGCCCGCGAGCATCCCGCCGTCGACGATGAATTCCGAACCCGTGCAATACGCGGATTCGTCGGACGCGAGGAACAGTACGAGGCTCGCCACCTCGTCGGGTTTGCCGATACGCGCGATCGGCAGCCCGCTGTAGATCGATGACGAATCGAAATCCGCGTATTCCGGCGGGCGTGCCATCACGGTGTCGATGCCGCCCGGATGGACCGAGTTCACGCGGATCCCGTAGCGGCCGAACTCGAGCGCGGCGGCCTTCGTCATCCCGCGCACCGCGAACTTGCTCGATACATACGCGCTGCCGCCGGCCACGCCTTCCATCCCGGCCGTCGACGACACGTTGACGATCGAGCCGCCACCCGCATCCTTCAGCGCGGCCAATGCCGATTTCATGCCGAGCCAGCAGCCGACCTGGTTCACGTCGATCACCTTGCGATAGTCGTCGAGCGAACAGGACTCGATCGGCACGAGCTTCAGGATCGCCGCGTTGTTCACGAGGATGTCCAGCCGCCCGAAATGCGCGAGCGTCGCATTGACGGCGGTGTGCCAGTCGCCTTCGTTCGTCACGTCGAGATGCTGGTAGCGCGCGGCGTCGCCGAGTTCGGCCGCGACGCGCCGGCCCGCGTCGTCCAGCACGTCGGCGATCACCACGCGTGCGCCCTCGGCGACGAACCGGCGTGCCTCCGCCTCGCCCTGGCCGCGGGCGCCGCCCGTGATCAGCGCTACCTTGCCTTCGAGTCGTTTCATCCTGTTTGCTCCTGTGAGTGAAGGGGGACGCGCGCGGGCCCGCTCAGGCGGCGGCCGACGCGTCGATGATGCGGACCGGATCGGCGCCGTCCCAGGTATGCGCTTCGGCGATGCCGTGCGCGATCATCGCGCGCATGCCTGCACCTTCGATCACTTCGACGCGCACGCCGGGATCGTCGGCGTCGTCGAGATAGGCCACGCGCGTGGCCGGGTTGCGCGCGTCGAACACCACGCGCATCCCGCGCGCCGTAAGTTGCGCGACGGCGGCATCGAGATCGTCGACCACCCATGCGACGTGATGCAGGCCCGCGACCAGTTGTCCGTGCGCATCGCGGTACGGCGACGGCGCGTCGTTCGTCACGTGGATCAGTTCGATCTGCAGATCGGCGCGATACGCGAGCCCGACATCCATCGTGACCGTCGTCGCTTCGCCGAGGCAGCGGCCGTCGAGCCGCACGTTGCGGAACACGGTCCACGGGCCGACATCGTGGCGGGCGCGCCAGCGCGCGATGCTGCGGTCGAGATCGGCGACCACATAGCCGATCTGGTCGATGGGGCCGAGGATAGGGTCGTTCATGGTGTCTCCGTGGCGGGCGCGGCGCCGTTTCGTGCGGCATCCGGCGCGCGATGAGTGACGGTCATGATGGCAACAAAGGCGGCGCGGCGTGCCGTCCAAACGGACTAGCTGCACGCTATGCGGACGCCGCTCGGCGCTGCATCGCTGACGACGGATTTGCGTACAGGGCAGGACGAGCGAGGAAGGCGAGGAAGGCGAGGAAGGCGAGGAAAGCGCGGAAGCAGGAAAGCGGCAAGCGGCAAGCGGAGAAGCAGGGAAGCAGGGAAGCAGCAAAGCAGCAAAGCAGGGCGGAGCCGAAGCTGACGAAGCGCGTAAACCGGACGAGATCGACCGGCGTCGCGCTCGCGTACAACGTTGCCGTGATGGTGTTCGGCGGTTTCGCGCCGTTCATCGTCACATGGCTGACGCGTGCGAGCGGGTCGCCCGTCGCGCCCGCGTGGTACATGCTGTTCGCCGCATCGTTCGGGCTGGCCGCGAGCGTGTTCATGCACGACGGCGCGCCGTGCGTGCTCGCGCGCCGGCAATTCTCGGGCGAGCCGCTGAGCGCCAAATAGTCGTTCGCCATTCGGGGCGATCAGCCATCGGCCCGGGCGGCATGCGGCGTATCGGCGCCGCCGATGGTTAGCATCGCGGACAGCGGCCTACCGGGGCCGCCGCCCGCTCGTTACGCTTGCGCGATCATCCACTCTGTCCGGAAGGTCGCCATGTCCCGGCTCGACTACACGCTGCTCGGCCCCTGCCTGCTCGCCATCGCGATCGACGCGATGGGGTTCGGGCTCGTCTACCCGATGATGTCCGCGATCTTCAGCGATCCTCACGCGGGCATCCTGCCGGCCGACGCCGGCGAACACGCGCGCAATTTCTACCTCGGTGTCGGCTACGGGATCTATCCGCTCTGCATGTTCTTCGGCTCGTCGCTGATGGGCGAGTTGTCGGACCGTTACGGCCGCCGCCGAACCCTGCTGCTGTGCGTGCTCGGCCTTGCTGCCGGCTATGCGCTGATGGCCGCCGGCGCGTGGCACGGGAGCGTCGCGCTGTTGCTGGCCGGCCGCGGGCTCACCGGTTTGATGGCAGGCTGCCAGGGCATCGCGCAGGCGGCCATCACCGACCTGAGCACGCCCGGGAACAAGGCGTACAACATGAGCATCATGTCGCTCGCGTTCAGCGCCGGCGTGATCGTCGGCCCCGTGCTCGGCGGCGTCACGTCCGACCGGACGATCTCGCCGCTGTTCGACTACGGCACGCCGTTCGTGCTCGTCGCCGCGCTGTCGCTCGTGTGCGCGTTCTGGACCTGGGCGTCGTATCGCGACACGGCCGCGCCGCGCAGCGACACGCGCATCGATCCGCTGCTGCCGCTGCGGATCATCGGGGAAGCCGCACGTCAGCGCAACGTCGCGTTCCTGTCGGTGGTGTTCTTCCTGATGCAGGTCGGCTATGGACTCTACCTGCAGACCATCATGCTGCTGCTGCAGGCGAAGTTCGGCTATACGAGCGCGCGGCTCGGGCTGTTCAGCGGCGTGATCGGCATCTGCTTCGTGTTCGGCCTGCTGTTCGTCGTGCGGCTGATGCTGCGCGTGTGGCGTGTGGTCGACATCGCGAAGACGGGCCTGCTCGTCGCGGGCCTCGGCCAGATCGCGTCGGCACTGTTTCCGCACGAGCCGGTGCTGTGGGCGCTCGCGATGGTGGTCGGCTGTTTCGACATGGTCGCCTACACGACCATGTATACGGCGTTTTCCGATGCCGTCAGCGAGGACCGGCAGGGCTGGGTGCTCGGCGTCGCGGGCTCGGTGATGGCCGTCGCATGGGTCGTGACGGGCGCGCTGACGAACCTGCTGCCGGTATTCGGCGAGAGCGGGCTGCTGCTGATCGGCGGCGTGGGCTTCCTGCTCAGCTTCGTGATGATGGTGGGCTACGGGCGCAAGCAGGCCGGCGGGCGCGCGGCCGCGCTGTCGTAGACGGTTGCGCGCAGGTTGGCCCGATCCGGTCGGACGTTGTCCTGCGGGCCGATGTCGCGCGTGACCGCGCGGCCCGACACTGGCGCCTCGCGGTCACGACGGGTCAGCCCACGGCGGCAATCTGGCGCGGGGCCGCGTGCGGCGACGTGCTGACGACCGGGCAGGTGCTCGCGCTCGATGTCGCACGACGCATGCGTGGCCGGTGCGCTGGCCGCGTTCAAGCGTGCGAAGCGGTCGGCCGCGCATCGGCGCGCGGCCCGCCCGGTCAGAACATCGTGTTCCCGTTCGCGGCTTTTTCGGGCACCGGCTGGATCACGTCCCAGTGCTCGACGATCTTGCCATCCTTCACGCGGAAGATGTCGACCACCGCTTCGCCGCGATCGCCCGGGCGCTCGGTCGCGTGCACGTGCAGATAGACGAGGTCGCCGTCGGTCGCGCTGCGGACGATCTGCGCGCGCGATTGGGGGTTCTTCTGGAACGCGCCGACGAAGTACGACACGAACGGCTTCTTGCCGTCGGGCACGTGCGGGTTGTGCTGCTTGTAGTCGTCGGCGACGACGGCGGCAGCCTCGAGCGCTTCGTGCTTGTTGAAGAAGCGGTCGTAGAACGTCAGCACGAGCTGGCGGTTGGCTTCCTCGGCGGCCAGGTCGCGCGCGGCCGGGCCGGCGGCCGGCGCGGCGGTCGATGCGGCAAGCAGGACGAACGCGGCAACGGTACGGACGGGCGAGCGGAGCGATGACATGCGGCAGGTTCCTTGTCTGGAGATGCGTGGACGGACGCGCGGTGCGTGGTGTGCGACTGCGGATGACGCCGATCGTCGTCATCGGCGGCGACGGGGTGCCGGTGGTGCGCGTGCGTATGCTTCGTAGAACTGGCAAGTCCGCTCGGCCATCGAGTCGATCGAATGGTACAGTTGCCGCGAACCCGTCACAAGAAGTCACCACGGTGTGAACAGGTCACACCGCGGTGACCGTGCATTGCCCGTGAAAGAGAATCCCGTCATGTCGTTTCCGTCCGCCGACGAATCCGTCGAACTCGATCAGCCGTGCCCGATCCGCGATGTGCTCGACCGCATCGGCGACCAGTGGAGCCTGCTCGTGCTCGAGGCGCTGTCCGGCGGCACGATGCGTTTCAACGAACTCGCCCGTGCGATCGGCGACGTGTCGAAGCAGATGCTGTCGCGCACGCTCAAGCGGCTCGAGCAGGACGGCTTCGTCAGCCGCACGCTGTATGCCGAGGTGCCGCCGCGCGTCGAATATGCGCTGACGGACCTCGGGCGTTCGTTCCTGACGCCGATGCACGCGCTGATCCGCTGGGCCGACGAACATCATCGTGCGATTTGCGCGGCCCGTCGCCGCGCGCGCGAGCAGGAAAGCGGCGGGCGTTGAGCAGAGTGCGTCGTGTGGTCGCGTGACGACCGGCGACAGGATGCGTGCGTTGCGGCAGCAACAGATGATTTCGTTATCCGAACGTTTCGAGGGCGCTGCTTTCGCGTGCGGTGTCGCGAAGGGCGCAACGCACGCGTGGCGATCGGCGTTTGAGGGGTGCCGACGACCGTCGTGACCGGGGCGAGCGCGATCGGCATCCGCCCGGTCGGTCAGCTCGAATGCAGACAGGGCGGCGTGTCGATCGGCAAGGGCGCGGAAGCGGCGGCTTCGCGCCGAGCCACGGCCGCCGCGGACGACTTAACGCCAGGTGCCGTCGACGTAGACCCACACTTGACCCTGGCGCCGCCAGTATCCAGGTACCCACCTGCGCCCGGGGCGGCGGGCGACCCAGCGTCCGGACACCCATATATAGTGGCCGCGCTGCCAGCGCCAGTAGCCGTCGGTCCAGACATAGCCGTGCGGCCGTGGAGGCGGCGGCCGGCGATCATGCCGCGGTGCAGGCGGCGCGAAGCCCGGGCGATCGGAATAAGGCGGCCTGCCGTGGCCGGGAGGCGGTCCCGGCGGCCGGTACCCGGGTGGGGCGGGCTGGGCCGAGGCGGTACGCAGCCAGCCGCCGGTGGCGGCGAAGGCGGCGGTCAGTCCGACGGCGCGCAGCAACGAGCGTCGATTCATGGCGGGTCCTCTATATATGTTGTCGGAGCCGCCTTACATTAGCCTGCCGGTCCCGCAGCCGGGTTACGCGGGCCGTTAAGGCTGTTACCGCATGTCACGGCGGCCCGGCGGCACCCAGGGTGCCGCCGCCGATCTCCCTGTTGCAGTTGGCGCCGACGGCCAATGGGGTCGGCTACGGCCGCGCGGCCGAATGTTTACCGTTCAGTCGCTGCGTTTTAGGCGGCCAGACCCAACATTTGAGATTGTTTTGGGTAAAAATTACCGTTTTCGTGTGGTTCCATCGATTCCGTTTGTTGTTTCTATGCAACCGTCAAGACGATGACACGAAAGAATGGTGGGATGAAAGCCTCCAAAAAACATCCGTCAATAGGTCAAAAAAAGACGTTAAAACAAATACTTATAACGCGTCCCCACTTTCATTATTTCTAGTTCTGGAAAAGCTTATTTCTTTATTTGCAGATCGCGCCCCTAGGGTACACCCCTAAACTCACGGTTCCCAAACGGGCAACTATCCGGGCGCGGCCAGAAGGACCGATGGCGCTCCCGGGCGGTTGCAGACCGTTTATGAACAAGGTCGCGAGACCTGCCTCTTTTTAGAAGGGAGCTCCACGAATGAACAAGACTCTGATCGTTGCAGCAGCTGCAGCATCGTTCGCTACCGTCGCTCACGCGCAAAGCAGCGTCACGCTGTACGGCGTGCTGGACGCAGGCATCACCTACCAAAGCAACGTCCAGAACGCAGCTGGCCAAGGCAAGTCGCTGTGGTCGATGGGTTCGGGCATTGACCAGAGCCGCTTCGGTCTGCGTGGTTCGGAAGACCTCGGTGGCGGCCTGAAGGCAATCTTCACGTTGGAAAGCGGCTTCAACATCGGCAACGGCAAGTTCGCGAACAACAACGGCATGTTCAACCGCCAGGCTTTCGTCGGCCTGTCGAGCCAGTACGGCACGGTTACGCTGGGTAAGCAGTACGACTCCGTCCAGGACTACCTGGCACCGCTGACCGCAACGGGCTCGTGGGGCGGTACGTACTTCGCTCACCCGTTCAACAACGACAACCTGAGCACGAACGGCGGCTACTCGGCTAACAACACGATCAAGTTCGCAAGCGCGAACTACGCTGGCCTGCAATTCGGCGGCACGTACTCGTTCTCGAACAGCACGAACTTCGGCAACAACCGTGCTTACAGCGGCGGCGTGTCGTACCAGTACCAAGGCCTGAAGCTGGGTGCAGCTTACTCGCAAGCGAACAACCCGAACAACAACGGCACGGGCGCAGTTGACTCGTCGTCGGCTCTGTTCAACGGCCAAGGCCGCCTGCGCACGTACGGCGCGGCTGCTGCATACGCATTCGGCCCGGCGCAAGTTGGCGCAGCATGGACGCAATCGCGTGTCGACAACCAAGCTAACGGCGCGGCTACGTTCCACGCTGACAACTACGAAGTCAACGCGAAGTACAACCTGACGCCGGCTCTGGGCCTGGGCGCAGCGTACACGTACACGAACGCGAAGGTTGCTGGCGAAAGCACGCACTGGAACCAGTTCGGCCTGCAAGCTGACTACTCGCTGTCGAAGCGCACCGACGTCTACGCACAAGCTGTGTACCAGCGCGCTGCGAAGAACGGCGTTGGCGCATCGATCTACAACGGCGACGTCAACACGCTGCCGAGCTCGTCGATCAACCAAACGGCAGCAACGGTTGGTCTGCGTCACCGCTTCTAAGCGTGACGGCTGGGTAACCAGCTTCGCAGTATCGAAAAAGGCGCCTTCGGGCGCCTTTTTTTTCGCCCGCCGCATCGGCGATGCGGGCTGCGATGACGCTGCGTATCGTCCGGCCGCAAAAAAAGCGAGGCGCTGAGCCTCGCTTTTTGCTTGGTGTGCCGACGTGTGCGCTGCCGGCCGGCAGCATCAGCGCGTGTATTCGCCGTTGGCTTCCGGCTGGAACACGATCGCGGCGACCTTCATCAGCCTTTCGGCGCCGCTCGGCTGCAGCACTTTCACCAGCTGACCGCGTTGCGTGCCGAGCAGCGCCATGCCGACCGGCGAGAACACGTTCAGGCGGCCGAGCTCGAGATTGGCGGCGTCCGGATAAACAATCGTCCAGGTGGCCTGTTCCTGGGTCGCTTCGTCGAGCAGTGTGATCTGCGAGTTCATCGTGACGACGTTTGCCTTGATGGCGTCCGGTTGCACGATGTCTGCGCGCTCGAGCAGCGTGTCGAGCATCGTCTGGAAGCGCGGGTTGTGTTCGGCGTGCTTCTCGAGGCGAGCAACGTCGAGTTCGGTCAACTGATAAAGGCGTTGTTTCATGGCAGTTCTCCAAATGATCGGCATGGGGCAGGCGGGGCGTGCCTATGGGGATCGCCCGGAGCCTGTCTGACCTGGCTCCGGGAAGGAGACCGAGCCGTCAGATCAGGCGCCGGGCAGGCGCGAGCGGCGCCTGGGCCGTGCGTCGAGCGAGGGGATGCGCCGGCTGGCCGGCGCGCACGCGCACGCCGACCGGGCCAGGCGGCGAAACCGAAGCGAGCATGGGCGCGTGCATGGTGAATGGGGTGTCGAGAGGTGAATAAAACCTTACGATTCTACAACACAACCTTCCGGATCGGTGCTTCGGCTGTCGGCCTTTCGTCAGGCATTGTTGTGAAAATGATTTAAGTAATAGCGATCGCGCACGGTGACAGCGGTCGATTTTTTCCGAAAATGCAACGCTGTATGTTCAAACTAAGGGTTTCCCCTTGGTATCGCCAGCACTACACTTGATCCATCGCTTCAGACAGTCCCGCCGGGAGCGACGTCAAAAGAGAACATATTTCGGAGGTCCACCATGAAGTCGATCATCTACGCAGCGATCGCTGCATCCGTTCTTGCCGCCCCGATCGCATCGTTCGCACAGTCCGAGCAGGGCTTGACTCGCGACCAGGTTCGGGCCGAGCTCGTGCAACTCGAACAGAACGGCTACAAGCCGCTCGCGAGCGATTCGCAATATCCGGACAACATCCAGGCCGCGGAACAACGGATCCAGCCGAACCAGCCGATGCTCGCCCAGGCCGATACGAGCGGTTATGGTGCGGTGGCGACGGGCGCAGGCCAGTCGGGCCGCCGCATGACGCATGAAGCCGCGAATCCCGTGAACTCCGTCTACTTCGGCAACTGAACATTCCCGGGTCTGCCCGAACACAGCATGTGACCGACGGGACGCGCGCCGCTTGCGCGCGTCTGCGTCAGCAGAGCAGAACCTCCGTCGCCGCATTCCGGCGGCTTTTCTGCCCAGACGCTCGCGCGTTTGGGCCTTTTTCGCTGGGACGGATCAGGCGGACGTGACCGTCGGGGTGCCGTGGATATAGTGTTCCAGTTGGCTGATCGTGAATTGCTGGTCGGCAATCACGCTCTTCACGAGGTCGCCGATCGAGATCAGGCCGATCAGCTTGCCGTCCTGGATGACGGGCAGGTGGCGCATCCGGTGCTCGGTCATCAGTGCCATGCACTCGTCGGTGGATTGGGACGGTTCGACGTAGCGCACCTTGGCCGTCATGATTTCCTCGACGCGGGTGGCTTTCGACGAACGGTCCTGCAGCACGACCTTGCGCGCGTAGTCGCGCTCGGTGACGATGCCCGCGATGTCGTCGCCGTCCATGACCAGCAATGCGCCGATTCCCTTTTCCGCCATCAGCTTGATGGCGTCATAGACGAAATCGGCTTTCTTGACGGTGTAGATCGTGCGGCCGGAATCCGGCTTGGCTTTGAGAATTTGCGCGACAGTCGTGCTCATTTGCTTTCTCCGTGTGCGGGACGATGCAGGGAAGGCAGGGCGTGATGCGCGGCACCCGACGGGCCCAGTATAGCCGGGCCTGCTGCGGCAGTCGCGTGACGTTTCCAGATTAGCGGTAAACTCCGGTCACGCACTATCCACACAACTCCTACATTCCAGATCGTTTCGATTGAATTCATGATGTCTTCGCGTCCCCAATCGCCCACGCAGGGCAATGGCCAGGCAGACGAGTGCGTGACGCTCGTCGCCACCGCGTCGCTGCCCACGCGCTACGGTACGTTCACGTCGTACGCTTTCCGCGTATCGGGCAGCGATGCCGAACATCTCGCGCTCGTGATGGGCGACGTCACCGGCGAGCAGTCCGTGCTCACGCGGCTGCATTCCGAGTGCCTGACCGGCGACGTGTTCGGCTCCTTCCGCTGCGATTGCGGCGAGCAGCTCGATCTCGCGCTGCGCTACATCGCGGCGGAAGATCGCGGCGTGCTGCTGTATCTGCGCGGCCACGAGGGGCGCGGCATCGGCCTGAGCAACAAGATCCGCGCATATGCGCTGCAGGAGCAGGGGCGCGACACCGTCGAGGCGAATCTCGACCTCGGCCTGCCCGATGACGCGCGCGAATACGATTCGGCCGCCGCGATCCTGCGGATCCTCGGCGTGACGTCGGTGCGGCTGATGAGCAACAACCCGAAGAAGTTCGACACGCTCGTGAAGCACGGCATTCCCGTGTGTGAACGCGTGGCGCTCGCAGTGCCCGTGCGCGAGGAAAACGAGCGTTACATCCGGACCAAGCAGGTCAAGTTCGGGCATTACTTCGAAGAAAACGAGTAATCGCGTTCGACGCGGGGGCGCCCGATCGGGCGTCGCGCTCATTCCGTGAACGCCGGACGGGACGATGCGTCCCGCCGCGTTCAATTCCCGTCGCCGGTTCTCGTGACTGTCGCCGCTGGTTGCCGGCGCAGCTGACGAGCGCGATTGCTTCATCCCTCCGCTTCGCCTTCGAGCTCGCTCCTGCGTTACGAGAACGGTGTACGCGGCCCGACGCACCCCATGCCTTCTGCACCTCCCGATCACGGTTGATCCGCCATTGAAGATAGAAACCGAACGTTTGACGTTGCGTCGCTGGCGGCCGGGCGATGCCGGTGCGCTGGTTGCGATGCACGCGGATCCCGATGTGACCGCGTGGCTGGCGCGTGGCCCGATGTCCTTCGATGAGGCGGAGGCCGTCATCGCACGCTTCGAAGCGCATTTCGACGCGCACGGTTTCGGTGTGTGGGCGATCGAGCGCCGTGCGGATGGCGCGCTGATCGGGCTCTGCGGGTTGTCGCGTGAAGTTCGTGACGAGCATCCGATGGCGCCGTGCGTCGAGATCATGTGGCGCCAGGCCCGCACATCGTGGGGGCATGGCCATGTCGCGGAAGCGGCCGCTGCGGTATTGGTCGACGGGTTCGGCCGGGCGGGGCTCGGCGAGATCTTTGCATGGACGGCTGCTGCCAACCAGCGATCGCAGCGTGTTGCGCAGCAACTCGGGATGGCGCGGCAACCGATGCGCGATTTCGAGCATCCTGCGTTGCCGCCGGGGCATGCGCTGCGACCGCATGTGGTGTTTGTCGCGCACGCAACGCCCGTTCGTCCGGATGACTACGTCGGCGCGTAACGCGCCCCGGGCACGCGGCCGTTAATGCCGCCTCGCGTTCTGCAGCACGATCCGGTAGCCGTCGGCGTCCTCGAACGTCTGTCCTGACGCATTCCAATATGGATTGAACGATGTCGCCCGCATGAAGCCGTGCGCGACTGCGCGTGCGTACGCGGCTTCCCATGCCGGGCGGTCGGGAAGATAGAAGACGATCAGGTCTTCGGGGCGGCGACGGGGCGACCGGATGCGCCGGACAGTGCGTGAATTCAAAGTGGTAATCGAGTCCTTCGCGTCCCAGTATCACGCCGGAGAAACCGTCGTGATCGTCGAAGCGCGCGAGCACTGCTGGCTCGAATGCGTCGCGGTACATGTGCTCGGTTCTGGCGAGGTCGGCGACGGGGCGCGCGATGCGCAGGTGGGCGTGCATGACGATGTCGGCTAGGGGGGAGCGATTCGTCGATGCCGCCGGGCAGGCGCGGGCGCGCTGCTCGCAGGGGGCTTTGATGTGTCCCCGATAAATTGTCGCAGGCAAGAAAAAGCCCGCTACTGGAGCGGGCTGAATCCATGTTTGGAGACATGGAGGAGACGGATGTAACTTTAAGGGAAAACCCGAGGGATGGCAAGCCCTAGTTGTAATTGTGCAACGCAGCGCGCCTCGAGCTGTCCTGACCAGGCTGGTGCTGCACGCCATCCAGCTGTCGCGGGCGTTCCACCGTGTCCTGCCGAACAGCCGACGCGCCGTCGGTGCGGCGGCCGTCGCGTATCCGCGTATCCGTCGCTCCTACATTGCGCCTGCCCGCGCGTGCGCGGCAAACGTGCCGAACCGCTCCTGCGCAAGCGGCACCGCGTACTTGTTGCGCATTTCCGTCTCGATCCACGCGCAGGCCTCGCGCGCGCAGTCGGTCAGCGCATGCCGCGTCGCGTGTCCGTCGATGTCGTAGACGAAGCGCACGCCCACCTCGTCGTCGGCGACTTGCCGTTGCAGCTGATTGAGCTGCAGTTGCGGCCCGTGTCGCTGCGACAGCGCGCGCAGCTCGTCGAAGTGATATTCGAGCCAGTCGGCAAAGAACAGCGCGTCGCTATGGCAGCGCAGACGGAACGCCGCACTACGCGACGGACGCTGCGCGCCGCCGCCGCCGCCGCCGCCGCCGCCGCCGCCGCCGCCCGCGGCCTGCGGCTCGCCGTTCGGCGCGATGGCCGCATCGACGGGCGCAAGCGGCTGCCCGGTCTGCCGGTACGGTTTGCGGTCGCGCAGTGCGTGCCACAGCAGTTCGTCGCCGGCGGCACCGGACGGCTGCATCGTCAGGTCGCGCCGGCCGTCGCCGACAGCGGCGACGTCGCGGATCACGAGGCGCAGCGAGCAGAGCGGCTCGTCCGCCACCAGCAGCGTCGCCGTGCGCGGCAGCCCGCACACGAGCGGCGCGGCGCCGGCGGCCCGGAACACGAGCCCGCGGCGATCGAGCCGCACGAGCGGCAGCGGCCGCGCAAACGACGGGTAGGCGACTGCGACGCGGGCGCCGCCGGCGCCCGTCAACCCGGGCATCATCGCGCGAAAGACCTGAGACTGGTCCACGGTGGTTCTCCTTCGTTACGGTGCCGCCCGGCCGGACTACGCGCGTTCCGGCTCAGGCGGCGATGGCTTGCCGGGCAGCCCGTCCCGGCTCGATTCCTAGTGCGGCAAACGTTTGCGGATCGATGTCGATCCAGCACGCGACAACCAGACGACCGTCCACCTGTTTCGGGGGACCTGCCCGGTGCGCGTGCACGCCGATCCGGCGGAACAGCCGCTCCATGCTCGCGAACGTCACGCCGATCAGCTGCCGCGCGCCCCGTTGCGCCGCGCATTCGACGACCGCGGCGAGCATCGGGCGGACGGCCCACTCGGCATTGCCGGGACCGCCTTCGTCGTTGCCGGTCGCCGCGAACCGCGACAGCTCCCAGACGGCAGCGGATTGCGGCAGTGCGACGTCCTCGGCGATCAGGTCGGCGAACAGCGACTTCAGCAGATACGGGCGGGTGGTCGGCAACAGGCGCGCACATCCGCACACTTCGCCGCAGGCGTTTCTCGCGAACACGTAGACGGTATCGTCGCGATCGAACTGGTCGCGCTCGAAACATTCGTTCGCCGACGGGAGCGCCCAACCGAGCTGTTCGACGAACACATGGCGCCGATAGCGCCCGAGATCCGCTGCAAGTTCGTGTGGTAACCGCCCTTCATCGTGAACGAAGGTCCGCATGGTGTCCTCGGATCGGTACTTTGGTATGCCCGCATTACATCGCGCGTCCCGAGGAGGCGGTAACTGGTAACTCTTACAGGGTGAGGCCGCGCCGACACCATTCGACCGGTGGTAACGGTTTCTTGATCGGCGGGATTGAAATACCGGCGGCTTTTGCTTATAAAGAGCGCCAGTCTTGCGGAAATGTCAGACGAAAGCGCGGCCGGTTGTCACTGGAGCACGGGACCGGCATGATAGACGTCGTTGCGACCGAGCAATGCCGACGCAACCGCGGCCGGCCAATCGACGTGTGCGAGCCGCGCGGCCAGCACGGCGGCGGTGCGGAACATGCCGAGGTCGGCGCCGGTGGCGTCGACGGCCATGATGTTGCTGCGGACGTCGCCGCCCGCGATCGCGAACGTGCCCGTCGCGCGCTCGAGATACCAGTCCCAGCCGACCGTCAGGTACGCGAGGCCGGCACTGGCCGGGCGGTGCCATTCGGTGTAGCCGGCCAGACGCGCGTCGACGGCGCTGTCGCGCAGTTCCGCGAGCAGCGATGCATCGAGGCCGCTCGCGACATGGTCGAGCGCGAGCGCGGCCAGCGCGCTTTCGGACAGGCGCACGTAGCCGTCCGGAGACGGGCCGCGGACCGGGTGCAACAAAGGTGAAGTCATGCGCGGAATGTATCAGCCCCGAACCGGCGCTGGCACCTGACAGGTATGACAGCGTAACGTTGTCGGAGAATGAATGGAACTGCGCTGGCAGGATGCCTACCAACAATTCAGCGCCGCGGAAGACGAGCAGCAGCTCTTCCAGCGGATCGCCGCTTATTCTAAACGCCTCGGCTTCGAATATTGCTGTTACGGCATTCGCGTGCCGTTGCCCGTGTCGAAGCCTGCCGTCGCGATCTTCGATACCTATCCGGACGGCTGGATGGCCCACTACCAGGCGCAGAACTACATCGAGATCGACTCGACGGTGCGTGACGGCGCGCTCAGCACCAACATGATCGTCTGGCCGGACGTCGACCGGATCGATCCGTGTCCGCTTTGGCGGGACGCGCGCGACCACGGGCTGTCGGTGGGCGTCGCGCAGTCGAGCTGGGCGGCGCGCGGCGCGTTCGGGCTGCTGAGCATCGCGCGTCATGCGGACCGGCTCACGCCGGCCGAGATCAACATGCTGACGCTGCAGACCAACTGGCTCGCGAACCTGTCGCATTCGCTGATGAGCCGCTTCATGGTGCCGAAGCTGTCGCCCGAGGCGAGCGTCACGCTGACCGCGCGCGAGCGCGAGGTGCTGTGCTGGACGGCCGAAGGGAAGACCGCGTGCGAGATCGGCCAGATCCTCAGCATCTCGGAGCGCACGGTCAACTTCCACGTGAACAACATCCTCGAGAAGCTCGCCGCGACCAACAAGGTCCAGGCGGTGGTCAAGGCGATCTCGGCCGGGCTCATCGATACGCCCTGACGCAAAACTGGCGGCGGGGCGGTCGTGCCGAGCCGGCCGCCTTTGCGCTCACTCCATCATCGGCTCCGCTTCCTTCGCGGTCCAGCTCACGCTGGAAATGCTCTTCTCCATGCTCATCCGGCTCGCGATCTGCTCGAGCTTCTGCTGATCCTTCGGATGCAGCTTCAGCGTCGCGGTCACCTTCAGCCGGTCCGGCTGCTCGGGCACGTCCTCGCTCGTCAGGCTCTGGAACGACAGCGGTTTCGCATACATCGCATTCGACAGCAGCGTGCGGATGTGCACTTCGTCGGCGGCGAGGCAGATCACGGTGATCTGGTATTCGCGCACGAGGTCGGCATTCGACACGGGTGTCGCGTTGATCGCCTGGCTGACGCCGCGCAGCACCGTGTTGGTGAGCAGCACGACGCCCGTGCCGGCCAGGGCCGGCACGTAGTGGCCGGAGCCGGCCAGCACGCCGACGGCGGCCGAACACCACAGCGTCGCGGCCGTGTTGATGCCCTGGATCGAACCCTTGTCGCGCATGATCACGCCGCCGCCGAGAAAGCCGACGCCTGACACGACGTAAGCGGCGATCTGCGTGACGCCGGCCACGCCGTTGCCGGTCAGCACGCCGAGCGTGACGAACAGGCAGGCGCCGCTCGCGACGAGCGTGATCGTGCGCAGCCCCGCCGTGCGTTGCCGCATCTGGCGTTCGAGGCCGATCGCGACGCCGCAGGCGAACGCAGTGAAAAGACGGAGTGCGAAATCGAGAGTCATGATGGTCCTGCCGTGCCAAGTGCGCATGCCGGCCCGCGGCGCGGCGGCGCGAAGCCGAACGCGGCACGATGGCCGTCATCGCGCGGTACTGTACCGCGCGGATGCGTCATTCAATGTGAAACGGATGGCGTGCGGGCTCGCGGAACGCGAGCCGCGGCAGGAGAACTGCGTCGGACAGGCGTTCAGGCGGCAAGCGGCGCACGCAACGGAGTGCTGCAACTGTCCACGATGGTTCCTGAAGGAAGAATGGGCGGCATTCTAGTGGGCCGCGCGCGCAGGCGTCAACCCGTCTGGCGGCCGGCCGCGAACGGCCGGTGGTCACTGCGACGGTGACTGCGACGCGCCGATCGTCCCCGTCGCGAGCGCGAGCGCGGCGGCGGCCGACAGCGCGCCGGCGTAGCTGTCGACCTCCGCGTTGCGGGCCGCGAGCAGCTGGCTTTGCGCGATCGTCGCATCGGTGACCGAGCCGACGCCGTTGCGGTACGCGGTCAGCGCCGCGTCGTAGCTCGTCTGCGCGGCATCGACGAGCGCCTTCGCCGCGTCGTGCGACGCGAGGCTCGTCTGCACCGCGTTCTGCGCGGCGACGACCTGGCGGACGGCTTCCTCCTTGGTCCGCGTGAGGCGCGCGGATGCGCTCTGCGCATCGTTGCGCGCCTGCATCAGCACCGCCGAGCGCAGGCCGCCGTCGTACAGCGGAATCGTCACGCCGAGGAACACGCCGCCGCCGTAGTGGCTGCCGTTCAGGTTCACGGTCGGGGCCTGGTCGCCGATCGCGGGCAGCGCGGTGATCGCCGTGCCGCCGCTGGCGTAGGACGTCGACGCCGACAGGAATATCTTCGGCATGAACGCGGCTTGAGCGGCCTTGATCTTCGCGCGGTTGGCCTGCTCGAGCGCATAGGCGCCCTGCAGGTCGGGGCGGCGCGCGATCGCGTCCGACACGATCGCGTCGACCGACGACGCGAGCGCGGGCGGCAGCGCTCGCCTGGGCAGCGCGGCGATCGACGGTTTCGACAGCGGCGAGATGCCGAGCGCGGAAACCAGCGCGAGGTAGCCGTCGCTTTCCGTGCCGTTCGCCTGGACCAGCGCGAGGTTCGCCTGTGCGCGATTCTGCGTCGCCTGCGCGAGTTCGACGACGGTGCCGACGCCTTGCCTGAGCCGTGCGCGCGACGCCGCGAGAATCGCGTCCGCGTTCGCCAGGCCCTGCTGCGCGCTGACCGCGCGCGAGCGGGCGGCTTCGTAACGGTAATACGCGACGGTCACGTCGTGGATCACCTGCTGATGCACGGCCGTGAACGCGACGTTCGACGCGACCGACGCCTGTTCGGCCGCCTCGACGCGCGCCGCGCGGCCGCCGAAATCGAACAGCAGCCATTGCAGCGACAGCGCCGAGATCGTGCCGTGCACGGTCGTATTGCTCGACGAGTCGCCGAGGATCGTCGACGTCGAGCCGTGACTCGCCTGGTACGCGCCCATCGCGGTCGCGGACAGGTTCGGCAGGTATGCGGCCTTCGCGATGCCGACCGCGAGCGCCGCGTTGCGCGCGTCGTTCCACGCGATGCGGGTCAGCGGGTTCGTCGATTCGGCGAGATCGATCAGCTCGGGCAGCGTGTACGGATGCGCGGCATCGAGCGCGGCCGGCGGCGACACCGATGCGAGCGCGGGCGAGGCCGGCAGCGTGTAGTCGTGCGGCGCACGCTGCGCGGATGCAAGCGGTGGCGCCGGCACGATGTCGCCGGCGGCCGACGTTTGCGGCTGCCACGGACGGTCGGGGGCCTGCGGCGCGAGATCGACCGACGACGTGGCGCAACCGGTCAGCGCGATGGCGGTCGCGAGCGCGGCGGCGGCGATCGATGCGGCCGGCGGTTCAGGGACGCGCATGAGGGGCAGGCTCCTTCGGGGTGTCTGGGCGCGCGGCGTCGGCGATGTGCGCGAGCCGCGTGTCGATCAGGTTCAGCAGCGCGTCGCGTGCAGGGTCGGTGGAGGTGGCGGCCGGCGGCGGGGCCGGCTCGGCTGCCGCGCCTGCCGTCGACGACGGCGGCGCCGAAGCGGCGTCGGCGGTCGGGGCGTCGTCGCGCAGTTCGACCACGCGCGCGAGGTGCGCGCCGATCGCCGCATCGCCCGGCGTGCGGTCGGCGAGCAGGAACAGCGGGCCTTCGAGCGCGCCGAGTTCCGCGAGCGCGCGTCGCCGGGTGGCGAGCCACGTGGCGGCCGGCCGTACCCACGACGGTTCGTAGTGGATCAGGCCGAGCTCCTGCGCGATCGCGCCGTGGCGCGCGAACGCTTCGGCGGCGAGCGTGCGGCGTTCGGCCGGCTGCACGACCTGCGCGATACGGCGCCATTGATCGAGCAGCGCCGCGAACGCGACGTCGATCTGCTTGCCGATGCTGACGGGCCAGATGCGCGTGAACACGAGATACACGACGACGTTGCCGAGCAGGATGCCGATCGTGCGATCGCGCGCGAGCGTCAGGTCGAAGCCGGGGCCCGCGCCCTGGATCACGCACAGGAAGAACGCGAACGCGACCTGGAAGCCAGCGTACGCAATGCGCGGCGAACCGAACGCGACCCACGCGGACAGCCACGCGCCGACGAACACGAGCGCCATCAGCTCGCCGATCGACGACAGCGCCGGCACGACGAACACGAGCGCCGCGGTGCCGATCAGCGCGCCGACGATGCAGCCGGCGATCCGCAGCGTGAGCTTCTCGACCGTTTCGGCCGTCGAGCCGAGCGACACCATGTAGCAGGTGATGAAGCAGGTATGGATGCCCGACCAGTCGAGCTGCGAGTACAGCAGGTAGCAGAACATCGCCGCGACGGTCGTCTTCAGCGCGTAGCGGATGTGGTCGGGGTTGGTGCGGGCGTCCGGCAGGAAGAAGCCGCCGCGCGGCGCGGCGGGTGCGTTGGCGGTTGCAGCCGATGCGTCGGGCGGAGTCGCCGTCGGTGCGGCAGATGCGGCGGCGGCAGCAGGTGCGGCCGATGCGGCCGGTGCAGTCGATTCAGCAGGTGTGGCCGGCTCGGCGAACTGCGTGATGGCCGTGTGCAGATCGGTTGCGACGACGCGCGCGAGCGGCGGCAGCGTATCGGCCGGCGGCAGCCCCAGCGTCACGTCGACCGGATAACCGCCTTGCTCGAGGATGCCGGCCATCTCGTCGAGTGTCGCCGCAGCCGGTTGCGCGAACGCGGCGGGCAGCCGCGCGTCCGGCTCGCGGTCGGCGAGCGAGACCGCGACGAGCAGCGCGGTGCTCGACGCGATGGCTTGCCGTATCGCGGGTGCGTCGGCGGTGGGCGTCGACCCTTCGAGCGTCGACAGTTTGAGCCACGTGAGGAGCTGCTTGTCGCCTTCGCGCAGGCTCGCGTCGAAGGCCGTGCGCGCATCCTCGTCGCCGCGCAGCCGCTGCGCGGCGAGCCGCAGCCGTTTCGCGAGCTGCGCGAGCGCGAGCTTGCGCGGCGAAGGCGCGATCAGCAGGTTGACGACGATCGCGACGCCGACCGGAATCGCGACCATCAGCCATGCGTAGAGCAGCGCACGCGTCGCGGCTTCGCCGACCGGCGCGAGGCCGAGCTGGTCGAGCCCGAAGCCGACGATCATCGCGAGGATCGCGCCGACCGGGCGCAGCTTGCTCGCCGACGTGAGGTACAGCAACCCGGCCGACAGCACGGCCATGCACGCGACGCGCAGCACCGAATAGTCGATGCTGAAGATCGCGACGCCGATCACGAGCGCGATCACGAGCGTGATGAGCAGCAGCATCGCGACCGCGAGCACGACGCTCGTCACGCGGTCGGCGCGGTTCAGGAAGAACACGACGTACGCGGAGATCGCGGCTTCCGGCGTACCGTAGCCGCTCGTCACGAGCACGACGAGCGCGCAGATCAGCGCGACCCGCGCGGCCATCGCGGCGCGCCCCGGAAACGGCGCGAGCAGTCGCAGGACTTCGCGCGGGCCGGGGGCGCGGACTTCAGCGGCAGGCTGAACCATGCCGGACCTCGACGATCGCGCTCGCGCCGACGCGCACGAGCTTGCCGTCGGGTTCGTCGAGCTTCACACGCACCGGGAAGCGCTGTGCGACATGTACCCAGTTCACCGAGCGCTGCACGATCGGCAGTGCGCGCGGCAGGTTGATGCGGTCGCTGTCCGCGATGCCCGCGCCGATGCCGACGACCTTGCCCGACAGCGGCCGGCTGCGGTCGATCATCGAATAGACGGTCGCGCAGTCGCCGACCGTGATGCGGTTCAACGACGTTTCGCGGAAATTGCCGACGGCGAACCATTCGCTCGCATCGATCAGCGTGAAGATCGACTGGTTCGGCGCGAGGGTTTCGCCAGCGAGCACGGTCAGGCCCGTCACGAGCCCGTCGTGCGGCGCGCGCACCACCGTGTCGTCGAGCGCGTGCTGCGCGCGGGCGAGTGCGGCTTCGCGTGCATGGAGCGTGGCGATCGCGTCGGCGTCGTCGCCGATCGTCTGCGCGGACGCTCGCTGTTGTTCCTGCGCCTGCGCGAGCGACACGGCCGCGTCGCGCTGCCGGACCTTCGCCTGGTCGAACTGCTGTGCGCTGACGTAGCCCTGCGCCGCGAGCGGCGCGAGCCGGTTCACGTCGCGCGTCGCGAGATCGTGATTCTGCGACGCGCGCTTGACCTGCTCGGCGGCGACGGCTGCGTTCGAGCGCTCGCCGATCAGCGACCGGCGGCGCGTGTCGAGCGACGCGCGCGCGAGTTCGAGGTCGGCCTGCGCCTGCGCGACCGTCAGCCGGTACGGCACCGGATCGATCTGATACAGCAGGTCGCCTTTTGCAACGCGCTGGTTCTCGTGCACGGCAAGCTGCACGATGCGGCCGCCGACGGGCGATGCGACGTGCACGACGTCCGCGTCGATCGACGCGTCGTCGGTGGACGGGTAGGCCGTCGTGCGGTGGTACGCGTATGCGAGCGCGGCGATGCCGAGCGCGACGATCGCCAGCGCGATCACGCGGCCTTTCGTGGACGGGCGGGCGGTGCCGGCGGCCTTCATGCGAACGGCCCCGTGCCGGTGAGCCACACGATCACGGCGACCACGAGCCCGATCGCGGTGCAGACGGCGAGCTGGTAGGGCACCGTGGCGGCCCAGCCGGTCGCGACGAACACGCGGTGCGCGACGATCGCGCCGACGATGCCGACGATCGCGCTGACGAGCCAGAGCGGGAAATACGCGCCGAACAGGACGTACGACGGTGCGCCGCGCGACGTGCAGCCCGCGAGCGGCAGGGCGGGCGCGAGGACGGCGGCGACACGCAGCGGCGCGCGCGGCGTTGTTTTTCTCATGGTGTGACGAGCTCGACGTTGGGGGTGGATGCCGGGCGCGGCGCAAGGCGGTTCGTCGTCGCGACGACGATTCCGCGATACGGAGCCGATAATAAATCAGCGCGATGTAGACCGCCAGCGATGCCCGGCGTGCCTGCCGCACGCACGGGGCTGCCCGGTGGGCGCTTCGGTGCGATCGATGGCGGTTCGCGATTCTGCCAGCGCATGCACTGGCAGGGTTGCTGACGGACTGTAAAGGATAGTCAGACGAAACCGGGCCGATGCCGTTTGTCTGCCGATGAAGCGGGAATCGGCGAGCCGAATGCGGAATTGACGCGCAGTCGCGGATGAATCCGCGTTCGGGCCCGCGCGGTGCGTCCGCCGTGGCCGTGACCGTCGTGCCGGCCGGTATCTGTGTACCATCGTGCGAAGAGCGCGACGCGTGAAGAGGCTTGACGGCACGGTCCCGTCCGACGCGCGGCGCGGAAGCGGTATCGCAACGAGGACGAGTATTCCATGCGAAGTTTCTTTGTCCGGTTCATCGCAATCGGCGTGGTGTTCCATTTGTATGTCGGGCTGCGGATCATTCCCGACGCCTTCACGTCGCCGCTCGCGCGCACGATCGCGGCGCTCGTGCTGGCGAGCTTCGTCGTGCTGATTCCGGTCGGCATGTTCTCGCGCCGCTTCGACGAAGGCTGGGCCGCGACGCTGGTCGGCTGGCTGGGTTCGATCGCGATGGGTTTCTTCTCGTCGCTGCTGGTGCTGACATTCCTGCGCGAGCTGGTGCTGCTCGGCGTCGTCGTCTGGCGGCATCTGGGGCACGACGGTGCCTGGAGCGGCGCGGCATCCGACACGGCGCTCGGCGTGCTGGCGGGCGCGGTGCTGGTCAGCGCGCTCGGATTCGTCGGCGCGCGCCGCACGGCCGCGGTCAAGCGCGTGTCGATTCCCGTCGACGGGCTGCCGGCCGCGCTCGACGGCCTGACGATCGTGCAACTTTCGGACATTCACGTCGGGCCGACGATCAAGCGCCCGTATATCGAGCGGATCGTGCGCGCGGTCAATGCGCTCGAGGCCGATCTCGTCGTCGTGACGGGCGACGTGGTCGACGGCTCGGTCAAGCGGCTGCGCGAGCACACGGCGCCGCTCGGCCGCATGCAGTCGCGGCACGGCAGCTTCCTCGTGACGGGCAACCACGAGTACTACGCCGGCGCGCACGCATGGATCGACGAGTTCCGGCGGATCGGGTTGACGGTGCTGCTCAACGAACACGTGCTGATTGAACACGACGGTGCGCGCGCGGTGCTCGCCGGCGTCACCGATTTCACGGCGGGCGGGTTCGATCCCGCGCATCGCAGCGATCCCGAGCAGGCGCTGGCGGGCGCGCCGCACGACGTCGCCACGAAGATCCTGCTCGCGCACCAGCCGCGCAGCGCGGAAGCGGCGAGCCGCGCCGGTTTCACCGTGCAGCTGTCCGGCCATACGCACGGCGGGCAGTTCCTGCCGTGGCCGCCGTTCGTGCGCCTGCAGCAGCCCGTGATCGGCGGGCTGAACCGGTTCGGCACGATGTGGCTCTATACCAGCCGCGGCACCGGCTACTGGGGGCCGCCGAACCGCTTCGGCGTGCCGTCCGAGATCACGCTGATCCGGTTGACCCGCGGCCGCTAGCGCGCCGGAATGACAGCGCATGGCGTCGCGCGTCGCCGTTGGCTACCATGCAGACGTGGTTTCCCCGCACCGTTCATTTGCTGCCTGATCGCGACATGTCGACGCCCGATCTTTTCGCCGATTCGCCCGTGCCCGACGTGGACTGGTACCCGGACTGGCTCGCGCCGGCCGACGCCGATCGCGTGCTGGCCGCGCTGATCGACGAGGTCGCGTGGCGGCAGGACACGATCCGCACGCCGCGCGGTCGCATTCCGCTGCCGCGGCTCACCGCGTGGCAGGGCGAGCCCGACGCCGTCTACGTGTATTCGGGGATCCGCAACGTGCCCGCGCCGTGGACGCCGGCCGTGCTCGACCTGAAGCGCGCGGTCGAGGCGACCTGCGGCGCGCGATTCAACAGCGTGCTGCTCAATCGCTATCGCAACGGGCAGGACAGTCTCGGCTGGCATGCCGACAACGAGCCGGAGCTCGGCGACGCGCCGGTCATCGCGTCGGTGAGCCTCGGCGCGATGCGCGTGTTCGACCTGCGTCATCGTGCGACCGGCGTCGTGCACGCGTACCGGCTGACACACGGCAGCCTGCTCGTGATGCGCGGCCGCACGCAGGCCGAATGGCAGCACCGCGTGCCGAAGGCGCCGGCCGTGCAGGGTGAGCGCGTCAACCTGACGTTCCGGCGGGTGGTGTCGGCGGGAAGCGGCCGGTAGCGGCCGGAGATGCCGACCGGCGGGCGCCACGAGCCGACGAAGGTGGTGGTCCGGCGCACGCGTGCCGGTCGCACCCCGTTTTTCATCCAGGCGAGGCAAGCCGCCGTCGATGCGGCACGTTGCCGCACGCAGGTGTCCGGGGCGGCTTGAACCGGCCTGCGAGGCCCGTCCCATAAGGGTTTCAGGTGGTTTTGATTGACCGTCCGGTTCTGATAGGCAGGTGTAAGCCCTGATGGTGCGTCGCAACATTCATTGACTAGACTGTCGAATGGCTGAAACGCGCCGGACGCCGGCGCACTTTTTCGACATGCCTGACGCGTCGCCGACGTGATGCGCAGTGCAGGAGCATAAAACCCGTGACCGTACTGGACTCATCCCTCGAACCCTCGCTGCACGTCTTCGAACAAGACGGTGGATGGCAATGGGCGCTGACGGTGAAGCGGGCGTCGGGTGTCGGTGTGAAAGTCGTCGCATTCAGCACGGACGGCTTTCGCGGTGAAGCCGACGCATACGCCGCTGGCCAGCTCGCCCGTGCCGAGTACGACGCTGCCGTGACGGCCTGACGTCGCGTCGCGCCGATCCCGCTCGCGGATCGGTGCGGTCATTTGTTTCCTCGCGTTTCTTCCCCCTTTCGTTTTCTAGTCGCACATCGGCCGTGATCGTGCCGGCCGGTACCGCACGTGAGGCATCCCGATCGCGGATGAGCAGGGCCGGCGGCCCGCCTTGCCTAAGGCGACGTTCCGATGGGCAGTCTTGTCTATCGCTGTTATCCTTTCGATCGCATCAGGCTATATGAGTCCGGCTACCCGATCGGGCGCGCCGGGCCATCGGCCGCCTGCGCCGGATCGTGTTGATCCGGTCCGGTCGAAATTCCATAATCAAGCATTGCGGGTCATTCGTGAACGCTTCCATTCCGTCCATGTGCACAGGATCAATCCAACGATGAGCGGCGCATCGAAACCGCCGGCGAAGCCGGCAAGCGCGCCGCGCGCGACAGCCGGCGACGACGTCGACCACGACGCGTCGAAGCAGGGCGCGGGCGACGACGAATCGTCGGGCGGCGCGTCGTCGTATCTGGTGCCGGGCCTCGAGCGCGGGCTGCGGATCCTCGCCGAATTCTCCGCGCGCGAGCCGGTGCTCGGCGCGCCCGAGCTGTCAAAGCGCATCGGCATTCCGCGCACGACTACCTTCCGCCTGCTGCAGACGCTCGAAGCGCTCGGCTTTCTCGAGCGCGTGAACGGCGACCGTTATTTCCGGCTCGGCGTCGGCGTGCTGCGGCTCGGCTTCGAATACCTGAATTCGCTGGAACTGACCGATCTCGGCACGCCCGTGCTCGAACGATTGCGCGATGCGACCGGCCTGTCGACGCACCTGCTGATCCGCGACCAGCGCGATGTCGTGTTCGTCGCGAAGGCGCAGAGCAACACGTCGATGTTCGGCTCGGTGAAGGTGCACGTCGGCACGCGGCTGCCCGCGCACGCGACCGTGCACGGCCATGTGCTGATGGGCGACCTCACGCGCGACGCGCTGCGCCAGCTGTATCCGGAGAAGCGCCTCGAACAGTTCACCGAGCGCACGCCGGGCACGGTGGACGAGTTGTACGAGCGTGTGCGTCATTACGCGCGGCTCGGCTACGCGGTCAGCGAAGCCGCGTTCGAGAGCGGCATCTCGGCCGTGACGGCACCCGTGCGCGACCATTCGGGCGCGATCGTCGCGGCGATCACCGCGACGGTGCCGCGCTCGGAAATCGGCGAGGCCGGCGAGAAGGAACGGCTCGTCGAAGCGGTATGCGGCGCGGCGGTCGACCTGTCGCAGCGGTTGAACTACCGGCCGCTCGAAAGCGACCCGACGTTCGCGCACGCGCGCCATCGCGTCGCGATGTTCTGATTCGCGGCATGAGCCGCGTCGCGCGGCTTCGTCAGTAGCCTGTCGCAAGTAGCCAAAAAAAGAGCAGCCCCCGGGCTGCTCTTTTCGTTTCCGCCGTCGGGCGCATCCGGCCGCCGCCGCTCAGAACGAGTGATGGATGCCGGTCAGCACGATCACCTGGTTCGCGGTGCTCGACGCGCCGGCCGTGAAGAACGCGGCCTTCGCGCCGCCCGAACCGTGCTCGTACAGCACGTTCGCATACAGCTGCGTGCGCTTCGACAGCGCATAGATGTCGCCGAGCTCCACCTGCGTCCAGCGGCGGCCGGCCAGCGTCGTGGTCGCCGCGCCGCCCGCGATCGTGTTGAACGCGCTGCTGCGGTAGTTCACGCCCGCGTCGTAGCTCTGGAACGTGTCGGAAAACCCGTTCGACTGCATCTTCACGCGCGTATAGAGGCCGTGCACGAGGAAGTCGCCGATCTGGTAGGACGCGCCCGCGCCGATGTTCTCGACCTTGTTCGCGATGTAGCCGGTCGCGGTGTTCTGCCCCTGGAACGACGTGATACCCGTCTGGCTGATCAGGATCGAGCGGTCGTGCTCGTTCGAGTAGACGGCCGACGCCTTGAACGGCCCGTTCGCGTAGTTCAGCGCGACCCCGACCGACTTGCCGGTCGAGAAGTTCGTCGTGTTGCCGAGCGCCATCGCCGCCGCGGCCGAGAAGCCGGCGAAGCTCGGCGAACGGTACTTGACCGCGTTGTTGTACGGCACGTTGCCGGTCGCGGCGAGCCCGTCGATGTTGCCCGGATGGAACGCATACCAGCTCAGCGCGAGATACGCGGTGCTGAGCGGATCGAGATAGTCGAACGTCAGCGGCGTCTGGCGGCCGAGCGTCAGCGTGCCGTAGCGGTCGGAGCTGAGGCCGACGAAGGCCGCGCGGTTCCAGATCGTGTTCGCGGTCGCGAACTGGCCGTTGTTCGTATAGAAGCCGTTTTCGAGCTGGAAGATCGCCGACAGGCCGCTGCCGAGGTCTTCCTTGCCTTTCAGGCCCCACCGGTCGGGTTGCGTGTTGCCCTGGATCATCGCCCACTTCGCGTGGCCGCCGACGTTGTTCACATAGGCGACGCCGGCATCCAGGCTGCCGTACAGCACCACGCTGCTTTGTGCCCAGGCGCCCGACATCGCGCCCATTCCGACGATTGCTGCTGCTACCGCTTGCTTGACCATTTGATCTCCTGACTCTCCAAACCTGATGAGAAACGTGCCGTGGCGGCGGGCGCGGGGGACGGCCGGCCGTCGCGCGTTCTTCACCACCGGGCGGGCATTTTTAATGTTCCATATAAGGAACAATGTGCCTCTGATGGAATGAAGTATAGAGGTGTCGCGCGCCGGATCAAAAATAAATTTATCGGGCCGGATGCGGGTGGTGACGATCCGCAACACGGGACCGAGCGTCCTGAAAAAAGGACTTAAATCCCCGCCACAAAGCAAAAAATCACCTTTTTCAAGATGAGTGGCGGCGATCGTCGACCCGGCGGTCGGTGTTTTCCCTAGGACGTGCAGCTTTTTGTTTTACTCGTGGGAAGTCACTCCTATAATCACCATCCATAAACTGCTGTTCCGGGTATGGAACAAACCCGGGGCGAACCGAGAGTCGATCAGAAGGAAGGGTGTGAGATGTCTGAACAATGGGTTTGTGCCGGGCACGCCGGCGCGCTGTCGGAAGACACGCCGATCGAGTTCAAGCGGACCGACGGCGTCGAAATCGGGATCTACCGCGTCGGCGACGAGGTGTATGCGCTTGAGAACGTGTGCCCGCATGCCTACGCGCTGCTGACGCAGGGGTTCGTCGACGAAGGCACGGTCGAATGTCCGCTGCACGAGGCCGTGTTCGACATCAAGACGGGCGAATGCCTGAAGGGCCCGGGCGGGCGCGCGCTGAAGCAGTACGCGGTGCGCCTGGCTGGCGAGGAAATCCAGATCAAGGTGGAGTAACCGATGAAAGAAGCGACCGTCAACTTCAATCCGTTCCTGAAGCCGTGGGTGGCGCCGCAGCCGAACAACGTCGCCGGCAAGGGGCAGATCGAGATCCCGGGCCAGGTCGAGAACCGCATCTGGCAAAACCGCAAGGCCGAGCCGACGCAGTACGAGAACGATCTGGGCGATGCGCTCGAACGCGTGTTCGAGAGCGGCGCGACCGAGCTGGACGAGGTTGTCGCGGGCCTGAACCGCATCGGCTTCCGCGCGCCGGACGGCACGGCGTGGACGCCCGAGCGCTTCCGCGCCGAATTGGCCTCGCTGGCGGAATGAGCGCACCGACCGCGCCGCACGCCTGAGCGCCGACCCGACAACCGCATCCGGAGCACACTGATGACGTCCCCCGCACAACACGAAACACAACACGACCCGGTCCGCGACTACCTCGACCGCGGCATCAAGAACTACTGGTATCCCGTCGCCCCGAGCTGGCAGGTGTCGAACGCGCCGGTCGGCCTCACGCGCCTGTCCGAGCAGATCGTGCTGTGGCGCGATCACGAAGGGAAGGTCCACGCGCTGGAAGATCGCTGTCCGCACCGCGGCGCGCGCCTGTCGCTCGGCTGGAACCTCGGCGGCAGCATCGCGTGCTGGTATCACGGCATCGAAGTCGACGGCGGCGGCACGGTCAACCGCGTGCCGGCCGTATCGAACTGTCCGCTCGAAGGCACGAAGTGCGTGAAGTCGTATCCGGTCGAAGAGAAGGCCGGCGCGATCTTCCTGTGGTTCGGCGACGAAGCGCACGGCGAGCCGGCGCCGCTGAACCTGCCGGAAGAACTGGTCGCCGACGAATACGCGCACTTCCTGTGCGTGTCGAACTGGAAGTGCAATTACCAGTACGCGATCGACAACGTGATGGACCCGATGCACGGCGCGTACCTGCACGCGACGTCGCACTCGATGGCCGAAGGCGACAAGCAGGCCGACATGCGTGTGCGCAAGACGGAAACGGGCCTGATGTTCGAGAAGATCGGCCAGCGCGACGTGAACTTCGACTGGGTCGAGCTCGGCGAAACCGGCTGCCTGTGGATGCGCCTCGCGATTCCGTACAAGCAGAAGTTCGGCCCGGGCGGCAACTTCGGGATCATCGGCTTCGCGACGCCGGTCGACGGCGACAACTGCCAGGTCTACTTCTGGCGTACGCGCAAGGTCAGCGGCTGGCAGCGCGACGTGTGGCGCTTCATGTACCGCAACCGCCTCGAGGGCCTGCACTGGGACGTGCTCGAGCAGGACCGCTACGTTCTCGAAAGCCTCGCGCCGCACGCGCGCGATCACGAATACCTGTACCAGCACGACGTCGGCATCACGCGCGTGCGCCGGATGCTGCGCCAGCGCGCGCAGGAACACCTGTCCGCGCTCGACGCGCATCGCGCGGCGCACGCCGCGGCGGAGCCCGCGAATGGCTGAGTTCGCTCCGGTCGTGTCGCTGCCGGGGCGCCGCGTGCTCGTCACGGGCGGCGCGCGCGGTCTCGGCGCCGCGTTCGTGAAGGCGCTCGTCGAAGCGGGCGCGCAGGTCGCGTTCGGCGACGTGCTCGCCGAAGAGGGCCGCGCGCTGGCCGCGCAGCTCACGCAAGCCGGCCACACCGCGCATTTCTTCACGCTCGACCTGGCCGATCCGGCGAGCGTCACGGCTTTCGTCGCGCAGGGCGCACAAGCGCTCGGCGGCATCGACGCACTGATCAACAACGCGGCGATCACGAACTCGGGCGGCAAGCTGTCGACGGAGCTCGACGTGTCGACCTGGGATGCCGTGATGAACGTGAACGTGCGCGGCGTCTGGCTCGTGAGCAATGCGGCGCTGCCGTACCTCGCGCAATCGGGCCGCGGCGCGATCGTGAACCTCGCATCGGACACCGCGCTGTGGGGCGCGCCGAAGCTGCTCGCGTACGTCGCCAGCAAGGGCGCCGTGATCGCGATGACGCATGCGCAGGCGCGCGAGTTCGGTGCGCACGGCGTGACGGTCAACGCGATCGCGCCGGGGCTCACCGAAGTCGAGGCGACGGCCTACGTGCCGGCGGAACGCCACGCGTTCTACATGCAGGGCCGCGCGCTGACGCGCGCGCAGGTGCCCGAGGACGTGACGGGCCCCGTGCTGTTCCTGCTGTCGGACGGCGCGCGCTTCGTGGCGGGTCAATTGCTGCCGGTAAACGGCGGCTTCGTAATGAATTGATTTGAAGTTTTCACTCTGATGAAGGAGAGGACGATGGCGGACGCCGATCTCGAACGCAAGTCGTGGGACCAGCCGGAAGGCGCAAGCTTCAACGACTGGATGGAAGGGCGCGTCGCGCGCTACGCGACGCGGCGCTACGACTGGGACGCACTGAAGTTCCAGGCCGACTACGACCCGAAGTACCGCCGTGCGCAGATGCGCTACGTCGGCACGGGCGGCACGGGCGTCGCGAAGGACGTCAACACGGTGCCGGCCGGCAACTTCACGTTCTCGACGATGGTCATTCCGGCCGGCAACATCGGCCCGAGCCACATCCATATCGACGTGGAAGAAATCTTCTTCGTGCTGCGCGGCAAGATGAAGGTGATCTGCGAGCGCGACGGCGAGACCTGGGAAGCGATCCTCGGCGAGCGCGACCTGATCTCGGTGCCGCCGGGCGTGTACCGCACGGAAATCAACATCGGCGAGGAAGACGCGCTGATGTGCGTGATGCTCGGTTCGCCGAAGCCCATCACGCCGACGTATCCGCCGGATTCGCCGCTCGCGAAGATCAAGCGCTGAGACGGGGCGGAGCAAGCAATGCGTGTCATCGACAAACGTGAACGCGACCGCACCGCGGCGTTCGCCGCGCTGCTCGGGCAGTTTCCCGAACAGCGCTGCGCGGCCGGCGCGGCGGGCACGATCGGTTATCGCGAGGCCGGCGCGCAGCATGCGGGCCGCGCGCTGCCCGTCGTGCTGCTGCACGGGATCGGCTCGGGCGCCGCATCGTGGGTGTGCCAGCTCGACTCGCTCGGCTCGTCGCGCCGCGTGCTCGCTTGGGATGCGCCCGGCTACGGCGTGTCGACACCCGTGCACGGCGCGTCGCCGGCGGCCGCCGATTACGCGGCGTCGCTGAACGCGTGGCTCGAGGCACTCGGCATCGAACGCTGCGTGCTGGTCGGGCATTCGCTCGGCGCGATCGTCGCGGGCGGGTTGGCCCGCGTGATGCCCGCGCGGATCGCCGGCCTGCTGCTGATCTCGCCCGCGGGCGGCTACGGCAGCGCGCCCGCGGAAACGCGCGACACGCGCCGCGATGCACGCCTCGCGATGCTCGACGAACTCGGCCCGGCCGGACTCGCCGAACAGCGCAGCGGCAACATGCTGTCGGGTTTCGCGAGCGAGGATGCGCGTGCATGGGTACGCTGGAACATGGCGCGCATCGTGCCGGCCGGCTACGCGCAGGCCACGCATCTGCTCGCGAACGCCGATCTCGCGTCCGATCTCGCCGGCTTTCGCGGCCGCACGGCGGTGGCGGTCGGCGCGAACGACGCGATCACGCCGCCGGCTGCCTGCGAGCGGATCGCCGCTGCCGCGCACGTCGGGCTGCAGGTGATTCCGCAGGCCGGTCATGCGGGCTACGTGGAAGCGCCGGCCGTGTATTCGTCGCTGATCGATACGTTCTGCCGTCAATGCGACCGTCAACGGGGGCTGGAATGAACTACCTCCACGCTCACATTCGTTCGCTTGGGGGCGCGCAGCCCGCCCGATCCCGACATGCATTTCAACGTGCCCCTGGGGCGGCCCGACCGGAGGCATCATGAGCGAACCGTTGCAACAACAGGATGCGGATACCGCGAAGTCCGAGGCCAACTACGTGGTGCCGGGCCTCGAACGCGGTTTGCGGATCCTCGCCGAATTCTCGCCGCGCGAGCCGGTGCTCGGCGCGCCGGAACTGTCCAAGCGCCTCGGCATTCCGCGCACGACGGTGTTCCGTCTGCTGCAGACGCTCGAATCGCTCGGCTTTCTCGAGCGTGCGGACAAGGATCGCAACTACAAGCTCGGCATCGCCGTGCTGCGGCTCGGCTTCGAATACCTGAGCTCGCTCGAGCTGACCGATCTCGGCCTGCCGGTGATCGAGAGCCTGCGCGATGCGACCGGCTTCACGACGCACATCGTGATCCGCGACGGCCGCGACGTGGTGTTCGTCGCGAAGGCGCAGAGCCAGTCGCCGGTGTTCAGCTCGATTCGCGTGAACGTCGGCACGCGGCTGCCCGCGCATGCGACGACCCACGGCCACGTGCTGATGGGCGACCTGTCGCTGAAGGAGTTGCGTGCGCTGTATCCGGAAGGCACGCTGAACCGGATGACGAGCGCGACGCCGGAAACGGTCGACGCGCTCTACGAAGTGATCCGGGAAGATGCGCTGCGCGGCTACGGCGTCAGCAATTCATCGTTCGAGCGCGGCATCTCGGTGGTCACGGCGCCGGTGCGCAACGACACGCAGAGGATCGTCGCATGCATCACGGTGACGGTGCCGCGGCCGGAGATCGACGCGGCGCTGATCGCCGACGGCCTGATCGACAAGGTGCAGCGCGCGGCGGCGGAACTGTCGCGGCGGCTCAATTACCGCTCGGATGACGAGCACACGTTTCTCAAGGCTTTAGGACTGCGATGATTCAGATCGATCTGACCGGGCAGGTGGCGGTGGTGACGGGCGGTTCGTCCGGCATCGGCCTCGCGACTGCCGAACGGTTCCTGCAGGCCGGCGCATCGGTCGCGATTTGCGGCCGCGACGGCGAGCGTCTCGCGCGCGCCGAGGCGATGCTCGGCGAGAAATATCCGGGCGCGCCGCTGCTCGCGGTGCGCTGCAACGTGCTCGACGAAGCCGACGTGGCCGCGTTCGCGCAGGCGGTGTCCGACCGCTTCGGCCGCGCCGACATGCTCGTCAACAACGCAGGCCAGGGCCGCGTGTCGACTTTCGCCGACACGACCGACGACGCGTGGCGCGAAGAGCTCGAACTGAAGTACTTCAGCATCATCCGTCCGACGCGCGCGTTCCTGCCGCTGTTGCGCGATGCGGCCGCGCCGACGATCACCTGCGTGAATTCGCTGCTCGCGCTGCAGCCGGAGCCGCACATGGTCGCGACGTCGTCGGCGCGGGCGGGCGTGCTGAGCCTCGTGAAGTCGCTCGCGACCGAACTCGCGCCGCAGCGCATCCGCGTGAACTCGATCCTGATCGGCATCGTCGAGTCGGGGCAGTGGCGCCGCCGCTACGAAGCGCAGGCGCCGGCCGGCGAAAGCTGGGAGGACTGGACGGGCGCGCTCGCCCGCAAGAAGAACATTCCGCTGAACCGCTTCGGCAAGCCCGACGAGGCAGCCTGGGCACTTTTTTATCTCGCAACGCATCTGTCGTCCTACACGACGGGCAGCCATATCGACGTTTCTGGAGGCTTTGCACGCCATGTCTAAAAAAACCACGGTTGGCGAGCTGATTGCCGCCTTTCTCGAGCAGTGCGACGTCAAAACCGCATTCGGTGTCATCTCGATCCACAACATGCCGATCCTCGACGCGATCAACTCGCGCGGCAACATCCGGTATGTCGGCGCGCGCGGTGAAGCGGGCGCGGTGAACATGGCCGACGGGCTGGCCCGCGTGTCGGGCGGCCTCGGTGTCGCGTTCACGAGCACCGGCACGGCGGCGGGCAACGCGGCCGGCGCGATGGTCGAGGCACTGACGGCCGGCACGGCACTGCTGCACATCACGGGGCAGATCGAGACGCCGTACCTCGACCAGGATCTGGCGTACATCCACGAAGCGCCGGACCAGCTCACGATGCTCGATGCGATCTCGAAGGCCGCGTTCCGCGTGCGCACGGTCGAGACCGTGCTGCCGACGATCCGCGAAGCCGTGCGCATCGCGCAGACGGCGCCGACGGGCCCCGTGTCGGTCGAGATCCCGATCGACATCCAGGCCGCTGAAATCGAATGGCCGGAAGATCTCGCGCCGGCGCACGTCGCGGTGCGCGAGCACGATGACGCACGCGTCGCGAAGCTCGCCGACGCGCTGGCGGCCAAGCGCCGTCCGCTGCTGTGGCTCGGCGGCGGCGCGCGTCATGCGCGTGCGGAAGTCGAACGCCTGGTGAAGCTCGGCTTCGGCGTCGTGACGAGCGTGCAGGGCCGCGGCGTGCTGCCCGAGGATCACCCGGCGACGCTCGGCGCGTTCAACGTGCATTCGGCGGTCGAAGCGTTCTACAAGACCTGCGACGCGCTCGTCGTGGTCGGCTCGCGCCTGCGCGGCAACGAGACGCTGAAGTACAAGCTCGCGCTGCCGCAGCCGCTGTTCCGCGTCGACGCCGATGCACTCGCCGACAACCGCGGCTATCGCAACGAGCTGTTCGTGCACGGCGATTCGAAGCGCGTGCTGGCCGAGCTGGCCGACCGCCTCGAAGGCCGCCTGTCGGTCGATCCGCAGTTCGCGGGCGATCTCGCGGCGGCGCGCGAAGCGGCCGTCGCGAGCGTGGCGGAAGGCCTCGGGCCGTACAAGCAGCTGGTCGATACGCTGCAGGGCGCGGTGGGCCGCGACTACAACTGGGTGCGCGACGTGACGATCTCGAACAGCACGTGGGGCAACCGCCTGCTGAAGATCTTCGAACCGCGCGCGGGCGTGCATGCGCTCGGCGGCGGCATCGGCCAGGGCATCCAGATGGGCATCGGCGCGGCGCTGGCCGGCTCGGCGGCGAAGACGGTCTGCCTGGTCGGCGACGGCGGCCTGATGGTCAACGTCGGCGAGCTCGTGACGGCCGTGCAGGAAAACGCGAACGTGATGATCGTGCTGATGAACGACCAGTGCTACGGCGTGATCCGCAACATCCAGGACGCGCACTACGGCGGCCGCCGCTGCTTCGTGCAGCTGCACCAGCCGGATTTCGCGCAGTTCTGCGCGAGCTTCGGCCTCACGCACTACCGGATCACGTCGCTCGACCAGGCGGAAGCGATCGTGCGCGAAGGGATCGCGAAGGAAGGGCCGGTGATGGTCGAAGTCGACATGCTGTCGGTCGGCTCGTTCGCATCGCAGTTCGCGGGCCCGCCGGTGAAGAAGGAAGAGACGCCGTCGGAGCGCCAGTATGCATAACGGCCAGCGACACGGGCATGCGCCCGTCGACGTCGCGATGATCGGCTTCGGCGCGATCGGTGCCGCCGTGTATCACGCGGTCGAGCACGATGCGTCGTTGCGCGTCGCGCACGTGATCGTGCCCGAGCATCAGCGCGACGCGGTGCAGCGCGAGCTCGGCGGTGCGGTGGAGGTCGTGTCGTCGGTCGACGCGCTGGCTCGTCGCCCCGAGTTCGCGCTCGAATGCGCGGGTCACAGCGCGCTCGTCGATCACGTCGTGCCGTTGCTGAAGGCCGGCACCGACTGCGCGGTCGCCTCGATCGGCGCGCTGTCCGACCTCGCGCTGCTCGACGTGCTGTCGCAGGCGGCCGACGAGGGCGGCACGACGGTGACGCTGCTGTCCGGCGCGATCGGCGGGATCGACGCGCTGGCGTCCGCGAAGCAGGGCGGCCTCGACGAAGTGCTGTACGTTGGCCGCAAGCCGCCGCTCGGCTGGCTCGGCACGCCCGCCGAGGAGCTCTGCGACTTGCGTGCGATGACCGGGGAAAAGGTGATCTTCGAAGGCAGTGCGCGCGACGCCGCGCGCCTGTATCCGAAGAACGCGAACGTCGCGGCGACGGTCGCGCTCGCGGGCCTCGGCCTCGACGCGACGCACGTGCGCCTGATCGCCGATCCGGCGGTCGAACGCAACGTGCACCGCATCACCGCGCGCGGCGCGTTCGGCGAGATGTCGCTCGAAATGAGCGGCAAGCCGTTGCCCGACAACCCGAAGACGTCCGCGTTGACCGCGTACAGCGCGATCCGCGCGCTGCGCAACCGCGCGGCCCGCTGCGTGATCTGAGCAGGCAGACAACCCGGACAACCAGGCCGACGCGGCCATTCGGGCCATTGAACGGCCGCCGGCGCCACGGCGCGGGCGGCTGCGCAGAGACAGATTTGTGGGACTTGTGACATGACTCCATTCGATACGAGCCTCGTACCCAACGGCGATATCCTGATCGGCGGCGAGTGGCGGCGCGGCCGCGGCGCGCCTTACGCGAGCATCTATCCGGCCGACCAGTCGCTGAACATGGAAGTCTCGACGGCGAACGCGGAAGACGCGGCCGACGCCGTCGTGGCCGCCGACGCCGCGTGGCGGCGCGCCGACTGGGCCGGCCTCAAGCCGCACCAGCGCGCGCTGGTGCTGTACCGGATCGCCGACCTGATCATGCAGCGTCACGAGGCGCTCGCGAACCTGCAGCGCCGCGACAACGGCAAGCCGATCGGTGAGACGCGCGTGCTGGTGGCGAGTGCGGCCAACACGTTCCGCTATTTCGCGGCGTGCCTGGAAACGCTCGACGAAGAACTGACGCCGTCGCGCGGCGACTACCTGACGATGAGCGTGCACGAGCCGATCGGCGTGATCGCGGCGATCACGCCGTGGAATTCGCCGATCGCGTCCGACGCACAGAAGCTCGCGCCCGCGCTCGCCGGCGGCAACGCGGTGGTGCTCAAGCCGGCCGAGGTGACGCCGCTCGTGTCGCTCGCGCTGGCCCGCATCTGCGAGGAAGCCGGCGTGCCGAAGGGCGTGCTGAGTGTGCTGCCGGGCAAGGGCTCGGTGATCGGCGACGTGCTGGTGCGCCATCCGCTCGTGAAGAAGGTGTCGTTTACCGGCGGCACCGAAGTGGGCCGCGGCATCGCGCGCATCGCGGCGGAAAAGCTGATGCCCGTATCGCTCGAACTCGGCGGCAAGTCGCCGACGATCGTATGCGACGACGCGGATCTCGATCACGCGGTGAACGGCGTGCTGTACGGCATCTTCAGCTCGTCGGGCGAAGCGTGCATCGCGGGTTCGCGGCTGTTCGTGCAGCGCTCGGTATACGACGAGTTCATGAAGCGCCTGGTCGCGGGCGCACGCAAGCTGCGCGTGGGCGACCCGACGCGGCCCGACACGCAGATGGGCCCGCTGATCACCGCGAAGCATCGTGAATCGGTGGAACGCTACGTCGCGCTCGGGCTGGAGGAAGGCGGCCGCCTGCTGTGCGGCGGCGAACGGCCGTCGGGCGACGGGCGCGAGGACGGCTTCTTCTACCAGCCGACGATTCTCGAAGGCTTGCCGAACAGCGCGCGCATCTGCCAGGAGGAAATCTTCGGGCCGGTGCTGGTCGCGATGCCGTTCGACGACGAAGCGTCGCTGATCGCGCAGGCGAACGACAGCGTGTTCGGCCTCGCCGCCGGCATCTGGACCCGCGACTACAAGCGCGCATGGCGCATCGCGCGGGCGCTGGAGACGGGCACCGTCTGGATCAACACGTACAAGCTGTTTTCGATCTCCACGCCGTTCTCGGGCTGGAAGGAGAGCGGGATGGGCCGCGAGAAGGGCCGTCTCGGCATCCGCGAGTACATGCAGCAGAAGAGCCTCTACTGGGGCTTGAACGACGCGCCGCTGCCGTGGGCGAACTGAGCGAAGGGGAATGACGCAATGAGCATCTTGGGTATCGAGCAGATCACGTACGGTGTCGACGACCTCGCGACGTGCCGGCGCTTCTTTGCCGACTGGGGCCTGAAGGAAGTCGCGCACGACGACACGCGCGCACGTTTCGAAACGCTGAACGGCTGCACCGTGCTGGTCGTGAAGGCCGACGATCCGTCGCTGCCGCCCGCGTTCGAAGCGGGCCCGACGCTGCGCGAAGTCACGTGGGGCGTCGCGACGCAGCAGGAAGTCGACGCACTGCGCACGAAGCTGGCCGGCCAGCCCGGCTATTACACGCAGGACGATGCGGTCGGCTGCATCGATCCGAACGGGATGGCGATCCGCATCGAGGTGACGCGCAAGCGCGCACTCGACATCACCGGCTCGCCGTCGAACGTGTGGGGCCGGACGGCTCGGGTCGACCAGCCGAGCCCGATCTATGCGCGCGCCGAGCCGGTCGAGGTCGGCCACGTCGTGTTCTTCACGAACTGCCTCGACGCGCAGGAGAAGTTCTATCACGAGCTGCTCGGCTTCGAGACGTCGGACCGCTATCCGGGCCGCGGCGCGTTCATGCGCTGCGCGCCGCACGGCGGCCACCACGACCTGTTCCTGCTCGCGTTGCCCAATGGCAAGCGCGGCCTGAACCACGTCGCGTTCACCGTGCGCGACATCCACGAAGTGTTCGGCGGCGGCATGCACATCGACCGCTGCGGCTGGGAAACGCAGCTCGGCCCGGGGCGTCATCCGGTGTCGTCCGCGTATTTCTGGTACTTCCAGAACCCGGCCGGCGCGCTGATCGAGTACTACGCGGACGAAGACGTGCTGACGCCCGAATGGCAGCCGCGCGAATTCGAACCGGGCCCGACCGTGTTCGCCGAATGGGCCGTCGACGGCGGCCTCGACGGCAACACGCGCCGGCAGAAGAATGCGAAGGCGCCGGAAGGCAAGTTCATGACGGAGCGCAAATCATGAGCGCAACGAACTCGCAGGAACCGGCCGCGCCTCGCACGGTCGTCGTGATCGGCGGCGGCCAGGCCGCCGGCTGGGTGCTGAAGACGCTGCGCGCGGAGGGCTTCGCGGGCCGTCTCGTGATGATCGCCGACGAGCCGCACCTGCCGTACGAGCGTCCGCCGCTGTCGAAGGCCGTGCTGGCCGGTGACGCGGACATCGAGACCGTGCGCGTCGTGCGCCCGGACGAATTCGCCGCGCTGAACGTCGAGGCATGGCAGCCGGAACGCGCGGTGTCGATCGACCGTGCGCGCCGCGTGGTGAAAATCGAAAGCGGTCTCGAAGTCGAATACGACCGCCTCGTGATCGCGACCGGCGGCACGTCGCGTCGCTTGCCTGACTCGATCGTCAGGACCCCGAACCTGCATTACCTGCGTACGCTCGACGAAGCGGCCGCGCTCGGCGAGAAGCTGCGCGCGAGCCGGCGTGTGCTCGTGATCGGCGGCGGCTGGATCGGCCTGGAGGTCGCGGCGACCGCGCGCAAGCTCGGCGTCGAAGCGGTGGTCGTCGAAGGCGCGCCGCGGCTGTGCGGCCGCTCGGTGCCGCAGGTCGTGTCGGACTTCCTGCTCGACCTGCATCGCGCGAACGGTGTCGACGTGCGCCTCGGCGCGGCGCTCGCATCGCTCGACGCGCAGCCGGACGACGCATCGAAGGTGCGCGCGACGCTTGCGGACGGCACGACGATCGACGCCGATTTCGCGGTGGCCGGCATCGGCCTTGCGCTGAATGCGACACTCGCGAGCGACGCGGGCCTCGCAGTCGACGACGGCATCGTGGTCGACGAATTCGGCGCGACCAGCGATCCGGCGATCTTCGCGTGCGGCGACGTCGCGAACCATCACAACGGCTGGCTGAAGCGGCGCGTGCGGCTCGAATCGTGGGCGAACGCGCAGAACCAGGCGATCGCGGCCGCGAAGGCCGTGCTCGGCGTGCGCGCGCCGTACGCCGAGATTCCGTGGTTCTGGTCCGATCAATACGACGTGAACCTGCAGATCCTCGGCGATCTGCCGGCCGATGCGCAGCTCGTCGTGCGCGGCGATCTCGCCGCGCGACGTGCGACGCTGTTTTTCGTGGGCGACGGACATGTGAGAGGTGTCATCGCCATCAACAACGCGCGCGAGCTCAAGCTCGCACGCAAGTGGATGAACCAGGGCCGGGCAGTGAACACGGAAGCCCTGGCGGACACGACCCAAGCGCTTGCCTGACCGGCGAAACCGGTACAAAGACCCAGGAGACACCCCGCATGAGCACTTTCGACAACGTCGTGGCCGGCAGGGCCACGATGGAAGCTGCCGCCTCCACGCCCGGCGCGATCATCGCGCGGCTCGAGCGGCTTCCGGCCAACGCGATGCAGATCCGCGCGCGCGTGCTGATCGGCACCGCGACGTTCTTCGACGGCTTCGACGTGATCACGATCGCGGCGACGCTGCCGCTGCTGATTCACAAGTGGGGGCTGTCGCCGACGCAGATCGGCATGCTGATCGCGTCCGGCGCGATCGGCCAGCTGATCGGCGCATTCCTGTTTCCCGCGCTCGCGGAGAAGCATGGCCGCGTGAAGGCGATCGCGTGGAGTTCCGCGGTGATCGGCATCACCAGCATCGCGTGCGGCTTCGCGCCGACGTTCGAGGTGTTCGTGCTGCTGCGGATCCTGCAGGGGCTCGGCCTCGGCGGCGAGCTGCCGGTCGCGGCCACGTACATCAACGAAATCACGCGCGCGCACGGCCGCGGCCGCTTCGTGCTGCTGTACGAAATCGTGTTCCCGATCGGCCTGCTGGTATCGATGGCGCTCGGCGCGTGGCTCGTGCCGCGGTTCGGCTGGGAGATCATGTATTTCGTCGGCGGGCTGCCGCTGATTCTCGCGCTGGTGCTCACGCGTCTGGTGCCGGAATCGCCGCGCTGGCTCGCGTCGCGCGGGCGGCTCCCGGAAGCCGGGCGCGCGGTCGGCGTGTTCGAAGCGTCGGTGCGCGGCGAACTGCCGCCGGTCACGCAGGTGGCCGCGTACGACGAGATGGTGCGCCAGCACCCGAAGCGCCGGATGAGCGACCTGTTCAGTGCCGCGTATCGCAAGCGCACGCTCGCGGTGGCGACGCTGTGGGCGACCTGCGGGTTCATCCAGTACGGGCTGTCCACGTGGCTGCCGACGATCTACAAGAACTTCTATCACGCGCCGCTGCAGCTCGCGCTGAATCTCGCGGTGATCGGCTCGGTGATGGGCGTGCTCGGTTCGCTCGCGTCCGCGCTGCTGGTCGACAAGCTCGGCCGCAAGCCGGTGATCGTGTGGTCGTTCGTGCTGTGCGCGCTGTCGCTGGCGTTCGCGGGCATCTACCACGCGTCGTCGGTGTACGTCGTCGCGACCTTTTGCTCGCTGTCGCTGGGGCTGATGGCATCGGGCTTCATCACCGCGTACGTCTATACGCCGGAACAGTATCCGACGAGCATCCGCGCGTCGGGCTGCGGGCTCGGCAGCGCGTGGCTGAAGATCGCGTCGTTCGCGGCGCCGATGATCGTGCCGCACGCGATCATCGGCGGCAATCTCGCGCCGGCGTTCTACCTGATCGGCATCGTGCCGCTGATCGCCGCCGTGACCGTTCATTTCGTCGGGATCGAGACGAAGGGGAAGGTGCTCGAAGCGCTCGAGGCATAAGCGCGGCGCGTGGCAAAGGCGATGTGGAAGGCCCGGACGATGTGTCCGGGCTTTTTTCGTTTCGGGCAGCGGATCGTGCGTGCCGGACAGCGCGAACGCACGCGATGGCCGGCCTCCGGATAGCGTGTTCTAATTCATGCTTGCGTTTTTTCCCCGGCCGCCGCGATGCCCTTGTTCGAACCCGTCACGCTGCATACGTCCCGACTCGTCCTGCGTCCGCTTCGCGACACGGACGCTCACGCGTTCTTCGACCTCTGGTCCGATGCGCAGGCGATGCGCTATGCGTCGTTCGCGCCGCTCACGGATTGGCGGCAGGCCGCCGAGCGCGTCGCGCGCAACCTCGCAACGACCGCCAGCGGCCAGGATCTCGTCTGCGTGCTCGAAGCCCGGGACACCGGCGACGTGCTCGGCGAATGCGTGCTGTTTCATGCGCACGAGCAATGCCGGCGCGCGGAAATCGGTTTCAGCCTGCGGCGCCGCTACTGGCGCGGCGGCTATATGCGCGAGGCCGCGTCGGCGGTCATCGACCACGCGTTCGGCACGCTGCGCCTGAACCGCATCGAGGCCGACATCGATCCGCGCAACGTCGCATCCGCCGCGCTGCTCGAACGGCTTGGGTTCGTCAGGGAAGGCGTGCTGCGCGAACGCTGGATCGTCGGCGACGAGGTGTCGGACAGCGCGCTGTACGGGTTGCTCGCGCGCGATCGTCGCGGGTGATGCGGGTGATGCGGCGTGTCCGGTGCGAACGAATGACGCATCGGCATCGTTCCCGTAGTCGCGACGCAGGCGCGGCGGCCGATCCGGCTGGCGGCTTGCCGGATTGCCGTGTCGAACGTACGCTTTGCCTACCCCCGACTCCATCAGCAGGTTACCGCCCATGCAAGCCCATCCTCTGCGTCTTTCCCCCGGCGACGATCTGCGCGCGTCGATCGAGCAGGCGCTGCGTCGACTCGACGCGCATGCAGCATTCGTGATCCAGGGCATCGGCAGCCTGAACGTCGCGCAGCTGCGCTATGCCGGCGTCGCTGCGCCGACCGAGCTGCGCGGCGATCTCGAGATCCTGACGCTTGCCGGCTCGGTCTCGCCGGACGGCGCGCACCTGCACATGGCGGTGTCCGACGCGCATGGCCGCGTCTCGGGCGGCCACGTCGCGAGCGGCTGCGTGGTGCGCACGACCGCCGAGATCCTGCTCGTATCGTTGGCCGCGCATCGTTTTTCCCGCGAGCACGATGCGCTCACCGGGTTCAACGAGCTGGTGGTTCGTCCGGCGAAAGACTGAGATCGCGCGGGCCGAGCCGTTCACGATCGTGCGTCCATCGCAACGACGCACGACCGGCGGCGATGTCAACGGACCGTCTTGCCGACCACATGGCGCCGGCAATGTTCGAGATACGCCTCTTCGTGCGCGGCCATCAGTTCGATGATGCTTCGCCACAGCCATGACGGCGCGTCGGCCGTCTTCGGGTGCTGGCGCCGCAACTCGCCGCACCACGCGCGTTGCGTCGCGTGGTCCATCTGCGCGGCATGCGCGTTGCCGATCACCAGCGCCAGATAGCGCGCGACTTTGACCGCATCGGCCTCCGACATCCGTTCCGCGTCCAGTTTCAGATCCTGCGGCATCAATTCGCGTATGACGACGGGACATCCGTCGAGGCGTGCCGCGCACATCCGGCTGCCCAGCATCGGCGATACGTGCCGCGCGCCTTCGAGCACCCGTTGCGCGGGATCGCGTGGCATGCGCACGCCGGGATCCTTCGGGGCCTTCGCCGCCGCGGCCTCCTTGATGTCGATCAGATACGGCGGATGGCCGTCGGAACACGCGTCGTCGATATCGAGCATGACCGCGAAGCGGCGCCGTCCGAGCGAGCTGCATCCCTTTACCCAGAAGGCGGCGTCGAGCACCTTCATCCTCGCGTCGCGGTGTGGCGCGCGGCTGAGCGCCGCGCCGATCGGCGAATCCGGGGTGGATTCGAACAGCGCGTGGATGGCGCTCCGCTCGCGCTCGGACAGCGGCCAGAAGCGTTTGCCGAGCGGAATGCGCGGCGTCACGTTCTGGATCGTCTGCCGGTCGAGCTTGCGCCACGATCGGTGCAGCGCCGCCTTCATCGCGATCTTGATCGCGGTTGGGCGTTGCAGGTGACTGGTCTCGGCGCGGTGCCGGCTGTCGAACGCCTGCTCGTATCCGGCGATGAGCGCTTCGACCATCCGCCACGTGATGATCCCGGGCAGATCGGAGCTGCGCGCCGCGGTCGCGAGCGAGAAGCCGAGACGCAGCAGGTCGTGTACGGGATTGCCGATCACGCTCTGGTCGAGATCGCGGATCTGCACGGCAACCTCGCCCGTCTTCGCCGCGACGGGCCCCAGATTGCCGAGATGGCAGTCGCCGCCGATCCACACCGCGGGGCCGTCGGGCAGGGTGCCGGAGCGATGGTCCGCGAGCCATGCGTAGAAGCGCTCGGCGCTGCCGCGCGTATACGTGTGTATCGAGCGCGCCATCTTGCCGCTGCGCAGGCGCGCGAGAATCTGCGCGCGCTGGTCGCTGGACGGCAGCCGTGCCGATCCCGGTGCTTTCTTCGCCACGATGCGTTCTCCTTCTGTTCCGCGGCATGCGTTGCCGGTGCGTGTGCCGGCTCGCGTGACGCCGGTGTATCCGGTGCCGCGCCGGCCGGCGCGGCTCCACCTGCTCAGCCCGGCACGAACACGCCCAACGCCGCGACCGCCATCGCGAACGTCGCGAGCCAGCCGCCCCAGGCCAGCAGGCCGGTGATCGCGAACTTGCCCATGATGCGCGTGCTATGGGCCATCAGCATCATCACGACCATGATCGGCACGGCGGTCACGCCGTTGATGACCGCACTCCAGTAGAGCGCGCGGATCGGGTCGAAATGCATGAACGTGATCGCGACGCCGCCGATGATCGCCAGTGCGATGACCGCATAGAATTCGCGCGCGACGCCGAATTGCAGCGCGAGGCTGCTGCGCCAGCGGAAAGTGCCCGCGGCCGCATAGGCGGCTGACCCCGCGAGGACCGGCAGCGCCAGCAAGCCGGTGCCGATGATTCCGAGCGCGAACAGCACGTACGCGAAGTGCCCGCCGATCGGCTCGAGCGCCCGCGCGGCATCCGCCGACGTCTTCACGTCGATGTGGTGCAGGTTCAGCGTGGCCGCGGCCGTCAGCGTGATGAAGAACGCGATGACGTTCGACACGCCCATCCCGACCCACGTATCGAAGTTGATCCGGCGCAACTGCGCGGGGGCCTGGTGAGGCGCGTGCCGCAACGACTGCTGGTTCGGCACCGCGCGCAGTTCCTCGACTTCCTGCGATGCCTGCCAGAAGAACAGGTACGGGCTGATCGTGGTGCCGAGCACGGCGATGACCGTGGTCAGGTAGGCGGCGGACAGCTGGACGCGCGGCAACACGAGCGCACGGCCGACCTCGCCCCACGGGACGGGCACGATGAGCGCCACGGCGACGTAGGCGAGCAGGACCAGCGCGGTCCATTTGAGCAGGCGCGCGTAGCGGTCGTACGGCACGAGGATCTGCAGCAGGGCCGATGCGCCGCCGAGGCACACGACGTAGAGTTCTTGCGGGCCGTGCAGCAGGAGCTTGACCGCTGCGCCCATCGCCGACAGGTCGGCCGCGATGTTGATCACGTTCGCGACGATCAGCAGCACGACGGTGACGTAGAGCAGCCACGGCGGATAGTGCGTGCGCATGTTCGACGCGAGGCCCTTGCCCGTCACGCGGCCGATGCGCGCGCTGACCAGCTGGATCGCCGTCATCAGCGGATACGTCAGCAAGAGCGCCCACAGCAATTCGAAGCCGAACTGCGCGCCCGCCTGCGAGTACGTGCCGATGCCGGACGGATCGTCGTCCGCGGCACCGGTGACGAGGCCCGGCCCGAGGCGGCGGAGCCACGTTGCGGCACGCGGACGCTGCTCCGCGGAATCGAGGGGCTCGTTGTCGTTCATGATCGCGACTCGTGGGGAGGGGGCAATCGAGTCGCAATTGGCATGCCCAGGAGGAAGGGGCGGCTGGGGCGGGCGGGTTACGGGATGCGGCCGCCAGACGCGGTGCAACCGAACGCAACTTGACGCGATGGAAAACCGGCTCGGCTAACGGGCGGGAAGCGGCGGTACGAAAGGGAGCGCACGACGTGCTCGCGTGCTCGTGACGGGGGAACCCGGTAGGAGAAGCGATGGACGGTGCCGAGCGATTCGCGCAAGTCGCTATCGCTGCGACGTGCGTGACGTGTCGCGGCGAACGCTCATCGGTCGCCGCGATCTTCGGATGGTTGGCGTATTCGTACTGCCGCTACCGGCGAGCCAATGCCGCCGGTGGCAAGCGAAAGAACCTCGGAAGGCGCCACGGATCACAGTTGGCGCCCAGGCGCCGCGACACGCATGCGACCGGCGCGGCGCCCGGTCGGCCTCAACGGGCCGCCACCGCGACGTCCTGATTACCGCGCCCGGACACGAGGCAGCTCGACATGAACGCTTCGCTCTGGCTGTCGGCCGCCGCGCTGCCGAAGCCCTTGCCGAGCGCGGCGTATTTCACCTGCTCGGCGCCCTGCGAGCAGGCGGTCGGGCTGGCATCGCGGCCTTGCGCGTGCAGCAGTGCGCGATCGCCGATCAGATAGACCAGCAGCGCGAAAAAAGCGATGTGTACGACTCGTCTCATGGTTCGTCTCCTCGTCGCTCAAGCGTAACGCGGAGACGATTCTCGAAGCACTTGGGGCTTCCCCCGGTAAACGTCTGCAGAAATGACGATGAGCCCGGCTGATCGCGTCCCGTTTTTACCGTGCGGACGACGAAAAGGCACGTTGGCCGCACGCGCCGCCGCGCGATTGACGCGAGCTTGACGAATGTCAGACGGCGGGCAGGGCGAGACGGTCGTGCCGGCGGTCAGAGCGATAGCATGAATGCATGTTTCAACGGAACGCGATGCGCGGCAGGCGATGGGCGCCGCGGCTCCGAACGCAGCGGGTACGTATTGAACATCGCTATCGAATTAGTGAGGAATCCAAATGCTTAACGTATCGTCCGTCCTGATCAGTCTCGCGCCGATGTGGGCGATTCTGCTGGTTGCATCGTCAGCCGCGACCTATCTCGTGTTCTGGCGCAAGGTCATCAAGTAAGCGGCGAGCGCCGCACCGCGTGCCGCTCATCTGACCGCCGTCACCGGCACGTTCGAAATCCGCACGAGGCGGCCCATCACGCTGCGACCGAACATCGACAGCATCTGATGAAACGGATCGTGCCGCGGCGCGACCACGACGATTTCGTCGCAGCCCGTCTCGGCCGCAACGGCCGCGATCGTGTCGGCCACCGGCCCGACCTTCTTCACGACGCTGTATCGGACGCCGGCTTCCCGCAGCACCCGCTCGGCCGTCGCCAGATCGTCGCACGCGAACTGGTCCTCGATCGAGCGCAGTCGCGACAGCGAGTGAAATGCCTCGAGCCGCGTCGCTTCGAGCGGCGGCTGGACGTTGATCAGCACGATTTCCGACGCGCAGCGTTCGCGATACAGGAAGGTCGCATGGCGGACCGCCTGCAGCGAACGCGGCGAATGGCCGACCGGAACCAGCAGTTTGAGCATGGGAGATGCTCCGGAATCGAGATGTTTGCAGCGTAGCGCGGCGCCGGATCGCCCGACCTAAAGAGATCGGGCGGCCGCGTAAAAATGTCGTCAACGTCCGGCGCGCCTATTAGAAATATAAGAAATTTAAGTTTATGCGCATAAACGTTTTCACTGACCGGCCGCGCGGTGGCCCGGGGCGGGCCGTCGAGTGGCGCACCACGCCGATTTAGTCGGATCCTCAATGAATCGCGGCGGAAAATATCGGAGGTCGGCGATCCGGCCTCGCGTAGAGTAGTGCATCGGCCGCGGCGCGGCCTTCTCCCGGGCTGTCCAGGCCGTTCGGGACGGACCGCCGCCACGCTGCGGCCCGCCATTCCATTCCGATTCCAGGAGACCTCGCATGCCGCATGGCGCCCCGCAGCTTCTCGCACCCGCTTCCATCACCGTCGACCCGATCGTGCGCCTGTCGGCCGGCGAACTCGCGTCGGCGATCCGCGGCAAGGCGGTCTCGTGCGTCGAGACGATGCGTGCGTATCTCGATCACATCGAGCGCGTGAACGGCGCGGTGAACGCGTTGATTTCGCTGCGCGATCGCGCCACGCTGCTCGCCGAAGCGGCGGAAAAGGACGCGGCACTCGCCCGCGGCGAGTACCACGGCTGGCTGCACGGAATGCCGCAGGCGCCGAAGGATCTCGCGATGACGAAAGGGCTGCGCACGACCTACGGCTCGCCGATCTTCCGCGATCACGTGCCGCAGGCCGATTCGGTCGGCGTCGGCCGGATGCGCGCGGCGGGCGCGATCTTCATCGGCAAGACCAACACGCCGGAGTTCGGCCTCGGCTCGCATACGTTCAACGAAATCCACGGCGCGACGCGCAATCCGTACGACCTGACGAAGAGCGCGGGCGGCAGCAGCGGCGGCACGGCGGCGGCGCTGGCCGCGCGCATGCTGCCGGTCGCGGACGGCAGCGACTTCGGTGGCTCGCTGCGCAATCCGGCCGCGTTCTGCAACATCTACGGCTTGCGTCCGTCGCAGGGCCGCGTGCCGCGCTGGCCAGGCGTCGACGTGTTCATGCAGCAGCTCGGCATCGAGGGGCCGATGGGCCGCACGGTCGGCGACGTCGCGCAGCTGCTCGCGATCCAGGCCGGCTACGACCCGAACGATCCGCTGTCGCTCGCGGAAGATCCGGCCGTGTTCGCGAAGCCGCTCGACACGGACCTGCGCGGCAAGCGCATCGCGTGGGTCGGCGACTGGAACGGCTATCTCGCGACCGAGCCGGGCGTGCTCGCGCAGTGCGAACAGGGCCTAGCGACGCTGCGCGAGATCGGCTGCGACGTCGATGCCGCGCTGCCGGCGTTCGCACCGGAGCGCATCTGGCGGCTGTGGCTCGCGCATCGGCACCTGCTGTCCGGCGGCGGGCTGCTCGCGCACTATCGCGACCCGGCACGGCGTGCGCTGCTGAAGCCCGAGGCGATCTACGAGGTCGAAGGGCTGCTCGCGATGCAGGGGGCCGAGGTGTTCGACGCGAGCGTCGAGCGCACCGCGTGGCACCAGGCCGTGCTGGGCTTCTTCGATCGCTACGACTTCATCGCCGCGCCGACCGCGCAGGTGTTCCCGTTCGACGTCGAGCAGCGCTGGCCGAAGGAAATCGCGGGCCGCGCGATGGATACCTACCACCGCTGGATGGAAACGGTCGTGCCGTGGACGCTGGCCGGCTGCCCGGTGATCAGCGTGCCGGTGGGCTTCAACGATGCGGGGTTGCCGATGGGGATGCAGCTGATCGGCCGGCCGCGCGCGGATCTCGCCGTGCTGCAGCTCGCGCGCGGCTACGAGCAGGCGGCCGACTGGGTCGGCCGGCGGCTGCCGGGCTGGATGGCTGCGTAATGCGACGGCCGGCGGGCCCGTGACACACGCCGAACGCAAGTGACGAACCGGGCGGCCGCGTGCCGCCCGGTTCGTTTCCACACCTCGAAACGCGCTGGCTAATCCTGCCATTGGTGCGCCGGGCATCACGCTGTCGCACAACAGCGCCGGCCGACACCGGCGCAGCGCCGGCGCATACCGGGCGTCGCCGGGATTGCCGCGATGCAGGAACGAATCGCGGCGCCAGCCCTATATCGCGCGGCAAATCCGGATGAATCCGCGCGCCGGGCGACGGTCGTGCCGGGCGATTTCGTATCGATGTGTTTCAGTCGTTGCGGCGGCGCGCGGCGCGCTTCGACAATATCGGCCTCAAACATATTCGGGCACGAGGGAAACACATGAAGCACATTCGCGCGACGGGCAAGCACCTGGCATCGGCGGGCATCGCCTTCGGCATCATGCTCGGCGTGAACGGCACCGCCCGTGCACAACTCGACCTCCAGTCGATCGGCTCGGCGCTGCTCGGCGGCGGGCAACAGCAGGCCGCACCCGCGCAGGGCGGCGTCGCGCAGTTGATGCAGGCGTACGTCGGCGCGAACCAGCAGGTGCTGGTCGGGCAGTCGTCGCTCGCGTCGGCGATGGGGCTCACCGGCGCGGCCGGTCAGGCGCAGCAGGCCGCCGGCCTGCTCGGCGGCGGCAATGCGCTGACGCCGGCCGCGCTGTCGCAGATGGGCGGCGCGCAGCAGTCGGTGTCGCAGGCGCTCGGCCAGGCGTTCGCGAGCGGCGGGGCGTCGCACGGCCCGATCGACAAGCAGGCGTTCAGCAACGGTCTGGCATCGCTCGGCCAGGGTCTGACGCAGTACTCGCAGCTGCAGTCGGGGCTCGGTAATCTCGGTTCGACCAGCGCGGCATCGCTGCTGCAGTCGGGCCTGAATCCGCAGAACATGCAGGCCGCGTCGTATATCGCGCAAAGCGCGCCGGGCCAGTTGCAGTCGCTCGCGTCGACGCTCAGCCAGGCCGTGCAGTTCGCGACGAGCCAGGGCATTGCGGTGCCGTCGGTCGCGTCGTCCGCGCTGAAGCTGCTGCCGTAACGCGGCCGCACCCGCTGCGGCGCCGGCCGCGCGAGCGGCGATCCGGGATGGCCCCGCGCAACATGGGGATATCGCTCGATGCTATCGTGGCGTGTTCCCCGTTTCCGGTGCCGGTTCATGACTGACTCGTTCGACCTCTCGCGCTACTTCGCCCGCATCGGCTACGACGGCCCGGCCGAGCCGACGCTCGACGTGCTGCGACGGCTGCACCTGCTGCAGCCGCAGGCCATTCCGTTCGAAAACCTCAATCCGCTGACCGGCGCGCGCGTCGCGCTCGACCTGCCCGCGATCGTCGACAAGGTGGTCGGGCGCCGCCGCGGCGGCTACTGCTTCGAACTCAACAAGCTCTTCTACACCGCGCTCACGACGATCGGCTTTCGCGTGACGCCGCTGATCGCGCGCGTGCGCTGGATGCGGCCGCCCGAGCTCGTCACCGCGCAGACCCACATGCTGCTGCGCATCGATCTCGACGGCGCGGCGTGGCTCGCCGACATCGGCTTCGGCAGCGCGACGCTCACCGCGCCGCTGCGCTTCGTGCCGGGCGAGCGGCAGCTGACGCCGCATGGGGCGTTTCGCGTCGTCGACGCGCCGGTCGACGGCGAATTCGACATGCAGTTCCAGATCCCCGACGGCTGGCAGACGACCTACCGCTTTTCGCTGAAGCCGGCCGAGTGGATCGATTACGACGCCGCGAACTGGTTCACGTCGACCTATCCCGAGTCGATCTTCGTCAACGACCTGATCGCCTGCCGCGTGCTGCCGGACGGCCGCGCGGCGCTGTTCAACACCGTGCTGACGCTGCGCGACGCGGCGGGCGCGGGGCGCACCGTCACGTTCGACGACGCGGCCGCGTGGGGCGCGTGCCTGCGCGACACGATCGGCATCGATACGACCGGCTTCGACCTCGACGCGTTGTTCGCGCGGGTGGCGGCGCGGGCGAACACGATGTAATGCGTCGCGGGCCGCGACATGAGCGTACGCAATCCCGACGGCCGTGCGTGGCGCCTGCGGGCGCCGCACCAGCCGCGCGCATGAGGACGAGACGATGACCGACCTTCATCCGGACGCCCCTGACAGCACCGCCGCGCGCGTCGCGCTGTGGCGCGCGCTGCACGTCGAGCTCGATGCGCCGCCGCACGTGCTCGTGGACGAAATCGGACTGCGCCTGCTCGCGCCGGCGCCCGGCTGGCAGCAGCGCGGCGACATGGATCCGCAGTTCACGCGGCCGTTTCGCGCGTCGATCGTCGCGCGGGCGCGCTTCATCGAGGATCTCGTCGTCGAGCAGGCCGCGCGGGGCGTGAGCCAGTACGTGATCCTCGGCGCGGGCCTCGACAGCTTCGCGCAGCGCCGGCCCGAGATGGCGTCGCGCCTGACCGTCTTCGAGGTCGATCCGCCCGCGCCGCAGGCGTGGAAGCGCCGCCGGCTGACCGAGCTCGGCTTCGGCGTGCCGGACTGGCTGCGGTTCGTGCCGGTCGATTTCGAAGCGAAGCAGTCGTGGCGCGACGCGCTCGTGCGCGCGGGCTTCGATGCAGGCAAGCCGGCGGTCGTCGTGTCCACCGGCGTCAGCATGTACCTGACGCGCGACGCGAACGCGGCGGCGCTGCGCGAAGTCGCGTCGCTCGCGCCGGGCTCGACGTTCGCGATGACGTTCCTGCTGCCGCTCGAGCATGCCGATCCGGACGTGCGCCCGGGGCTCGAAATGGCCGCGAAGGGCGCGCGCGCGAGCGGCACGCCGTTCATCAGCTTCTTCATGCCGGCGGAGATTCGTGCGCTCGCGACCGGGGCCGGCTTCGCGCGGGCCGAGCATGTGTCGGCCGCGGATCTCGCGCGCCGCTACTTCGCCGATCGGACCGACGGCCTGCGCCCGCCGGACAACGCGGAAGAGCTGCTGGTCGCGACGGTGTGACGTCGCGACCTTCCATCACGCGCGTTCGAGCACGGCCATCTCGCGCACGATCACGAGCAGCACCGCGAGGCTCGCGCCGCCCGAGGCGCGCAGGTCGGCGAGCAGGTGCTCGTAGCGTTGCAGCGCGGCTTCGCGGCGTTCGCGCCACGCGTGGACGATCGTCTCGGGCGCCGTCGAGTCGGCCGATTCCGCGAGCGCGCTGGTGGCGAGCGTGCGCTTGAGCCGCGCGACTTCCGCGAGCGCGGCCGCGCGCGCCAGCATGTCCCAGTGCGTCGGGGTCGGCAGCGAGGCCGCGCGTTCGCCGATCCACCCGTAGTTCAACAGCGTGCCGAGCGAGAAGTAGACGCCCGCGACCAGCTCGAGGCTGCGATCGCAGGTCGCGGCCACTTCGGCGATGTCGAGCAGCGCGGCCGAGATGTCGCCGCTCGCGACGCGTACCGCGAGCGCGCTCTCGACGCCGGCTTCGACCAGCGCGCGCTGCCGCTCGGACAGCGCCTCCAGATCGGCGGTTGGCAGCAACGACGGCAATTGCGGCGCGATGCGCTGCACCGCGTCGCGGCACCGCGCGATCAGGCCGGCGACGCCGCCGTCGGCCACCGTGCCCGACTGCAACTGCCGCAGGAACCACAGCGCCGCGCGCTCCAGCAGCCGCGCGACGTCGACGAACATGCGCGCCTGCACGTCGTCGGCGACGCGGTTGTCGAGTGCGTCGATGTCGCGCCACACCGCATCGAGATCGAACACGTCGCGCGCCATGATGCAGGCGCGCACGATGTCGCCCGGCTTCGCGTCGGTTTCCTCCATCAGCCGGTGCACGAACGCGCAGCCGACCCGGTTGACGAGCGCGTTGGTCAGGTGCGTCGCGAGAATCTCGCGGCGCAGCGGGTGGCGCTGCATCGGTTCGCTGAAGCGCTGTTGCAGCGGCTTCGGGAAATAGTCGACGAGCATCGCGGCGACGAGCGGATCCTCGGGCACGTCGGATTCGAGCAGCGCGTCGTACAGCCACATCTTGCTGTACGCGAGCAGCACCGCACGCTCAGGCGACGTGAGGCCCTGTTTCGCGGCCTGCCGTTCGGCGATCTCGTCGTCGGTCGGCAGGAACTCGATCACGCGGTTCAGGCGGCCCGCGCGTTCGAGCCAGCGCATCAGGCGCGCCTCGGCGTCGAGCAGCTCGACGCCGTAGCGGCCCGCGATCGACAGCGCCTGCGTCTGGTAGTAGTTGTCGCGCAGCACGAGCAGCCCGACTTCGTCGGTCATTTCCGCGAGCAGCGCGTTGCGCTGCTTCTCGGTCATCTCGCCGTCGCCGACGACGAGCCCGAGCAGGATCTTGATGTTGACTTCGTGATCCGAACAATCGACGCCGGCCGAGTTGTCGATCGCGTCGGTGTTGATACGCCCGCCGCGCTGCGCGAACTCGATGCGGCCGAACTGCGTGCAGCCGAGGTTGCCGCCTTCGCCGACGACCTTGCAGCGCAGGTCCGCGCCGTTCACGCGTACCGCGTCGTTCGCGCGATCGCCGACCTGCTGGTGGGTTTCGCGCGCGGCCTTCACGTAGGTGCCGATGCCGCCGTTGTACAGCAGGTCGACCGGCGCCTGCAGGATCGCGCGGATCAGCTCGGTCGGCGGCAGCGCCTGCGCGTCGATGCCGAGCGCGGCCTGCACGGCCGGCGACAGCGGGATCGTCTTCGCGGTGCGCGGGTAGACGCCGCCGCCCGCCGAAATCACCGACGTGTCGTAGTCGGCCCAGCTCGAGCGTTCGAGCGCGAACATCCGCTGGCGCTCCGCGAAGCTCGTCGCCGGGTCGGGGTTCGGGTCGAGGAACACGTGGCGATGATCGAACGCCGCGACGAGCCGGATATGCGGCGACAGCAGCATCCCGTTGCCGAACACGTCGCCCGACATGTCGCCGACGCCGACCACCGTGAAGTCGGTCGTCTGCGTATCGATGCCCATCTCGCGGAAGTGCCGCTTCACCGATTCCCACGCGCCGCGCGCGGTGATCGCCATCTTCTTGTGGTCGTAGCCGACCGAGCCGCCGGACGCGAACGCGTCGTCGAGCCAGAAACCGTATTCGTGCGAGATCGCGTTCGCGTAGTCGGAGAAGGTGGCCGTGCCCTTGTCGGCCGCGACGACGAGATACGGATCGTCGGCGTCGTGGCGCACCACGTCGGGCGGCGGCACGATCGCGTTGCCGGCGAGATTGTCGGTCAGGTCGAGCAGGCCGCGCAGGAAGGTCTGATAGCACGCGATGCCTTCGCGCATCCATGCTTCGCGATCGCTCGGCGGCGGCGGGTTCTTCACGACGAAGCCGCCTTTGGAGCCGACCGGCACGATCACGACGTTCTTCACCATCTGCGCCTTCATCAGCCCGAGCACCTCGGTGCGGAAATCCTCGCGACGGTCGGACCAGCGCAGCCCGCCGCGCGCGACGCGCCCGCCGCGCAGGTGCACGCCCTCGACGCGCGGCGAGTACACCCAGATCTCGAACATCGGCTTCGGCTCGGGCAGGCCGGGCACCTTCGCCGGATTGAACTTGAACGACAGGTACGGCTTCGATTCGCCGTTCGCGTCGTGCAGGAAATAGTTGGTGCGCTCGGTCGCGTTGATCACGCCGAGAAACTGGCGCAGGATCCGGTCCTCGTCGAGGTTCGGCACCTGGTCGAGCGCCGTCTCGATCGCCTTCAGCAGGCGTTCGGCCTGCACGTCGCGCGTGCCGCCCGTGGCCGGGTCGAAGCGCACCAGGAACAGCTCGACGAGCTGCCTTGCGATCGCCGGGTTGCCGGTCAGCGCGCGCTCGATATAGGCGTCGCTGAACGTCGAGCCGACCTGTCGCAGGTATTTCGCATACGCGCGCAGGATCGTGACTTCGCGCGCGCTCAGGTGCGCGCGCAGCACGAGGCGGTTGAAGTCGTCGTTCTCGATCCGGCCGCTCCAGATCCGGTCGAACGCATCCTCGAACAGGCCCTTCACACGCTCGATGTCGAACTCGGTATCGTCGGCGAGTTCGAGGCCGAAGTCGTGCACCCAGGCGGGTGCGGCATCCTGCGTCTGGATCCGGTACGGCCGCTCCTCGTCGACGCGCACGCCGAGATGCTCGAGCATCGGCAGGCTGCGCGACAGCGCGATCGGGTCGCCCGCGCGATACACCTTGAAGCGGAACGCGCGCGCGTCGGCCTCGATCGGGCGGTACAGGTTCATCGCCAGCTGGCCCGACGCCTTCACGCGTTCGATCAACTCGATGTCGCGCACGGCCGTGCGCGCCGGATAGTCGTCGCGATAGCCGGCCGGGAACGAGTCCGCATAGTGCTGCAGCAGGCGGTTGCCTTGTTCTTCGCCGAACGCGTCGAGCAGCGCGTCGGCGAGATCGTCCTGCCAGCGGCGTGCCACCTGCACGAGCCGCGTTTCGAGCTCGCGCGTGTCGACGTCGGGCATCGTGCCCGGTTCCGCATGGACGACGAAATGAATCCGCGCGATCGCCGATTCCGACAGCAGCGGCGTGAACTCGACGTTCACGCCGTTGTACGCATCGACGAGCAGCTTCGCGATGCGGCGGCGCAGGTCGGTGTTGTACTTGTCGCGCGGCACGAACGCGAGGCACGACACGAAGCGGTCGAAACGGTCGCGCCGTACGAACAGGCGCGTGCGCTGGTGTTCCTGCAGGCGCAGGATGCCCAACGCGATGTCGTAAAGCTGGTCTTCGTCGGCCTGGAACAGTTCGTCGCGCGGATAGGTTTCGAGCACCGTCACCAGCGACTTGCCGAGATGCCCCTTCGGCAGGAAGCCCGCGCGCCGCACGATGTTCGCGCATTTGCGGCGCACGATCGGTATCTCGGTGTACGAACCGAAATAGGACGTCGACGTGTAGAGTCCGATGAAGCGCCGTTCGCCGGTCACCTTGCCGTCGGCGCCGACGAGTTTCACGCCGACGTAGTCGAGATAGCCGGGCCGGTGCACGGTCGCGCGCGAGTTCGCTTTCGTCAGGAAGATCGGCCAGGGGCCGGTGATGATCTCGGCGGCGGCCGGCGGCAGCGGCGTCACGTCCGGCGCGCCGGGTGCGCGCAGCGATTCGCGCAGCAGGCCGCAGCCGGAGCCTTCGACGCCGCGCAGGCCGAAACCCGTGCCGTCCGACACGAGTGCGTAGTCGCGCTGGCCGAGGAAGGTGAAGTGGTCGGCGACCATCCATTCGAGGAACGCGCGCGCCTCGATGTCTTCCGCGGTGGATTCGCGGGCCTTCATGTCCTTGATCGTCGCGCGCGCGATGTCGACGATCTTCGGCCAGTCCTCCACCGATGCGCGCACGTCGCCGAGCACGCGCGCGATGTCGTTGCGCAGCGTGTTGAGCAGCGCGGCGTCGCCGCAGCGGTCGACTTCGAAGTGGATGAACGACGCGAGTTGCGACTGGCCGTCGCCGGCCGTCGCGCCGCCGGCGTCGACGCGCTCGATCGCGCCGTCGCCGCCGCGCCAGATGCGGAACACCGGGTGCAGCGCCGAGTGCAGCGCGAGCCCGAGGCGGTTGACGGCCATCGTCACCGAGTCGACGAGGAACGGCATGTCGTCGTTGACGATCTCGATCACCGTGTGGTCGGAGTGCCAGCCGTGCTGTTCGAGGATCGGGTTGTACACGCGCAGCCGCTCGCTGCCGGGCACGAATTTCTGGGCGGTCTGCCAGTGCGCCATCGCGGCGCCGTAGAGGTCGGCGATGCCGCGATTCTGCAGATCATCGGCGTCGACGAAATCGTAGTAATGACGCAGGAACGGTTCGACGATCCGGAACGTGGCTTCGGGCAGGCGTCCGCGCGCGAATTCGACGACATCGGAGAGCAGGTGTGCGACGACTTCTTCGTTCTTCGCTTCCATGGCGGTCTCCTGGTCGGGTGGCCATTGGCTGCTGCGTCTGTGCCGCATTATATGCGCCGATTGCGTGACAACGCGATGTGCGGGCGCACAACGCGGCGCAGGGAACGAAGGCCGCGTGCGACGCCGGTGGCCGGCGTCGCACGGGCGGGTCAGGCGAGGTCCGGCGGCTTCAGGTCGGGGTGCCGCGCGTAGAGCGGATTCATGAAATCGAGCAGCATCGTGGTCAGCAGTTGCGACACGAATTCGCGGTAGGCGACGAATTCCGAATCCGGACACGACGCCTTGACGGTCAGCAGGGAGCGATCCAGATCGGCTCCCATTTGCAAGATCATGTCGTTAAGGACACTTGCGATTTGCTTGTCAGAGACCATTTTTTGCCTTTTTAGCATCCCGCCAACGCGTTACAACTGTTGACGCAGAGATGACAAACTGGCGCCAAGTGGCATGCGTCCAAGGGCCGGACGCACACCAATTCCGGGGGGCGTCAGCGTTCGTCGCTCCACAGCTTGCCGCCCGTCGCCCAGTTCTCTTTCTTCACGTCGGCGAGGATGATGTCGACCGAGCCCGGGTCGCAGCCGAGCGTCTCGCACGTGACGCGCGTGATCGCTTCGACGAACGCGCGTTTCTGCTCGACCGTGCGGCCTTCGAACAACTGGATATTGAAAGTCGGCATGATTGGATGCTCCGATGGTTGGGGTAGGGAAGTCGGGACGCGAGCGGCGTCAGTCGCGATACGACGGATCGATCCGGTCGAGGCGGCGCAGCAGCGCCGGCCATTCCAGTTCGCCCTCGATCGCGCCGCCGTCGCGCAACTGCGCGGCGGTGCGCTCGGCGACGGCCGGCTCGGGTAGCACGAGCGGCCCGCCGCCTGCCTGCGCGCGCACCTGGATGTCGCAGGCCTTGATCAGCGTATCCATCAGCACATATGCCTCGGCGACGGTCCGGCCGACCGTCAGCGTGCCATGGTTGCGCAGCAGCATCGCGGATTTCGCGCCGAGGCTGGCGGTCAGCCGCGTGCCTTCGGCCGGCGAGAACGCGAGCGCCTCGTAGTCGTGGTATGCGAGGTCGCCGTGAAACCGCAGCGCGTGCTGCGACGCGGGCAGCAGCCCGTCGCGCTGGATCGACACGGCGATGCCGGCCGTATTGTGCAGGTGCATCACGCAGACGGCGTCCGGCCGCGCGGCATGCACGGCCGCGTGCAGTGCGAAACCGGTCACGTTGACTGCGTATTCGCTCTCGCCGATGCGGTTGCCGGCCAGGTCGATCTTCACGAGATTCGATGCGCGAACCTCGTCGAACGCGAGGCCGAACGGGTTGATCAGGAAGTGCCCGGGTTCGCCGGGCACGGTCACGGAAAGATGCGTGTAGATCAGGTCGTCCCAGCCGTTCAGCGCGACGAGGCGATAGGCGGCGGCGAGATCGACGCGCAACCGGCGCTCGGCGTCCGAGATCGGGCCGCCGGGCTTCACGGTGTCAGGACGGTGTGCGAATGACGACATCGGGTTCTCCGAGGGTGAAGCGGCGCGCGACGATCACCGTGATCCACGCAGCGATCGCGAACGGGGCCGTGAACGCGGGGAGGCCCGCGCGCGTCGCGAGCCACTGGATCAGCGCGGCGAGCGCGGCGGCCGCGAACGCCGCGCGCGGCCCGCGCGGCATCAGCGCGAGTGCGGCGAGCGCGCCGTTGAAGCCGAGCAGGCCGTCGGTGAACGACGCGCCGTTCGCGCCGGCCGCGATCAGCAGCACGGTCGACACGATCGCGCCGCCGAGCGCGAACGCCGCCGCGCGGCGCGACGCGACGGCGAGGCCGGCGACGATCAGCGCGCCGGCCCACGGGCCTTGCGCAAAGGTGGTTTGCGCGACGCCCGACAGCAGCGCGTCGGCGACGGAAGGCAGCGTCAGGGGCGCACCTACTGTCGCGTCGCCCGCATGCTGCGGCGCGACAAACGGCAGCCACAGCGCGGTGACGGCGAGGCACGGGCTCGAATACGCGCACTGGCGCCAGCGGGCGAGCGGCACACGCATCACGCGCTGCACGAGCGCCGCGCCAATCGCGACCAGCGGTACCAGCGCGACGGCGGCGAGCGAGGCAGGCGCGAACAGCACGGCGATCAGCGCGGCGAGCGCACCGTTGAAGCCGTGCAGCCCCTGTTCGACGTCGCGGCGCTCGGCACCCGTCAGCACCGCCGTCATGCTGGCGGCGGCCGAGCCGACCAGCGCCGCGGACGCGAGCCGCAGGTCGGTCAGCGCCAGCGCGGCGAGCAGCAGCGCGCCGGTGACGGCACGCGCCTGCAGCACGATCTGCCCGATGCCGCGCAGCAGGATGCGCAGGTCGATCGACGGCGAGGCGGGGCGGGCGGTAGGCATGGCGGCGGTGGAACAGGACGAGCCGCGAGCATAGGACACAATGCCGTGCACCGGAATAGGGAATTCTGGATAGTCAGGATTTGTGGCGCATGCCCTGAGTTGGGGCGGGGCGCGAGTTTCGGCGTCTTGTCTGCCCGGGGCAATGGCGCTTTCGCGGGATTGCCGGGCCCGGAAGCGAAATTTTGGCCGCAGCCGGATTTTTCGTGCGTACGCTGACGCGTCGGCGTTTTCGAGGAGGAACGAATGCGTGAACTGCGCTGGGCGTCGCTCGAGGGCGACGGAATCGAACACCTGACGTTCGACCGGGGGGACGCCGGCATCGTCGTCGAAAGTGCCGTGGTCGGCCAGCGGTACGGCCGCGCGTACGGGCTTGCGTACCGGGTCGAGTGCGATCCGCAATGGCGGGTCAGGTATGCGGTGCTCAAGGTGATGGGCGGCGGCACGCTGGAACTGCACGGCGACGGGGCCGGGCACTGGCGCGACGGTTCAGGCAGCGCGCTGCCGGAGCTGGATGGCTGCGTCGACATCGACATCGCGGCGACGCCGTTCACGAACGCGCTGCCGATCGGCCGCCTCGGGCTCGCACGCGGCGAGCGGCGACCGATCGACGTCGCATACATCTCGACGCCGGACCTGAAGGTGACGCCGGTCAAGCAGGCTTACGCGTGCATCGAGCCGGGCCGGCGCTACCGCTACGAAGGCATCTTCCGGAATTTCACGGCCGAGATGGACGTCGACCCCGACGGGCTCGTGATCGACTACGAAACGCTGTTCAAGCGCCTGCCGCCGTTGCGCTGAACCGCCGCTCGCGGTGCCGCGGGTGCTGCCGCGACCGCCCGTCGTTCATGCGTCGAGGCAAACCGGTCGATCCGCGCCGCGATCAGGTCGGGATTGTGCACCACGACCCAGTGCCCGCCGTCGATTTCCTCGCGCACGTGCTCGCCGAGCCAGCGCTCGAGATCGACCGACATTTCGGGCGTCACGTAGCGGTCGTGCACCGGCACGAGGATCTGCACCGGCGCCTGCGCATACCGCTCGCGCGGCTTTCTCGCCCGCGCGAGGAAATTCGCGCGGTAGAGCTGCAACCCGTTCAGCGCGTTCTTCAATTGCGCGGGATCGCGCTCGGGCCGCACGCGTTCGGTCAACTGCAGCCAGCGCGGCCACAGTGCGGCGCCGCCGAGGCGCCACACCAGCGACGGCACGACCGGCAGGTGGAAGAACGCGATGTACCACGATTTCAGGCTCTGCCTGAGCCGCATCTTCGCGCGGAACACGTGGTCGAGGCACGGGCCGGAGATCGACGTGTACGACGCGATCCGGCCGCGCAACGCAGGGTCGGTCACGGCCTCCCAGCACTGGATCGACCCCCAGTCGTGACCGACCAGATGGAACGGCCGCGCGCCGCAGGTCGCGTCGGCGACGGCCTTCAGGTCGTCGGCGAGCCGCGCCAGCGTGTAGTCCGCGCGGCGGCGCGGCGCATCGGATGCGCCGGCGCCGCGCACGTCGTACGCGATCACGCGGTAGCGCTTCGCGAGCCGCGCGCGGACCGGCGCCCACACGGCCGACGAATCGGGATAGCCGTGCACGAGGATCAGCGGCGGCGCGCGGCGCGGGCCGCTGACATGGACGGCGAGTTTCACGTCGCCGGAGCGGACGGTCAGCATCTCGTGCGTGCGCGCCATGACGTCATGCCTGCGGAACCGGATGCAGCGGCACGCGGCGCGGGGCGGCCTGGGCCGCATGGCGCGCGTTGGTCGCGTCGATGTTCGCGAGCAGCGTGTCGAGCCCTTGCAGGTACTGATGGTTGTCGTGGTCCCACGGATGGAAGCCCGGACGGAAGTAGTCGAGCCATTCGCGCGCGATGCTCGGGAACACGCCGGTCCGCGGGCTGTACAGATACTTCACGAGCCGCCACATGCCGCCGAACCTGCCGTGTTCGCGACGGTGCGCGCGCATCAGCCGCACGTGGAAGTCGAACACGATCGTCCAGAACATCAGGGTCGTGAGCAGCATCGTGCTGGTGCGCAGCAGGTAGCTGCCGAGGCCCGGCTTCATCACGGCGTTCCATACGTCGTACGACACCGCCTTGTGCTCGGTTTCCTCCATCGCGTGCCACATCCACATCTGCTGATAGCCTTCGACCGACCCGTCGATCCGGTGCTCGTGGCCCGCCAGCAGCTGGTTCGCGAGGATCGCCGTGTAGTGCTCGAGCGCGATCGTGATCGCGAGCTGCATCGAATGCGGCAGCGTCTTCTTGAAGAAGCCGAGGATCGTCCAGAGCCGCTTGTCGAGCTTGTGCGCGGGCAGGCCGGACGACTGCAGCAGGTCGTTGTACTCGATGTGCTCGCGCGTGTGCATCGCTTCCTGGCCGATGAAGCCGAGCACCTGCTTCTTCAGCTCCGGATCCTCGATGCGGTCGCGGTAGTGGCGCACCGAATCCATGAAAAAGCGCTCGCCGGCCGGGAACAGCAGCGACAGCGCGTTCATGAAGTGCGTGACCGGCACGCCCTGGACGTGCCAGTCCTTCGCGCGTTCGGGCGGCAGCGCGAAACGGATGTCGCGCCGCACCGGCATCATGTTCGGGGTCGTCATGATTGTTCTCCTCCCTGATTGCCTGCGTTGTTGTAGGTGGCGTGAAGCGGCGCGGCGGCCGGCGTGCCGTAGCGGGCGGCCGCGCGGCGGGCCTTCGCGGCCTCGCGGCGCGTCGTGAGCACGACGAGCGCCTGGTACGCGGCCGGCAGAATGCGCGCCATCCAGTCCGCGGCCTTCGCGTCGCGGCCGATCAGCACACGCCGCTTGTTGCGGCGCACGCCGGCGAGGATCGTGCGCGCGGCGTCGTCGGCGGTCGTGATGAAGAACTTCTCGAAGCTGTCCTTGCCTTGCTGCTCGCTTTCGACGATGAAGCCGACCATGTTCTTCGCGACGCGGCTCGACTGCGCGATGTTGGTGCGGATGCCGCCCGGATGCACGCAGGTGGCCGACACGCCGCACTTCATCATGTCCAGTTCCTGGCGCAGCGATTCGGTGAAGCCGCGCACCGCGAACTTGGTCGCGTTGTAGCCGCTCATGCCCGGCTGCGCGAAGATCCCGAAGATGCTGGACGTGTTGATCACGTGACCGTCGCCGCTCGCCTTCAGGTGCGGCAGGAACGCCTTCGTGCCATGCACGACGCCCCAGAAGTTGATGTTCACGATCCACTCGAGATCGCCGTATTCCATCCCTTCGATCGTGCTCGACAGCGCGACGCCCGCGTTGTTGAAGATCAGGTTGACCTTGCCGTGTTCCTGCGCGGTGTCGTCCGCCCACGCGAACATCGCGTCGCGGTCGCCGACGTCGAGCACGCGCGTCGACACGCGCACGTTCGGCGCGATCGCGCGGACGATCCGCTCGGTTTCGGCGAGGCCGACGCCGTTCTTGTCGGCGAGCGACACGTGGCAGCCGGCCTGTGCGAGCTGGACCGCGAGCGAGCGGCCCATGCCCGAGCCGGCGCCCGTGATCGCGGCGACCTTGTTGGCGAAATCTCTCATGTCGTTGGCTCCTTGTCTGGCTCAGGCCGCTTCGGCGGACGTGGAAGCGGAAGCGGCGGACGCGGCGGGCGCGGCGACGGGCCGCCCGCTCGTGTCGTGGTGCGGCGCGCGATACGCGTGGTAATCGGCGATCGAGAAGTGCGCGGTCGCCTGGCGGAAGCGCCAGGTGAAGCCTGGCCACAGCGTCGTGTTCTTGCCGGTGCGCGGGTCGAGGTACCAGCTCTTGCAGCCGCCCGTCGACCAGATCGCCTTTTGGAGCCGGCCCTGCAGGTCGGTGTTGAACTGCGCCTCGACGAGCGGGCGCACCTCGATCGCATCCGCGCGTTCGCGCTGCATCGCGTTCAGCGCGCCGAGGATGTATTCGATCTGCGACTCGATCATGAACACCATCGAGTTGTGGCCGAGGCCGGTGTTCGGGCCGACGATCATGAAGAAGTTCGGGTAGCCCGGCAGCGTCGTGCCGAGATACGCGTGCGCGCCGTCGCGCCACGCATCGACGATGTCGAGGCCGCCGCGGCCGATGATCGCGCCGCGCGGAAACGGATCGGCGACCTGGAAGCCCGTGCCGTAGATCAGGCAGTCGACTTCATGACGCTTGCCGTCGGTCGTCACGACCGCGTCGGCTTCGATGCGCTCGATGCCGGTCGTGATCACGTCGACGTTCTTGCGCGACAGCGCCGGGTAGTAGTCGTTCGAGATCAGCACGCGCTTGCAGCCGAGCGTGTAGTCGGGCGTGACCGCACGGCGCAGCTCCGGATCGGGAACCTGCTTGCGGATATGGCGCAGCGCGAGCTTCTGCACGTTCTTCATCAGCGACGGATGGATCGCGAAGCCGAGCACGCGCGATTCGAGCATCCAGTAGATGCCGCTGCGCACCGCCTTCTGCGTGAACGGCAGCGTGCGGAACAGCCACTTCTCGAAGCCGCTCAGGTTGCGGTCGGGCTTCGGCATGATCCACGGCGGCGTGCGCTGGAACAGCGCGAGTGCCTTCACGCGCGGCGCGATCTGCGGCACGAACTGGATCGCGCTCGCGCCGGTGCCGATCACCGCGACGCGCTTGCCTTCGAGTGGGTAGTCGTGATCCCACTGCTGCGAATGGAACGCGCGGCCCTTGAAGGTCTCGACGCCGGGAATCGCCGGCAGCGCGGCGCGCGACAGCCCGCCCATCCCCGACACCAGCACGCGCGCCGACAGCCGCTTGCCGTTCGCGAACGTGAGGCGCCAGCGTCGTGCGGCCTCGTCGTATTCGGCGCGCTGCAGCTCATGGTTCAGGCGCAGGTGCGGGCCGACGCCGAAGCGCTGCACGCAGTCTTCCAGGTACGCGCGGATCTCCGGCTGGGGCGCGAACATGCGCGTCCAGCGCGGGTTCGGCGCGAACGAGAACGAATAGACGTGCGATTGCACGTCGCAGGCACACCCGGGGTAATGATTGTCGCGCCACGTGCCGCCGACCGACGCGGCCTTCTCGAGCACGACGAAGTCGGTCACGCCGGTCTGCCGCAGGCGAATGGCCATCCCGAGACCGGCGAAGCCGGTGCCGATGATGGCGATGTCGGTGGTTTCGTCCGGGCCGTCGTGGCCGGGCGGGCCGAAAGGCAACGTGCGAGCATTCATCCGGGTGTCTCCGATTTGGCTCATTTTTTAATGTTACATTGGTTGATGTAACGATAGTGGGTGAACCCGGAAACCGCAAGAGGCTAGAAGCGGCGCTCTAAGGGCCGGAAGCCGCGCGGGAAAAGGCTGAGCGGGGTTTGGAACGGTCTGCTTTCCGCATTGCGGAATGTGCGGAAACGGCCGCCGGCAGGGCTGGAGAGGCGGGAGACGAAGGCCGCCGACACGCGGCGACCTGTTTGAAACGCTATCAGGGACGGATCGGGCGGGCGGCCGTCTCATGGAAAACCCCGGCGACGATCGTGATCTGCGCGAGCGCGTAGAGGCCCCAGATCAGGTAGTCGATGCCGGGAAAGCCGCCGAGGAAGCGTCCGACGCCGATCAGCGTGTCGGAGCCGACGAAGATCAGGCTGCCGACGGCGACCAGCGGGCCGCGCGTGCGGGCCGCGAGCGCGAAGCTCGCCATCGCGCACAGCACGAGCATGTAGACGGCGACGGGTACGAGTAGTTCGCCCAGATGCGGAAGGAACGCTGCATAGAACGCCGGCGCGGCGATCCACAGCCCGATCAGTGCGAGGAAGCGCCAGCCGTGCGGCCGCGCGCGCCAGCGCACGAAGATCGCGCAGTAGCACAGGTGCGTGAGCAGGAACGCACCGAGGCCGAGGACGAACGACAGCGGCCACTCGGGCAGCGCGAGCAGCACGTCGCCGAGCACGGCCGTGACGAGCGCCGCGCACAGCCACGCGCGTTCGCGCGGTGCCGCGCAGGCGCTGCCGGCCGCGAGCAGCAGGATGCCCATCGCGGCTTTCGCGGCGGCCTGGCCGGGATAGGGCGCGGCGGCGAGCGACAGCCCGTACAGCAGCGCGGCGGCGATGGCGAGCGGCCAGAGCCGGCGATAGGGGGCGGGAAGCGTGGCGATCAAGGCGGGTGTCTCCAGGGTTGTCGTCGTCTGCGGCGGACGGCGCGCCGTCGGTGGCGCGGCTGCGGCCATTATCCGGAAGAAAGGGCGGGCGAAAACCGGCGAATCCTTCTAGGCGCGGCATGGCGACGGGGGCGACGGGGGCGGCGGTGCGGCGGTCCGGCGGTACGGGATCGGGCGATGCGGCGCCGGTGCGCCTGCCGCCGCGCCGATCGTTTCGATGCGTTTGCCCCGGTCGAACCGGGGCAACACGGCGGTTTCGGCTTGCTATCATCGCCGCGTATCGACGTTGTCCCGCCCGGCCGCGCTACAGGGTTCGCAGGCCGGCGCGACGGCCGCGCCCGGCGAGGGCATGCCGCCGCGTTTTCATTGAATCCGTGCCGAGTCCCGCCAGCGCACCCGATGCAGTGGCAGGGGCCAGTCCTCCTGACCAACAGGTTCGACATGACCGAACTGCTCCACGGCGACGGCGCGATCCGTCGCACGACGCCATACGGCTCCTCGATCGAAAACACCTATGCGGGCGTGCTGTCGTTCATGCGTCGCAACTATTCGCGCGCGCTCGACGGCGTCGACGTCGCGATTTCCGGCGTGCCGCTCGACCTCGCGACGACCTATCGCTCGGGCGCGCGGCTCGGGCCGGCCGCGATCCGCGCGGCGAGCGTGCAGCTCGCGGAGCTCAAGCCGTATCCGTGGGGCTTCGATCCGTTCGAGGATCTCGCGACCGTCGATTACGGCGATTGCTGGTTCGATGCGCACAACCCGTTGTCGATCAAGCCGGCGATCGTCGAACATGCGCGCACGATCCTGCGCTCGGGCGCGAAGATGCTGACGCTCGGCGGCGATCACTACATCACGTATCCGCTGCTGGTCGCGCACGCGGAGCGCTACGGCAAGCCGCTGTCGCTGATCCACTTCGATGCGCACTGCGATACGTGGGCCGACGACGAGCCGGACAGCCTCAATCACGGCACGATGTTCTACAAGGCGGTGAAGGAAGGGCTGATCGATCCGGCGACGTCGGTGCAGGTCGGCATCCGTACGTGGAACGACGATTTCCTCGGGATCGAGCGGCTCGATGCCGCGTGGGTGCATGAGCATGGTCCGCGCGCGGCGGTGGAGCGGATTGTCGACATCGTCGGCGCGCGGCCCGCGTACCTGACGTTCGATATCGACTGTCTCGATCCGGCGTTCGCGCCCGGCACGGGGACGCCGGTCGCGGGCGGGTTGTCGTCCGCACAGGCGCTCGCGATCGTGCGTGCGCTCGGGGCGGTGAATCTGGTCGGCGCGGATGTCGTCGAGGTTGCGCCTGCTTACGATCACGCGGACATCACCGCGATCGCCGGTGCGCATGTTGCGTGCGATTTGCTGTGTCTGTGGCGGCAGAAGAAGGTGGCGGGGCGTTGAAGTGGGGGTAGGCCGGTGGGCGCGGACATGCAATGCAAAAGGCTGGCGGGCCGGGTGGCCGCCGGCCTTTTTTCATGCGCTGCACGCAGCGTCGACGATCGATGGCGGTGGGGGGATTGCTCGCCGCGCGTTTCACGTGGATGGCGCTTCCCGACCCCTTCCGGTCATCGGATCGTCCAGCGCTGGATGGCGGCTTTCGGTGGCGAAGGCGCCATCCACTTGAGACTACCCTCGTATTGCTGGTCGCCCAGATAGCCGTCTACCGTAGTGAAGCTTTTCCAAGGATTCAGTCCTCGCTGGTATCGCTGATTCACTCGCCCAGATACGCCGCCCGCACCTTCGGATCATCGAGCATCTGCTTCGCATCACCCGACATCGTGACGAGACCCGAGTCCATCACGTAGCCGCGATTCGCCGCCTGCAGCGCAAGACGCGCGTTCTGCTCGACCAGCAGGACGGTCATGCCTTCGGACGAAATCAACCGCACCACTTCGAAGATCTTCTCGACCATGATCGGCGACAGACCCATCGACGGCTCATCGAGCAGCAGCAGCTTCGGCCGCGAGATGATCGCGCGCGCCATCGCCAGCATCTGCTGTTCGCCCCCCGACAGCGTGCCCGCGTATTGTGATGCGCGCTCTTTCAGACGCGGAAAGAAGCCGAACATGCGGTCGACGTCCTTCTGGATGGCGTCCTTGTCGGTGCACAGATACGCGCCCATCTGCATGTTCTCGACGATCGACATGCGCGCGAAGATGCCGCGCCCTTCCGGCACCATCGCGAGACCGCGCTTGAGCAGCTCGTGCGCGGGCAGCCCTTTGATGGACTGACCCATGTACTCGATGTCGCCGGCCGCGTACGCCTTCAGGCCCGTGATCGCCTTCATCGTCGTGGTCTTGCCCGCGCCGTTCGCGCCGATCAGCGTGACGAGTTCGCCCTGCCCGACCTCGAGGTCGACACCCTTGACCGCCTGAATGCCGCCGTAGTTGACCTGCAGGCCCTTGATTTTCAACATTGCTTGCGTCGTGGACATCAGTGGACCCCCGCACCCAGATAAGCTTCGATCACCTTCGCATCCTTCTGCACGTCCTGCGGCAAACCCTGCGCAATCACCTTCCCATAGTCGAGCACTGTCATGCGGTTGCACAGGCCCATCACCAGTTTCACGTCGTGCTCGATTAGCAGGATGGTCCTGCCATCGGCGCGGATCTTGTCGAGCAGGCGCGTGAGTTCGACCTTCTCGGTCGCGTTCATGCCCGCTGCCGGCTCATCGAGCGCAAGCAGCTTCGGATCGGTCGCGAGCGCGCGCGCGATTTCCAAACGGCGCTGGTGGCCGTACGAGAGATTGCGCGAGGTGTAGTCGGCGTACTGCGCAATGCCCACGTATTCGAGCAGTTCGAGCGCGCGCTCCTTGATGTCGCGCTCTTCCTTGCGCTCAGCCGGCGTCTGGAACACCGCGCCCAACAGGCCGTGCTTCGTGCGCACGTGGCGGCCCACCATCACGTTTTCCAGCGCGGTCATACCGCCGAACAGGCGAATATTCTGGAAGGTGCGCGCGATGCCCGCCTTCGCCACCTGATACACGGCGGTCGGCGTATAGGTGTCACCGTCGAGCCGGAACTCGCCCGAGTCTGGCGTATAGAGGCCCGTGATCACGTTGAAGAACGTGGTCTTGCCCGCGCCGTTCGGGCCGATCAGGCCGTAGATGGTGCCTGCCTCGATCTGCAGGCCCACTTCGGAGAGTGCCTGCAGGCCGCCGAAGCGTTTGCTCACGCCCTTCACCGACAGGCGGATTGGTTTGTCGCTCATAGTCTGTTCTCCGTCCGGTCGTTTATGCGCGCACCGGCTTCTTGCTCGTGCGCTTCGCGATCTTCGCGATCTTGTCTTCGTGCTTCGCGGCAGGCCACAAGCCTTCCGAGCGGTAGAGCATGATGATGACCATCGCGAGGCCGTAGAGCAGCTGACGAATGACTTCGGTATCGACGACTTCATGGCCGAACAGCATGTGCTGCAGCGGGCCCATGGACGAGCGCAGGAACTCGGGAAAAATGGCCAGCAGCACCGCGCCGAGAATCACGCCCGGAATATGGCCCATGCCGCCCAGCACCACGCAGGCGAGCACCACGACCGATTCCCAGAACGTGAACGATTCCGGCGAGACGAAGCCCTGGAACGCACCGAACATCGCGCCCGAGAGGCCGCCGAACGACGCGCCCATCGCAAACGCGAGCAGTTTCACGTTACGGGTGTTGATGCCCATGGCCTTCGCGGCGATTTCGTCTTCGCGGATCGCGGCCCATGCGCGGCCGATGCGCGAGTGCTGCAAACGCGTGCACACCCAGATCACGATCAATGCGCAGAGCACGAACACGTAGTAGTAGCAGTACACCGCGGTAAACGTGAAGCCGAACAGCGTGTGCGGCTGCGAGAGATCCATACCCGCAACATGCAGCGGCGCGACCCCCGTAATGCCCTGCGGCCCGTTGGTGATGTTCACCGGACGGTCGAGGTTGTTCATGAAGATGCGGACGATTTCCCCGAAGCCGAGGGTCACGATCGCGAGGTAGTCGCCGCGCAGACGCAGTGTCGGCGCGCCGAGCAGGACGCCCGCTAGCGCGGCGAGCCCCATCGCCGCCGGCACCACGATCCAGTACGGCGTGTGCATCCCGCCCGGGAACATGTTGGCGATCCAGGCGAATTGCGTGGCGAGGTGCGGGGAAGTCAGCAACGCGGCGGTGTAGGCGCCCACCGCATAGAACGCGATGTAGCCCAAGTCCAGCAGGCCGGCGAAGCCGACCACCACGTTCAGGCCCAGCGCGAGCATCACGTAGAGCATCGCGAAGTCGAGCACGCGGACCCAGTAGTTGCCGCCCGTGGCGCCGACCACGAAGGGCAGCGAGGCCACGACGATGGCGGTCACGATGCCCACCGTGAGCGTTTTCGCGGTGTTTTTTTCAGGGATGAGCGTCGTCGGCGGCTCGATCGGTTGAATGGATGTCATGTTGTGTTCCCCTCTTTATGCGCGGTCCGCGACCCGTTCGCCCAACAGCCCCGACGGACGGAACACGAGCACGACGATCAGCACGACGAACGCAAACACGTCCTGATAGTTACTGCCGAACACGCCGCCCGTGAGGCTGCCGATGTAGCCGGCGCCAAGCTGCTCGATGAGGCCGAGCAGCACGCCGCCCACCATCGCGCCGCCCAGGTTGCCGATGCCACCAAGCACCGCCGCGGTGAACGCCTTCATGCCCGGGATGAAGCCCATATAGAAGTGGGCGTTGCCGTATTCGGAGGCGATCATCACGCCGGCCAGCGCGGCAAGCGCCGAGCCGATCATGAAGGTGGCCGAAATCACGAAGTTCGGATTCACGCCCATCAGGCTCGCGACGCTGGAGTTCTCGGCGATGGCGCGCATCGCGCGGCCGAGCTTGGTGTTGTGCACGAGCAGCAGCAGGCCCGCCATCACGAGGAACGCGACGACGATGATCACGATCTCGGTGGGCGAGATCACGGCGCCGACGCCGGTTTCAGTCGGCTTGATGACGTTGATGGGATCGGTCGAGATGAGCTGGGGGAACGCGAGCGGATTGCGGCCCCAGATGATCATCGCGAGCGTCTGCAGTAGGATCGACACGCCGATCGCGGTAATCAACGGGGCGAGACGCGGCGCGCGGCGCAGTGGCCGGTACGCGACCTTTTCAATCGCGTACCCGATGACCGCACACACGACCGCGGCGACCGCGAGCGCGATGCACAGCGTGGGGATGTTCCCGAGGCCCGGGAAGTGATTGTGGAGCACGTTGATCGCGGAGAGCGCGACCATGGCGCCCATCATGAGCACGTCGCCGTGCGCGAAGTTGATGATGCCCAGAATCCCGTACACCATGGTGTAGCCGAGCGCGATGATGGCGTAAATGCTGCCAAGTACCAGCCCGTTGATTAACTGCTGCAGGAAGATATCCATATCCGGTTTAGAGCGTCCGGCCGTTGTGCGCTTACGGAAATTACGCCCCGCACGACAGGATGCGTCGGCAGTCAGCGTTTTCGCTATCAAGACGGCGGGAGTGAGGGAAAAAGAGGAGGTGTACGACCGACACAACCGCATCACTGAAGTTGTGCCGGGTTGAACAACCGGCCCTGCCGGGTTAGTTCTTCACGTAGTCAAGGAGGGTTTGCTTTCCACCGACATACTTGTAGAGGGAAATCGTCCCGTGGACCAGGTCGCCCTTCGAATCGAACTGTGTCTGGCCGAGCACACCCTCGTAGTTCGTCGCTGGCATTGCGGCAAGAATCTTGTCGGGGGCCGTCGAGCCGGCGCGCTTCATCGCTTCGGCGATGACGTATACAGCGTCGTAAGCGAATGGCGAGTTGAGGACGGGGTGTGTACCGAAGCGCTTTTCGTAGCGCTGCATGAAGGCCGGGCCCTTGGGCATCTTCTCGAGCGGCGAGCCTGCGACGGAGCAGATCACATCATCGGCCGCGTCCCCGGCGAGTTTCGAAAGGTCGTCGGCACACAGGCCGTCGCCTGCAAGAATCTTCTGCGTCATGCCGAGCTGCTTGGCCTGCTTCGCAAACGGGCCGCCCGTTGCGTCGAGGCCCCCATACATGATTACGTCCGGATGCGCGCCCTTGATTTTTGTCAGGATAGCGCGGAAGTCGATAGCCTTATCGTTGGTCGCGTCGTGCGAAACCACCGAAAGGCCATCTGCCTTCGCACGTTTCTCGAATTCATTGGCCAGACCCTGCCCATATGCGGTGGCGTCGTCGACGATGGCAACTGTCCTGACTTTTAACTTCCGCATCGCGTAATCGGCGAGGGCCGGCCCTTGCTGGGCATCAGTTGCCACCACGCGGTATGCGGTCTTGAAGCCCTGGAGCGTGTACGCCGGATTCGTAGCCGACGGTGAGACCTGAACGATACCGGCGTCACGATAGATCTTGGAGGCCGGAATCGTCGTTCCAGAATTCATGTGACCGACTATCGCCACTACTTTGGCGTCGACAAGCTTTTGTGCGACCTGCGTGGCCTGGCGCGGATCGCCAGCATCGTCTTCGGTGTCGAGAACCAGCGTGACCTTCTTTCCGCCGACGACAAGCCCCTTTTCGTTGATTTCCTCGACCGCGAGCCTTGCACCGTTCTCAGTGTCCTTGCCCAGATATGAAGCCGGACCGGTGAGAGGCGCAACTTCACCGACTTTCACGGTTTCGTCGGCATGCGCCACCCCGGCAGAAACGGCAGCCAGCGCCCCCAGAATGCCAAAGGTCGTCGCACGGCGACCCAATATTTTGCTCTTGGTCATTGCATTACCTCATCGATAGTTATCTGCATCGAGGGCGATCCGCTGGATTGTCCCCGTCGCCTCTGTCCTTGTACCGCGCGGCAGGTGGTCTGCGCTGGCGAGACAAATTTATGCAGACACAAACCAGCGGCATTGCACCGATTTGCCAGAAAACAGAAGAAATGCGACAGCGGCGATGCGTACCGTGCGGTCTTATAATGGCGTGACACCGATTACTCGCGCTGCCCATGTTTTCCTCCGACGATCCCCCGGCCAAAGCGCCGCCGGCCCACGAACTGGTGGGCCGGCTTGACTCGCTTTCTACGGCACCCGAGTCGCTTCTGGGGCGTTCCGGCGCGGAGCTCAATGTCGGAATCCTGCTATGGCCGCGCTTTCCGCTCTTGTCGCTTGGCGGGCTCTGTGACGCGTTACGTCACGCTGCCGATCGCAGCGACCAGAGTCGTCAGTTGCGCTGTCTCTGGACGACGATTGGCGTGCACGACACCACCGTCGAATCGAGCTGCGGTATCGCTGTACCGGTGCAGGCGGCCTTTCCGGAAGTCGGGCAGTTCGACTACATCGTCGTCATCGGCGGCCTGCTGCCGCATCTCGAGAAGGTGGACAGGCGCTACTGGGACTACCTGAGCGCCGCCGCACAGGCGGGCGTTCCGCTGGTAGGCATCTGCACTGGTAGCTTTGTCCTCGCCCATGCCGGGCTCATGCAGGATCACGTCGCATGCGTGCACAGCTTTCACTTCGACGACTATCGCAACATGTTCCCCGGGCTACGCGTCGTCACGCATGCCGACTACTTTATTGACGGCGATCGCATCACGTGTGCGGGCGGCATCTCGGTCATCGAGCTCGCCGCGCGGCTCATCAATCTGCATTGCGGACCTGACCGCGCATCGAAGGTGATTCACCAGATGACCGTAAGTCGGCAGGCCGGCGCCTCGTTCATCGAGCGCCGCCGCGCACTGGGCTACCTGTCGGTGGACGATGCAAACGTACGCCATGCTGCGCTGCTCATGGAGGAAAACCTCGAAGCGCCGCTTAACATCGCGGTGATCGCGAAGATGATTGGCACGAGCGTGCGCCAGCTCGAGCGGGCATTCATGGCCGAGATGAAGGTGTCGCCGAATGAGTTCTATCGAGGTATGCGGCTACGCTACGCGCGCTGGATGCTGCTGAACACCGGGCGCAAGGTCACTGACATCGCATATGAGTGTGGTTTTGCCGATTCCGCGCATTTCATCAGGGTGTTCCGCGAGACCTACGGCGTGACCCCTGGCAAGCTGCGTGGTTCGCGCGCAGGTCCAACCGAGGACTGAAGCTGTGCGGCCGAGGGGGGGGGGCGACGCCATCGCTGCGCGCACCCTGTCCGGCGGAGATTCGTTGTCGCGTTTCTTCTGTTTTTTTGCTCTTCAGTGCAATCCCGCTGGTGTCGCCTGGCTCAACATCCTGTCTCGTGTGAGTGCACCGTGAAACAGGGAAACAAGCGACATGCAGATTGCCGTATTGGGTGCAGGTGTCGTCGGTCTGGCGAGCGCCTACTATCTGAACCGGGCCGGACATCAGGTCATCGTTATCGACCGGCATGGTGATGTGGCCGCCGAGACCAGCTTCGGTAATGGCGGCCAGTTGTCGTATAGCTACGTCGCGCCGCTTGCCGGGCCGGGCGTGCTGTCGAAGCTGCCCGCGTGGCTCGCTCGACGGGATTCGCCAGTGCGCTTCCGGCCGTCGGTGAGCACCGAGCAGTGGCTCTGGTGCCTGAAATTCGTGTTCGCCTGCACGCACCGGCGTAGCAATCTCACCACGCGCGAGTTGCTCTCGCTCTCATTTGCGAGCCGCGCGCTCATGCACCAACTCCTGCGCGACGAACCCACGCTCGACTTCGACTTTCAACACTCTGGAAAGCTCGTCCTGCACCGCGACGCTGCCGCCATGAAGGGTGCCATCGATTTGCTTGATTTCCAGCGCTCGCTCGGCTGCGAGCAGGAGGCACTGTCTGCCGCCGAATGCGTCGCGCTCGAACCCGCACTGACTGATGTGCGCGAGCTGATTGTCGGCGGTATCTATACGCGTAGCGAAGATACAGCCGATTGCCATCGCTTTAGCAAAGGTCTTGAAGCCATTTTGAGGGCACGCGGCGTGCAGTTTGCGATGAATACGCGCATCGACGCACTGGAGGTCGCCAAAGGCGGACACATCGTAGCGCGCAGCGGCGGCGGGACACTCGAAGCGGACCATGTCGTCGTAGCTGCCGGGGCAAGCGCTGCGCACCTGCTCCAGCCATTGGGCGTTCGTGTGCCCGTCTATCCTCTCAAGGGCTACAGCCTGACCTACTCGCTGGGACCTCAGGCAATAGCACCGATGTTGAGTGTTACCGATTTCGCCCGCAAAGTGGTCTATGCGCGACTTGGCGACCGGTTGCGCGTGGCAGGTATGGCCGACCTAGACGGGTACTCCCTGAAGTCCGATCCATCACGCGTTGCCGCGCTACATGCGGAGGCCGCCGCGCTGTTCCCTCAGGTTGTAGCCAATCACGCTGACGCCACTGAGTGGACCGGGCTGCGTCCCGCCACGCCACGCGGCAAGCCGATTATCGGGCCCACGCGTTATCCGAATCTCTGGCTCAACATCGGGCATGGTGCGCTCGGTTTTACGTTGGCCTCCGGTTCAGCTGCGTTGCTCACGGGTTGGATCGACGGCAAGCCTGACTCGTCGCTGTCCAGCTTTTTCGCGCTCGCCCAATGAGCCGTGCAGCCTGTGGCGCACGGCTGTCCTCAATCAAAAATTCCTCGAGTCGATACCGAATGAAAGACAAACCCAATATTGTGGTCATCGGCACGGGCGGTACGATTGCCGGCCGTGGCGCAAGCGCTGTCGACACTTCAGCATACGCGTGCTCAGTGCTCCCGATTGATGAAATCTTGTCGGCCATTCCAGAAGCGTCGTCGCTCGCAAACCTGAGCGCAGAACAGCTGCTGCAGGCGGGCTCAGAGAACTTCAACGAACAGCACCTGCTCATGATCGGGAAGCGGGTGTCCGAGGTGCTCAAGGACGACACAGTAGACGGTGTCATTCTCACGCACGGCACTGACACCATCGAGGAAACCGCGTACTTTCTGCATCTGACGTTGAAGAGCGTGAAGCCCGTCGTTGTAGTTGGTTCGATGAGGCCGCCATCGGCGATGAGCTCCGACGCATCGCTGAATCTCTACGACGCGATTGCGGTAGCCATTCATCCGTCCTCGCATGGAAAGGGAACGCTTGTCGTCGCAAACGAAGAAATCCACACTGCTCGAGACGTTACGAAGACAAACAGCTTCAAGCTCGAGGCATTCCGCTCGCCCTACGGCGCGCTTGGTTACGTGACCCAAGGCAAGCCTCGCTACTACCGCATGCCATCGCGCGATCATACTGTTTCCACCCCGTGGTCCATCGACGACATCAAGGCGTTGCCAAAAGTCGACGTCGTCTACGCCTACGGCGCGCTTGGCAGTAGTCTCGTCCGCGCCATTGCAGCGGATGCGCGCGGCCTTGTCTTCGCTGGCACCGGCAACGGCAACATCGCGGAGCATATGGTCGGGCCGCTGCGGGAGGCAACGCGCGGCGGCATGCACGTGGTGAGGGCTTCGCGCACAGGCAGTGGCATAGTCGTGCGCAACGGCGCGCAGCCTGACGACGACTATGACTGGATCGTCGTCGACGATCAGGCGCCTCAAAAGGCTCGCATTCTCCTGATGCTGGCGATGCTCAGCCATCCGGATGACCGCCGCGCATTGCAGGCAGCCTTCTACCGCTTCTGAACCCTGCCAGGAAATACCATGTACATCATTACCGACGATCAGGTTCAACGGCTGATCACCATGGGCGACGCCATTGAAACAATGCGCTTTGCGCTTGCTGAACAAGGCCGCCGGCACGCAAAGATTCAGTCACGCGTGCGCACGCTCGGCGAAAACGTGTCGTTGAGCACGATGGGGGCAATTCTGCCCGCTGCCGGCGTGTGCGGTGCGAAGGTCTACTCGACGCACAACGGCGTCTTCGACTTCGTGATTCCGTTGTTTTCCACTCGTGACGGCAGGTTGCTCTCCATTATCCACGGCGGCGCACTCACGGAATACCGCACAGCGGCGGTAACCCGCGTCGCGTTTGATACGTTTGGCCGCACCGATGCTGAGGCTCTGGCCGTGTTCGGAACTGGCGTCCAGGCGAGAGCCCACATCCGGGCGCTTGTCGAGAATTCGGGCATCAAGCGCGTACTGGTGGTCGGCATCGAGGGCGTGCAGGAAGCGATTGCGCAAATGCAGGCGCGTTACGCTGGCGTACGCTTTGAGGCCTCAACCGCAGAAACAGCGGTGCAGGTGGCCGACGTCGTTGTCACTGCAACCCGCAGCACGGTCCCGCTCTTCGACGGCGCCGACCTCAAACCAGGAACCTTCGTCGCAGCGATCGGCTCCAGCAAGCCAAGCGCACGCGAAGTGGACGATACGACGCTTTCCCGGGCCGGCATGATTGTTGTCGAATCACTAGAGCAGGCAGAGAAAGAGGCGGGGGATCTGCTGATGGCGGCGCCGGGTGTCGTTGACTGGAGCACCGTTGCGGAACTCGGCGATGTCATCGCCAATGGAGTTGCCGGGACGCGCTCGCAAGCCGATATAACGGTCTTCAAATCGCTTGGGATTGCGCTTGCCGACGTTGCACTCGGCGAGCTGGTCACGCGCAGGGCGATGGCAGTGGCGGAGGCTGAGCTAGGACCGGACGTCCAGATGTCTCGGTAGAGAAACAGGTAAACGTCTCTTTGTGGCCGAACTCGGCCGGCCGCCACCCGGCGCCCGCGACAGACGCAGATCGACCCATTACCGACCATCGATCAGTCGCCACCTCAACGGCCGCTCTCAGGAGAGCACCGGCCGACGGTCACAGATGCCCCCAAGGTCGGTCGGCAATCCCTTACCGCGCCCGGCGTGCACGTCGTCGACCGGGCACGCGGCCGGCCTGTCATGTCGCCACCAACACGGCGAGCTGCATGCGTCAATGCATGGGCGTCAGCGCGCCGTGCTGCGTCATTCACTGCGGTTAGCGCAGCGCTCGGAAACTCACACGAAGCTCTTCCGATAGTGCCTGAGGCTGCTCCCACGCTGGAAAGTGCCCACCTTTCGACAAACGATTGAAGTGAACCAGCCTGGGATAGGCGGCTTCCGCCCAACTCTGCGGCGCAGCGTAGATCTCGTCGGGAAAAACGCTGACGGCCACCGGAATCGCAACATGTTTCGGGGCAAAGAAGCTCAGCTTGCTCTCCCAGTACAATCGCGCCGATGAGACGGCCGTGTTCGTCAGCCAGTACAACGTGACGTTGTCGAGAACGTCGTCCCGTGTCAGCCCTTCAGACTCGCCATTGAATACGCGTGTAATGAGTGCGAGGCCCGAGGCGTCGTGGTCCAGCATCCACGCTGCGAGCCCGACGGGCGAATCTTCGATCGCATACAACGTCTGCGGTCGGTTTGCCATTTCCTGCGCATAACCGAGCCCGTGCTTGTAGAAGAAATCGAGCTGGTCGAACGCGTGTTTTTCATCGGATGAGAGTCCGGACGGTGCCGGATCGCCGAATTTCAGTGCCGTCGCGATGTTGTCCGGCACGGTTGCCGGCATGTTGGTGTGGATGCCGAGCAGCCCCGGTGGCTTCAGCAGGGCCATTTGCTCCGTGACCGCGTTTCCCCAGTCACCGCCTTGCGCGACGTATCGCTCGTACCCGAGACGTTGCATCAGAGCGACCCACGCGCGAGCGATGCGCTGCGGATCCCAGCCAGTCGTCGTTGGTTTGCCCGAGAAACCATACCCGGGCAACGAGGGAATCACGACGTTGAAAGCATCCGACAGCGACCCGCCATGCGCTGTCGGATTGGTGAGTGGATCGATAATTTTCAACTGTTCGACGATCGAACCCGGCCAGCCGTGCGTGACAATGATCGGTAGCGCGTTTTGATGTTTCGACCGCACATGAATGAAGTGAATGTCGAGCCCGTCGATCTCGGTAACGAATTGTGGCAACGCGTTGAGCCTTGCCTCGATCTTGCGCCAGTCGTATCTCGTCGCCCAGTAGTCGGCGAGCTTTTGCATCGTTGCAAGCTGCACACCCTGCGAAGCATCGTGCACGGTCTCGCGCTCGGGCCACCGAGTTGCCTTGATGCGTCGCCGCAATTCGACGAGCCGAGACTCCGGCGCATGCACGTGCAACGGCCGGATCGCGGTTTCGTCGCCGCCGGCCGACGTGGCGATGTCGCCGACGGGTCGATCCGCCCCGGCGAAAGCGGCCGCATTGAACGAGCCTGCCACGGCGGCTGCCACTGCGACGCCCATGAAATGACGGCGCGATGCGGTCGTCGGAGAAACATCAATTGACATACAAACTCCAGTGTTCAGTACAGAAAGTCGGTGAATCAACCAACACGACGAGTGCGTTTGTCGATCGCCCTATATATCAGTACTGCTTATTGATATGAACCAAAGATACAGACTCGTTTGCCACGCTTATGCGAGATACCCTGTTACGCCATCCCAAAGCAGTTTCATCGCGGCCACCACCAGCAGTCCGTAGCAGGCTCGATAAACCTGACGTTGATCCAGTTTCGCGTGAAGTCGCCAACCGGTCACGATACCAGCAGGAATTGCGCAGAGGCAGACCGCCATCACGATCCAGACATTACCGGTCGGCCTGGCCAGCAGCAGCCATGGCACTGCCTTGGTCGCGTTCCCCACGGTAAAGAACATGCTCGTCGTCCCCGCATACACTTCCTTGCTGAGGCCAAGAGGCAGCAGATACATTGCGAGCGGCGGGCCGCCCGAATGCGCGACCATCGTGGTCACGCCCGAGGCGAGACCCGCTGTGATCGCCTTTGGCCTGGAACGCGGACGGACCGTCAACGCTGCGCCTCCGACCAACCATAGTCCGACGAAGATCAGCGTAATCGCCGCCATCACAATTGCAATCGCGCGGTGGTCGAGCAGTCGGAAGGTCAGATAGCCGGCGCCGATCCCGGTCACCAGTCCCGGCAAAAGCAGCAACAGGTCCGGCTTCGACCATGTCGAAGGCTTCCAGTAGCGCAATGCGAACAGGTCCATTGCGATGAACAACGGCGCGAGCATTCCGCCCGCGGTAACCGGATCCATCACCAACGACAGCAGTGGAATACCGACGATCGAAAAGCCGCCGCCGAACGCCCCTTTCATGAACGAGATCACGAACACACCCGCAAAGGCGATCAGTATCGTCATGAATGTCAGTTGCAGATCCATGCCGGTCGACGAGATCATCCCGATGACCTCGCGCGATCGACGTCACACCCGCCCAACAGGTGTGAAGGTCCCGTCGTCCTTCCCGCATGCGCGGGGCGGGCGGCAAACGAAGCGGTGAAAGGCATATTGCATCTCCATGAATGCTCCGAGGTCAATGCGACGCCTGCGCGGATTTCGTCGAAACAAGGCGCGTGCAGATAGGCCGTGGAAGCGTTGCAATCCCGGTACAATCTGGGGTGAAGACAGAATGCACCGGATGATATATCGGTGCAATAAATACATTGATCTCGGTGCAATATTCATTGAACTCGGTGCATTGAATGTCAAAGTCGGAATACCTGAAGTTGGCCGACGCGATCGCCGCGGACATTGCTGACGGAACGCTCAGGCCGGGCGACCGGCTTCCTCCGCAGCGGAATTTCGCGGACCAGCGCAAGATCGCCGTGTCGACGGCCAGCAGGGTCTATGCAGAGTTGTTGCGACGAGGGCTCGCCGTCGGTGAGGTAGGGAGAGGAACGTTCGTTTCGGGCGACGCAAGGCGCGGAGCGGCGGCGCCAAGCGAACCGCGGGACGTCCGGATCGATCTGGAGTTCAATTACCCGATACTTCCCGACCAAGCGACACTCATCGCGAGAAGCCTGAGCGGGCTCGAAAGGGCTACCGAACTCGCGAGCGCCCTGAGTCAGGCAACAAGCAGTGGAACGCCCGCTCTGAGGAACGTCGCGGCCGCATGCCTGACACGCGACGGTTGGGCGCCTTCTCCTGAGCAATTGGTCTTCACGGGGAATGGACGACAAAGCATTGCCGCCGCGGTCGGCGCCATTGTTCCGACGGGCGGGCGCTGCGGCGTCGAATCCCTGACCTACCCGTTTATCAAAGGTATCGCGGTTCGGCTCGGTATCACATTGGTTCCACTCGCGATGGACGAAGGCGGCGTGCGCCCCGACGCCATACTCAAAGCGCACCGGGAGGCAAATCTTTCGGCGATCTATATTCAGCCCGCAATCCAGAATCCGTTGGGCATGACGATGAATGCTGCGCGACGAGAAGATCTTTTGCGTGTCGCAGAAAAGCTCGGCATTCCGATCATCGAGGACAATGTGTACGGTTTCCTCGACGACGAGCCGCCGCTTGCGGCGCTTTCACCCGAGAATTGCGTTGTGATCGACAGCCTGTCGAAGAAGGTAGCGCCGGGATTGACGCTGGGATTCGTCGTGGCGCCGCGTAGGTTACGTGAAACCGTGATGGCGTCGGTGCGCTCGGGCGGATGGACGGCATCGGGATTTGCCTTTGCGGCCACGCAGCGCTTGATGAGCGACGGTACGGTTGCCGAACTCGCACGACTGAAACGCCTCGACGCCGTGGCCCGTCAGAAGCTGGCCGCCGACCGTCTGTCGGATTTCGACATTCAGACGAACGGAAAGTGCTTTCATCTGTGGTTGAAGCTTCCAGCCCATTGGCGCTCGCAGGCGTTAGTCGCAGCCGCAGCCCGACGAGACATCGCGTTGACGCCGTCGACCACCTTCGCGGCCTCGCCAGGCCATGCGCCGAACGCCGTCAGGCTTGCGCTTGCTGCGCCAACCATGGGGCAGCTCGATGCGGGTCTGCTCACACTGAGCGGAATCCTGAATTCAAGAGAAGAGGATTTCGCGTCGACCGAATAAAGTCTGCGACCAGACTTCGAATTGGCATGTGCGAATGACGCTTGTTGGCCGAACCCGGAAGTACGAGTCCGGCCCGTCAGCGAGGTATTGTCACGATGACCGAGCTTCTGCAGTTGCCCGCCGGGCTACGCGCAGAAGAAGATTTCGGCAGGGATGTGCAGCTACGGTCGACCCAAATACGTCGTTGACAGAGTGCCGTCGTTCGACGGTCCGCACGCGAAGGTCAATTGACCGCATGGAAGCGATGTGTGAATGGCGGTTCGAAGTACGGGCAGATGGCCGAACGCCGCCAGCGCGCCCGACGTTCCCCGAAAATTCGAACGGAACCAAAACAGGCCGACGGGCAGGGTACCCGTCAGCCTGTTCGAAACGAGTGCGAACCGTGCGTTACTTCGCCGCGAGCGCGCTTGCCACGCCCTTGTCGGTCCACGCGTTATCGGCCACGTTCAGCTTCTGCGGAATCAGCTTCGCCGCATGGAACGCATCGGCCACGCCCTGCTGAACCGCGACGATCTTCTCATCGACCGGCACCGCGCCGAACGGCACACGCTTGATCCACGTTTCCACGAGCGGCTGCGGCAGGCCGACCTTCGGCGCGATCAGCGCGGCCGTCTCGGCCGGGTGCCCGTTGACCCAAAGGCCCGTCTCGCGCAATTGCTTCAGGATCGTGCCGACCACGTCGGCATGTTGCTCCGCGAAGCCACGCGTTGCCTCGTAGAAGTTGTTCGCGGGCGTGAGGCCCGTGTAGTCGGACAGCGTGCGGATCTTCAGCGAATTCTGCGCGGCCGCGTAGTACGGATCCCACACGGCCCACGCGTCGACGTTGCCGCTCTCGAACGCGGCGCGCGCGTCGGCGGGCGGCAGGTACACCGGGTGAATTTCGTCGTAGCGTACGCCGGCCTTTTTCAGCGCTTCGAGCAACAGGTAGTTCGCGCTCGAACCCTTCTGCAGCGCGACCTTCTTGCCGCGCAGGTCGGCGAGCGAGCGGACCGGCGAATCGGCCTTCACGAACACGGCCTCGTTGTGCGGCGACGGCGGTTCCGCGGCGACGTACACGAAGCGCACGCCGGCCGCCTGCGCGAACACCGGCGGCGGCGCGCCCGTGTAGCCGAAGTCGATGCTGTTCGCGTTCAGCGCCTCGAGCAGTTGCGGGCCGGCCGGGAATTCGAACCACTGGACGGTGTAGCCGAGCGGCTTGAGCCGCGTCTCGAGCGAGCCCTGCGTCTTGACGACCGACAGCAGGCCGGCCTTCTGGTAGCCGATGCGCACGACCTTGTCGGCGCTGCCTTGCGCGAAGGCCGATGTGGCGGCGACGGCGACGAGCGCCGTCGCGGCGGTGCGGGTGATCCAGCGGGTGAAACGAATCATCGAACGGACTCCATGCGAAACGTCTTCGGGGAGCGGCGTGTGCCGCTCGGTTGGAAGAATCGTCGCATGGGCGGTCGGGCCCGCAAACCAAGCAATGCCGATATGAATATGACGGCGGCGGTCCTATGCTTTGTCGCCGTCGCCTTGCGGGCCGGACGCATCGGACCTATCCGACGTGCCGGCCTGGCGTGCCGCTTCGTCACTGAGTTTCCGGTCGAGGATCGTCGCGACACGGCCGCCCAGATACGCACTGGCGGCGTTCTCGAGCGCGCGGTTCGTCTCGCCCTCGACGAACACGGCCGCGAGCGGGCGCAGGCGCCAGATCGCATCGACGAGCGCGGGCACGTCGGTGACGGGCGGCAGCGTGCCTTCGTCATAGCGGTCAAGCCGCTTCACGACGAGATCGACGAGCAGCCGCGCGATCGCGTCGAAGTGCGGCCGCGCGAGGCTGATCACGTCGAGCAGCTCGCGCGGCGGGATGCCTTCCTTCGTCATCGCGGCTGCCGCCTCGAGCAGCGCGGGGCTTTTCGCGACGAACGACAGGCCGCGCCGTTCGAGCAGCCCGAGTTCAGTCACGCGCGACAGTTGCGACGCCGTCTGCGGGCCGAACATCTGCGCGAGTTGCGCGAGCGAATAGGTTTTCGGCAGTTCGTGCGACCAGCGGCCGCCGATCGCGTTTTCCAGGCCGAGGATCGAGCGCAGGTCGTGACCCTCGTCGATCGCCATGATCAGGTCCTGGATGTTCGACAGCGTGTAGCCGCGCGCGAGCAGGTGGTTGATCAGCTTCAGGCGCGCGACGTGCGTGTCGTCGTAGATGCCGACGCGCCCGCGCTTCTCGGGCGGCGCGAGCAGCCCGCGATCCTGGTACGCGCGGACGTTGCGCACGGTCGTGTCGGACACGCGAGCGAGTTCATCGACCGTGTACTCGTTGCGGGAATCCGGCGCGGCCTCGTCTGGCATGGTTGGAGTCTGTTTTGACATGCGGCCATTCTAGCGCGACGCGACAGGCTCGGGCGCGGCGGGGAGCGTGCGTGCGCCGTCGCCGAGCGCGCGCTGCATCAGCGCGGTGTCGATCCAGCGGCCGTGCTTGAAACCGACCGCCTTCAGCACGCCGGCCGGCTCGAAACCGAACGCGCGGTGCAGCGACGTCGACCCGCCGGTGCCGCCGTCGGCGATCACCGCGATCATCTGCCGCCACGGGCCGGTTTCGCAGCGCGCGATCAGTGCCGCGAGCAGCGCGCGGCCGATGCCGCGGCCGCGCTGCGTGTCGTCGATGTAGATCGAATCCTCGATCGTGTGGCGGTACGCGCTGCGCGTGCGATACGGCGTTGCGTACGCGTAGCCGGCGATGCGGCCGTCGCATTCCGCGACGAGATAGGGCAGCCCGTGACGCAGCACTGCGTCGCGGCGCGCGCGCAGTTCGTCGATGTCGGGCGGCGCCTCCTCGAACGACGCGACGCTGTGGCGCACGTGGTGCGCGTAGATCGCGTGAATGGCGTCGAGATCGGTATCGGTCGCGTCGCGGACGACGCAGGCGGCGGGGGTGGCGGACATGGCAACGGGCGGAGGCATGGGCAAACCCTTACTATGCGGGCGATTGCCCGGCGCGTAAAGCGACGGCCGGGCGACGGCCGGACGTCGCGCGTCGTCGCATTCAGTTCGGCAGCCGCTTCCTCTGCGTATCGCGCGGCAACTCGTTGAAGCGGGCGAAGTAATAGCCCGAAAAGCGGCCAAGGTGGCCGAAACCGAACGTCAGCGCCGTATCGGTAATGCTGGCCATCGGGTCGGTCAGCAGTTGCACGCGGGCGGCGTCGAGCCGGATGTTGCGCAGCAGTTCCATCGGGGTTGCGCCGTGGTAGCTGCGGCACAGCACGTTCAGCGTCCGGAAGCTGACGCCGGCCGCCCTGGCGAGATCCTCGAGCGAAATGGGCGCGCAGAGTCGCGCATGGATGAATTCGAGGAGCGCGTCCATTTGTCGGATGCCGCCCGGGGATCCGGATGTCACCGGTGGGTTGCACGCTTCCGGTGACGCGAGGGCATTCCCGGTTGCCGACGGCGGCGGGCAATGTACGAGCAGGAATAACGCGAGGCTGCGTTCGAAGTGGTCGCGCCACTCGGCCCGAATGCCGCCGTCGCCGGCCAGCGCGAGGACGTTGAGCAGCAACTGTGCGATCAGGTCCCATTGCGAGGCCAGTGCAGGCGGCAACAGAAATCCCGGCGCGAGGGCGGGCGGTCCGTCGTCGGGCGGGTGGCCGGAAACCGCCCGCAGCAGCGCATCGGGGACCTTGACGATCAGTTGCCGGGTGCCGGGCCGCCAGCGCAGGCGCACGCGCGTCCTGGGCGCGAGCACGGCGGTCCGTCCTTCGAGCACGTCCATCACATGTCCGTCGCAGTCGATTTCGGCGCCGCCGGCGAGCGACGTGTGGACGAGCGAAAAGCCGTCGAACGGGCGCGGCACGACCTCGACTTCGGCGCCGTACTGCAGCGCGTAGACGCTCAGACGATTCAGTCGCCCCTTGAAAAGCGCGGCGTCGGGCACGCCGTGCTTCCAGCGCAGCACATGCTCGGCCAGTTCCGCCGAAACCTGCTCGTGCGCATCCGTGCGCGATCCGGATCGGAACAGGCAATTCCGGTACAGCGCGGACAGCACGTCCGCATTCGGCGTGAGGGGCATGGGGCGTCTCCTGTGCGGCATTTCCGTGCAGTGCATCCGGCTGGGCCGCGGATGCGCGTCGTGCCGCATCGGTTTTTCTTGCGTGCGCGAAATCTCCTGAATGGATGATATTGATCTTCGTCAGGCTTGTCTAAGGTATCGCACGGGGTTGCAAGAATCGGACAGTCCTGTTCCCGCTCAGGAAAAATCCGGATAGAGCCCGGCGTGAGAAAAAAACGGATTGAATTCGTGCGCGGCATGCAAATTCCGGATAGTGGGAATCATTGTGGCTTCCTACACTGCGTCGACGTTCGACCGGAAGCCGGTGCATCTCGTAAATAAATTCGGATAACTACTAAATATGCGGGCCGGCCGATCGTACTGATTCGAAGCCTCCCCACTGGAAAAGGAAGGAACTCCATGCGTCAAATCAATCTGCAGGCGCTCTCGGACGATGCGCGGCTGGGCCCGCTGCACGGTGTCGTGCTGTTCTGGTGCGCGCTGATCATCGTGTTCGACGGCTACGATCTCGCGGTGGCCGGCATCGCGCTGCCGGCGATCATGAAGAACATGGGCGTCAGCCCCGCGCATGCCGGCTTCATGGTGAGTTCGGCGCTGTTCGGCATGATGTTCGGCAACATCGTGTTCGGGACCGTCGCCGAGCGGATCGGGCGCCGGCGGGCCATCGCGGCCTGCCTGACGCTGTTCAGCGTCTTTACCGCGGCGGCCGGGCTGGCGCCGACGCCCGCGTTGTTCGGCGCCGCCCGCTTTCTGGCGGGGATCGGCATCGGCGGCGTGATGCCGAACGTGATCGCCCACATGACCGAGTACGCGCCGCGCCGCATGCGCAGCACGCTGGTGACGCTGATGTTCAGTGGCTATTCGGTGGGCGGCATGCTGGCGGCCGTGATGGGCAAGGGGATGATCGAGGCGTACGGATGGCGGTCGGTGTTCGTCGCCGCGGGCGCGCCGGTGCTGCTTGTCCCGCTGCTCATGAAATGGATGCCGGAATCGATGTCGTTCCTGATCAGGCGCGGCAGGACGGGCGAGCTCGCGCGCATCGCGTGCCGGCTCGATCCCGCTTACCGGCCCCGACCGGACGACTGCCATGTCTTGCCGCGGGAGGAACAGGCGGGCAACGCGCCGGTGCGCCGGCTGTTCGACGACGGTCGCGGGATCAGCACGGTCATGTTCTGGATTGCCTGCTTCATGTGCCTGTTCATGGTGTACGCGCTCAGTTCGTGGCTGACCCGGCTGATGGCCGGGGCGGGCTACAGCCTCGGTTCCGCGTTGACGTTCGTGCTGGTGCTGAACGCCGGCGCGATGGTCGGCGCGATCGGCGGCGGCTGGCTGGCCGATCGCTTTCCGATCAAGACGGTGCTCGTTTCGATGTATCTGCTCGCGGCGATCTCGATCACGCTGCTCGGCTACAGGATGCCGACTGCGCTGCTGTTCGTGCTGGTCGGGCTGGCCGGCGCGTCGACCATCGGCACGCAGATCGTCAACTGCGCGTATGCGGGGCAGTTCTACCCGGTCGCGATCCGCTCGACCGGCATCGGCTGGACGCTGGGCATCGGCCGCGGCGGGGCGATCCTGGCGCCGATCGTCATCGGCGTGCTGGTCGGCATTGATCTGCCGCTGGAGCGCAACTTCATGGCGATCGGGCTGCCCGCGCTGGCGGCGGCGCTCGCGGTCGGCCTGATCGATCATCGACGCTCGGCTTCGCATCGAGATCAGGCGGGCAGCCCCGGCGAACGGCAGCAGGCATATGTCAAGCAATCCTGAGCAGTGCGCCGGCGCAAATGCGGCGCGACGGGGCGCTGCGTCGTGTGGCGCATGGAAAGCCCCGGTCATGCGGATCGGCTCCGCTGAGAGGCGGACGGTTGCGAAGCGGCGAGCGCTTGCATGGGCGCTGACGGCGGCATCCGGCATCGCGCATGCGCAAGGCGGCACGACGTTGTACGGCATTGTCGATACAGGCATTTCCTATTACAACCGCGCGGCGAAGGGCGGATCGACGGTGGACATGCCGCACCTGACGGGCGCAATGCCGTCGCGGTGGGGCGTGAAGGGCGTCGAGGAGCTCGGCGGCGGATACCGGGTGTTCTTCGTGCTGGAAAGCGGCTTCCAGCCCGGCACGGGCCGGCTCGGTGGCGGCGGGCGATTGTTCGGCCGGCAGGCGAACGTCGGGCTGGGCGGCGCCTATGGAACGCTCACGCTCGGCAGGCAGATGAACATGACGGCCCATGCGCTCGCCAACGCCGACGTGATCGGGCCGTCGATCCATTCCCCGAGCAACTTCGACGCGTATCTGCCGAATGCTCGAAGCGACAATGCGATCGGCTACCTGGGCAAGTTCGGCCGATTCACGATCGGCGGCACCTACAGCTTCGGGCGCGACGCCGCCGGGCCGGCCGGCCCCTCCGCCACTGGCTGCGCGGGGCAGGTGCCCGGCAGTCCGCTCGCGTGCCGGCAATATACGGCGCTGGTCGCATACGACACGCCGCGTTTCGGTTTCGCCGCGTCCGGCGATGTCAAGCGCGGCGGACCGGGCGCGGCGCCGCCGCTAGGCAGCAGCGCCCATACGAGCACGCACACCGTCGTCGACGGCTACGCGTTGGTGGGGCGAGCGAAGCTCGGCGCGGGGTGGATACGAAACAACGTCGCGGCCTCGGCCCATGTGCAGACCGATATCCTGTTCGCCGGGGTGACCTACGCGCGGACGCCGGCGGTATCGTTCGACGCGCAAGGCACGCGCTACCTGCAACGCGGGTCGGCGCGCAATACCGGCGCGAGCGCGACCCTGCTGGTCGGGCGTGCCAGTTACCTGCTGTCGAAGCGCACGCGCGTCTATACGTCGGTCGGCTACATGCTGAACGGCCCGACGGCGGCCAAGGCCGTCGCCGCCGGCGGGACGGTCGACGCGGGGCGTGACCAGTTGGGAATCATGGCCGGGTTGCAGCAGAAGTTCTGACGGGGCCGGGGCGTCAGAGCCGCCCGTCGGCCGCATGCACCGCGTCGGCGATTGCATCCGCGACGCGTTGCACGCGCGGCGACCGGCGCACGTCAGGATGAACGACGAGCCAGATTTCGCGCTCGATGTCGCAGCGTGGTGCGGCAGTGAGTTCGACGAGCGCCGCGGGGGCGGCTGCGTCGGTTGCCGCGGCGGCACGGGCGGGTTGGTGGGCGTTGGCGCGGGCACCGGCCGCGTCGCGGGGACCGCCGGTTTCGGATTCGCCGGGCGACCGGGACGCTGCCGGCAGGGCGTCGAGTGCTGGATCGTCGACGAGAAAGCGCGGCAGCAACGCGATTCCCGCACCGGCCACGCACGCACGATGCAGCGCGGCCAGGTCGTTGGCGACGAACGCGAAGCGGCGCCCGGCCGCGAAGCGCTCGAGCCATTGCTGCTGCGGCATTTGCGCGAGCGCGTCGTCGTAACCGAGGAATGCCCAGGTGTCGGGCGGCGCGGCGGCCCAGTCGGGCGACGCGCACAGCGCGAAGCGCATCGTGCCGAGCCGGCGCGCGGCCAGCCCCGGCTCGTTCGGTCGTGACAAGCGCACGGCGAGGTCGGCTTCGCGCGCATACAGGTTGGCCGCGTGCATTTCGCCCATCAGGTCGATCCGCAGCGCGGGCCACGCGCGCTGCGCGCGGGCGAGCCGCGGCGCGAGGAAGTGGCTCGCGAACACCGGCGACGCGGACACGCGCACCACCCCCTCGAGCGCCGCCGCCCCCTGCGCGGTGCGCGCGAACGCATGTACGTCGGTTTCGACGCGCGCCGCATGTTCGGCGAGATGCAGCCCTTCGTCGGTCGGCGGCCAGCCGCGCGGCAGCCGGTCGAACAGCCGGATGCCGAGCGCGGACTCCAGCGCGTCGATGCGCCGGGCAACCGTCGAATGCTGGACCTGCAGCGCCCGCGCCGCGGCCGACAGGCTGCCGCCGCGCATCACCGCGAGGAAATAGCGGAGGTCGTCCCAGCTCATCGGCGGCGCGGACACTGCCGTTGGTTCGGTCGAATTTTGCACAGTAGATGGGCGCGTAACGGGAATTCCGTTCGATTATGCACGATGGGATGATCGTGTCACTTCATTCGATCGAGAGGAACGCCATGACCCAAACTGCCACCGCCACCCGGATCGGGATCGACCGCTACGGCGACGCCGGCGTGCTGCGCCGTGTCGATGCGCTCGTCGTGCCGCCCGGTGCCGGCGAGGTGCGGATTCGCCAGACCGCCGTCGGCGTGAATTTCGTCGACATTTATTTCAGGACCGGCGCGCACCCGTTGCCGGCATTGCCGGACGCGCTCGGCGTGGAGGCGGCCGGCGTGGTCGAGGCGGTCGGGCCCGGCGTGACGGCGCTCGTCCCGGGCCAGCGCGTTGCCTATGCGGGATTGCCGACCGGCAGCTATGCGAGCCTGCGCACGCTGCCTGCCGAGCGCGTGGTGCCCGTGCCCGACGGCGTGAGCGACGACGCGGCCGCGGCCGGGCTGCTGAAAGGCATTACTGTTTACATGCTGCTGCACCGCGTGCGGCAGGTCGGCGCCGGCGAGACCGTGCTCGTGCATGCGGCGGCCGGCGGCGTCGGCTTGCTGGCGACGCAGTGGGCGCGCGCGCTCGGCGCACGGGTGATCGGCACGGTCGGCTCGGCCGCGAAGGCGGCGCTGGTGCGCGCGCACGGGGCGGAAGCGGTGGTCGATTATCGCGAGGCGGATTTCGTCGCGGCGGCCCGCGCGTTCGGCGGCGGCGCGGGCGTCGACTACGCGATCGACGGAATCGGCGGCGACGTGCTGACGCGTACGCTCGGCGCGGTCCGGCCGTTCGGGATGGTCGCGAGCATTGGGCAGGTCGCCGCGATCGGCGCGCGGCAGACGATCGATCTCGACGAACTCGGGCCGGCCCGCTCGATCGCGCTGGCGCGGCCGAGCGTGCTGGGTTTCATCGCGCGTGACGTGGCGGGGTATCGGGAAGCGGCGCGCGCGACGCTCGAGCGGCTCGCGGGCGGGATGCACGTGGAGATCGGCGCGCGGCTGCCGCTCGAACAGGCGGCCGACGCGCATCGCTTGCTGGAGTCGCGGCAGACGACGGGCGGGGTGGTGCTGGTGCCGTGACGGCGGGCGGGGCGGCACGGCGATCGCAAATCGGGAGAACGGTCGCCTCGTGGCTTCGATCGGCCGGCGATCGCTGCCGCCGGCCTGCGAATCAGTTGTGCTTGCGCAGCGGCGCGCTCTCGACGAACCAGGCGAGCACGAACGCGATCGCGATCACGCCGGCCGCCGCGAGATACACCACGTGCAGCGACCCGGCGAACGCATGCAGGTAAGCATCGCGCACCGCATCCGGCAACTGGTGCACGGCCGCCGGGCCGAGCGCGGGCGGCAGCTCGGTGCCGGCCGGCAGCGCCTGCACGATCCGCGACTGCAGCCCGTGCGAGAACAGTGCGCCGAACGCGGCGACGCCGAGCGAACCGCCGATCGAGCGGAACAGCGTCGCGCCCGACGTCGCGACCCCCATGTGCCGGAATTCGACCGTGTTCTGCACCGCGAGCGTCAGCACCGGCATCACCATGCCGAGCCCGATCCCGAGCAGCGCCATGTACGCGTACATCGTGTGCAGCGGTGTGTCGAGCGACAGCGTCGACAGCAGCGCCATCGCGACACCGCCGATCAGCGTGCCCGCGATCGGAAACGGCCGATACGTGCCGAGCCGCGAGATCAGCCGACCGCTGACCACCGACATCGCGAGCATCCCGCCCATCATCGGCAGCAGCTGCATCCCGGCCTGCGACGGCGTCGAGCCTTTCACGACCTGCAGATAGAGCGGAATGAACGTGACCGAACCGAACAGCGCGATGCCGACGACGAAGCCGATCAGGCTCATCAGCACGAAGGTGCGCTGGCGGAACAGTTCGAGCGGCATGATCGGCTCGGCCGCGAGCCGCTCCTCGTAGATGAAGCCGCCGACCGCGACCACGCCGAGCACCAGCGTCATCCATAGTTGCGGCGACGACCACGGCAGCAGCGAACCGCCTTCGCTCGTGAACAGGATCACGCAGGTGAGGGCCGTCGCGAGGAACGCGGCGCCCATGTAGTCGATCCGGTGCTTCACGTGGGCGGTGTGCGGCCGGAACGCGATGCCGATCACCGCGAGCGCGAGCAGGCCGAGCGGCAGGTTGATCGTGAAGATCCAGCGCCATGACAGGTGTTCGACCAGGAAGCCGCCGAGCAGCGGCCCGACGATCGTCGCAAGGCCGTACACGCCGCCGAACATCCCCTGATAGCGCGCGCGTCGGTCGGGCGGCACGAGATCGCCGATCGCGGCCATCGTGACGACCATCAGCCCGCCGCCGCCGAGCCCCTGCAGCGCGCGCAGCACGATCAGTTGCGTCATGTCCTGCGCGATGCCGCACAGCGCGGAGCCGGCGAGAAACAGCACGATCGCGGCCTGCAGCACGATCTTGCGGCCGTACAGGTCGCCGAGCTTGCCGTACAGCGGCAGCACGACCGTCGACGACAGCAGGTACGCGGTGACGACCCATGACAACTGGTCGAGGCCGCCGAGCTCGCCGACGATGGTCGGCAGCGCGGTCGACACGATCGTCTGGTCGAGCGCGGACAGCAGCATGACGAGCAGCAGCGCGGCGACGATCAGCCCGGTCGGCGCGTCGCGGCGGGCCGCGTCGGCGGCTGGCGGGGCAAGGAGGGTATCGGTTCTCATCGAGATATCTGCCATGGCAGGGAATTGAGCGAAATATAGAGATAATTTATTGCCTGGTCAATTTCTGCCGGGCCTCGATTTGTTGCATCGGTAACAGGAGATTGCCGGCCGGGAAAATTGATCGCGATCAGCCCGACGGCGGACCGGACTCAAGTTTTTTGCAGGCAAACCGTAATCCAGAGTGCCGCGGACCGATTGCCGCGGCACCCTTTATCGCTCCCGTCCCGTCATGAACCTGAACGCCCTGTTTTCCCGTTTCTCGATCCGTACGCGGATTTTTTCCACGCTCGGGCTCGTCGCCGTGCTGCTCGTCGTGTCGGGCCTGATCGGCCTGACCGGCATGCAGCGCTCGAACCGCGCGCTCGACGAAGCCTATACGCGCGAGCTGGCCGCGAAGACCGCGCTGTCCGCCGCGAGCCTGAATCTGACGATCGTGCGCACCACGCTCGACCGCGCGATGCTGCATCCGGAGGCGCCGGAAGTGCCCGAGATCGTCAACAAGGCCGAGGGCTATCTCGCGAAAGCCGACGCCGCGTGGCGCACCTACGCGACGATGCCGCACGACGGCGACGAAGGCCCGCTCGCGACCCGGCTCGACGCCGCGCGCCAGGCGCTGATCGGACAGGCGTTGAAGCCGATGATCGACGCGATCCGCGCGGGACGCCGCGACGACGCCGACCGCCTGCTGATGACGGTCGCGCCGCCGCTGTCGGTCGCGCTCACGCAGGCGACCGACGCGCTCGACGCGTACCAGGCCGCGCGCGGCAAGGACGTCTACGACACCGCGCAGACCTATTACGGCTGGATGCGCGCGGGCGCGATCGCCGGCATCGCGTTCGGTCTCGCCGCGTGTCTCGGCTGCGCGGTCGGCCTGCATTTCGCGATCACGCAACCGGTGAACCGCCTGCTGTCGCATTTCCGCCGCCTGTCGGACGGCGACCTGACGTCGGAAGTGCGCTGGTCGTCGCGTGACGAGATGGCCGAGCTGGTCAAGGGCGTGACGGGCATGCAGCGCAGCCTTGCCGATACGGTGCGCCAGGTCAGCCAGGGTTCCGAAGCGATCTCGACCGCGACGCACCAGATCGCGGCCGGCAACACCGACCTGTCGCAGCGTACCGAGGAGCAGGCGTCCGCGCTGCAGGAGACGGCCGCGAGCATGGAACAGCTGACGGCGACCGTGAAGCAGAACGCCGATCACGCGGTCGAGGCGCAGGCGTGCGCGGACAACGCGAGCGAGATCGCGACGCGCGGCGCGACGGTCGTCGGCGAGGTGATCGGCACGATGAACGAGATCGACCAGAGTTCGCAGAAGGTGGCCGACATCATCGGCACGATCGAGGGCATCGCGTTCCAGACCAACATCCTCGCGCTGAATGCGGCGGTCGAAGCCGCGCGTGCGGGCGAGCAGGGCCGCGGCTTCGCGGTGGTCGCGGGCGAGGTGCGCACGCTCGCGCAGCGCTCGGCGTCGGCCGCGAAGGAGATCCGCACGCTGATCGGCGAGTCGGTCGAGCGCGTCGCGACGGGGTCGCGGCTGGTCGGCGTGGCCGGCGCGACGATGCAGGACATCCAGCAGGCGATCGGCCGTGTGACGGGCATCATGACCGAGATCGCGGCCGCGTCGAACGAGCAGCGCGACGGGATCGAGCAGGTGAACCGCGCGGTGTCGCAGATGGATCAGGTGTCGCAGCAGAACGCGGCGCTGGTCGAGCAGGCGGCGGCGGCTGCGGCCTCGCTCGAGGAGCAGGCCGATGGGCTGCGGCGGGCGGTGGGGGCGTTTCGGGTAGCTTGAGGAACGGTGGTTACCTCGACATGTTTCACCGTCGACGTGACGCCGTCTGATGTTCAGACGGCGGGATGAGCGCTGAACCCGATCGCCTCGCACAAGACCGCGACCTCTGCGCCGCATGATGGATCGAGTACGAACAGAGCCTTTCGACCTGCGGCGAAATCGGCCAGATACTGATTTGCCAGAGACTCGTCGATATTCGCCGCCTCGAAATCTTCTCTGCTGTTGATCCATTTCAACCACTGGCCCACCTCCGCTGCCGAGAACGGGTAGGCAGGGGAAATCAGAAGGCGTGACACGACGTTCTGTTCTGCAAAATCGAACACTCGCTGGCAGATGACGCCGGTGAAGCGGAAGGTGTTGACGTCACCGCCGACTCGACTGAATCGAAGGCGTAACTCTCGATCGGTCGGACGATGGTCGATCGTAACGAGTTCGGCATCGTGGAAGGACGGTATTTGTTCGAGCCCGATCACGCTTCGATAAGTCACGTTCCCGTGAATGAAATTGCGGTTCATGCGTTCCGCCGCGTCATCCACCCGCAAGCTGCGCCGCCGCGCGCGCCGACGCGACGAGCAGCAGCTTCATCGTCGCGCGCGTCGCGCCGACGAACAGCTTGCGGGCCGCACGCGCGTCGAGCGTGTCGAAGTCGATCTCGGTGAGGATCACGCACGGCGCGGACTGCCCCTTGAAGCGGTAGATCGAATCGAGCAGCACGTCGCCTTCGCGATATTCAGGGTTGCCGAACAGGTCGTACTTGCCGGTGAAGCGCTTGACCCGGTGCGGGCCGAGCTGGTCGAGCCGCGCGAGCACCGAGCTTTCGCGGCCGCGATATGACAGCACCGCGATGTCCTGCTTGCGGAAGCCGAGCGACAGCGCGTGCGTGATCGCGCGCTTGGTCGCGTCGATGCACGCTTCGGCGAGTGCGTCGCCCGACGCGCCGTCTTCCCCGTATGACGACACCGACGGATCGGAACCGTCGAACGGGCTGCCCGAGCGCAGTTCGGCCGCGAGCGGCTCGACGCGGCCGACGACGTCGCGCACGAATTCGAGCAGGTCGCGCGGGCTGCGGTAGTTCGTCAGCGCCTTCAGCGTGACCCAGCCGGGCAGCGCGACGGGCTCGCGCAGATAGAGGTTCTGCAGCGGGTCTTCCAGCCACCACCACGCGGCGTCCGGCGCCAGCAGGCGCTCCAGTGCCGCCGCCCACGGCGCGTGGAAGTCCTGTCCCTCGTCGACGATCAGCACATCGAAGCGCCAGCGTTCCGGAATCGGCGCTTGCGCGAAGCGCGCCTCGAGCCGCTCGAACGCGCCGGGCGTGTCGAAGTCGGGCGTATAGCCGCCATCGCGGGCGACCCAGTCGCACAGCTGATGGTAGTTCGCGATCTTCGCGCCGGGCGGCGCGATGCGCGCGATGTAGTCGGCGAGCGGCCGGTTGAAACACACGTAGAGCACGCGCTTGCCGGCCACGACCGCGTCGCGCATCGCCTGCACCGCGAGCTGCGTCTTGCCCGAACCCGCGGTGCCCGTCACGCGCAAGCGGAACGGCGTGAACTCGAGCTGGCGCGCCCACTCGGCAAGCCCGCCCGACAGCCGCGTGACGAGCGTGCCGGCTTGCCCGACGAGCGCGCTCGTGTCGGGCGTGAGCGCCAGTTCGTCCGCGAGGAAGTGATGCAGCTTCGCTGCGTTCGGCAGCTGCTCGTCGTGCTCGGGCAGGATCTGCAGGATCACCTGCGCGAGCTGCGCCTTGCGCGACGCATCGACGATGCGGTCGGCCGCGACGCCGGCGATCGCCGTCTCGCGGATCGCGTAGTCGGGGCAGTACAGCAGCGCCTCGACGCCATAGACGCCCGCGCCGAGCGCGGCGGTCAGCCGCCGGTGCAGCGTCTCCTGCGTGCGCGCGAGCTGGATCGGGACGTTGCGCTCCTTCTGCAGGTAGACCTTCACGAGCCCCTTCGGCGTTTCGCGCAGGAAGCCGGCCTTCTGCTCGATCAGCAGCACGCGGCCGGCCGGGCTCACGACGACGAACGCCGCTTCGCCGAACACCGAGAAACCCTGGTCGGCACGCGTCCAGTGCACGCCGTGATAGACGGTGTAGTTGTCCGGCAGCGCGTGTTCGAGGGCGGCAAGCGTCTCGCGCTCGCGTTCGGCCGCGCCGGTGGCGGCGAGGCTTTTCCAGTCGTCGGGAATGAGGCGGGCCATGAAGTCGGGCGGCGGATGCCGGTCGTGAACGGGGTCCGGCTATTGTACTGAGGAACCTGTTCACGACCGCCGCGCCGCAGGGGCGCCGGCCATGCGAAAGAGGTAGACGGCGTGCGGGAATTACCCGCGTGCGAGCCGCTTCGCGAGGTCGGCGCTGAGGATCGCCATGCGCGCGGGTTTTTCGTAGCAGACGACGTCGAATGCGCGGATCACTTCGCTGATGTCCGCTTCGCTCGCGCGGCCGGTGAGCAGGTCGCCCGTCAGCACGAAGATCGGCGCGCCCGGATTGTCGGACGTGCGCACCGCCTTGATCGCGGTGGCGGCCGTGCTGTCGTCGAACAGCCATTCGGTGACGACCGCGTCGAACGCCTGGCCCTGCAGCGCGTCGACGAACGGTGCGAGGCCGTCGAACGCGGCCGTCGAGAATCCCTGCCGCTCGAGATAGCGGCACAACTCGGTCGCGCTGACGCGATCGGGATCGATCACCGCGACGACGAGCTTGTCGCTCTCCGCGCGGCGCGGATAGATCTCGATCTTGTGCACGTCGTACGCGTTCTGATACAGCACGCCCGTATGGCGCAGCACGCGCCAGCGGCCGTTCTGTTCGTACGCGACGAACTCGGGGCGCGCGCCGGCTTCGAGCGGCGCGCCGATCCAGGCGGTGCACGGAATTTCAGCGACGCCGGCGTACAGGACGGCCTCCTGCGAATAGGCGCCGACCATGCCGGGGTCGAGCGTCTGCGCGCCGAACAGTTGAGCGGCGGGCTCGCCGTAGGCTTCGGCGACTTTCTTGATTTGCGCGAGCGTCCAGGGGCTGCTGCCGCGCAGCTTGCGGTGACCCTGCGAAAAGCTCAGGTCGAGGATGCGGCACAGCTCGGTGGTTTGCTGGCGCTTGCCGATGCCGTTGCGGGTCATCAGCTCGCGCACGCGCTCGGCAACCGCGAGGGAATCCGTGGTGATTGCTTCAGTGGTCATGCTACGGGAACGGATCGTGACGTTCAGAACGACGCCTTGCGGCAGTCTCGGCGGACAGTCTTTATGACGTCCAGGGGCGAGCCGACCGGCCACGCGCGGAAAAGATAACTTTACCGCAAAACGAGTGTCATTCCATGTCGCAATCGGTGCCTTTCTGTGAAAGGTGTGTCACGACGTTACGCTAGATCCACAGGCGTGCGTCAGGCACCACTGGCCCGTTCGCAACCTTCGGACGCGGATCGCGAGACGCCGGGACACGATTCCTCGCCGAGCGGCACGTAATCGCACCGCACTGCCGACGAAATGCACCAGAGCAGGGCGTGTCGGCGACCCGAAGCGCGGCATCGTGCCGCTGCGTCGGCGACAAATTTTTACATGGCGTCCGTGTCGGGCCAGCTGGCCCCGGATCTTACACGCGGATGGTTCGACGGCTTACTCTAATGAAACCGATGGGGATGCTCTGGTCGGGCACGCGCATGAACGCGGCGGAACCCCATGCTACGATTCGCCCGTCTCAAAATAGTGTTGAAGCGATGCAGAAGAAATTTGTGATGCGCGGGTACGAAATGAACTGCGAACCGCGCGTGACGGAGGACGGCAAATATGCCGCCCAGGTCGAGGTCACGAAGCTGGGTTTCAGCCGCGAGGCCGCTTTCCGCAAGCTGGGCGAATTCGATACCGAAGCGGACGCCGTCGCCTACGCGAAAGCATTCTCCGAAGCCTGGTTGAGCCGCTACGCGTAGCGCGTCGTTTGCCCGGGCACGACGGGCGCCGGCTCGACCGGCCGGTGCATGCACCGTGAGCCATTAGGGCGCCGAACGGGCGCCCCCCATTCAAAGCGAAAATTACGAGTGACGCCCGGAGGCGCGGCGGGGTCGCGCGCACCTTCTCGCCTTTGCCGCGTGGCGCCGTTGCCGCATGGCGACGCGCCCGGATCGTCGCGCCCGGCAGAAAGGTTCGCGGAAGGCGATGGACAGCCGGCCCGCGATTGATTCCTGATGGTTTCGAATATCCGGGGAAGCGAGTAGATTCATCGCCCGGGTTGTGAGGTATCGTTCGATGCTCGATTGAAGGCAACGCAATTGGAGGCAGCGAATGGCCACTTTGTGCATGCAGATCGTCGTTCTCGGTAAAACTGTCCAGCTCATGTTGTCGTCGGAGCACCGTACCGCCAGGATTTACATCGTCGACGACGACGCAGGCAGCCATCCGCCCCGAACGATGAGCATCGAACAGTACGTCGACGCCGGCATGACGGACGACGAGATCGCACGGCATGTGCTCGAAGTCGTCACGATGTCGATCGAACAGCTCGCGCGGCTTCAGCCGTACAACCGCACGGCGCGCACGCAAACGCGTCGGTTGAGCTATCCACACTGATCACCCCGGTACCGGTTGCACCGGGATCGTCCCGGCGCGAACCGCGCCTTTCGATCTTCGATAACGTCCTTGTGTTGCGATGACCTCGCGGTCGTCGCGCCTTCGGCATTGATCAATGAAGCATGGCCTGCCCGACGCATTGCACGGGAAAGTATCGTCATGTCGTCATGATCAGGAACACGAATGACATCGAAGAACCCTCGAAAAATGACCGCCGAATTCGAATCGCCTTACGCCGGCATATACGTGAACGGCTCTCCGTCTTCCCGCTCGACGGACAGCAGCCGCTTGAGTTGATCGAGCGCGAACAACTGCTTGCCTTCCGCCGCCGCTTCGGCGATCGCGGCATCGACGAGTTTTCGCGCGCGCGCGAGGATCACGGATCGCTGACGCGCGATCTCGAGCACCATGCGTTGCTCGATGTTCTGCCGGCTCGATTGCTTGTCGCTCAGGTGACGCCAGCGATCGCGAAGCTCGGCCCAGGTGATGCGCTGGAATTCCGGAATCGTGCAGGGAAGCGTGCCGGTTTCCGCGGGTTCGGGCTGCGCGCGCAATGCACATCGCAGCGCTTCACGCGCGCGCCATTCATCGGAAAACGGTGCATACACGTCGCGCGTGCGGCCGATCGGATTCGCGCGCTCGATTTCCTTTTCGAGCAGGTAGGTCAGCCGTCTCAGTGCGGAGCCGTGCGCGAGCATGGCCGGATCGAGCACGCGGATTCCGCGCGATGCATCCGCGACGTGCGCTTTCAGTTCCCACAGCGTCAGACGAAGGTGCTGCACCTCGAGGATCAGGCGCTGGACGTCGGCGTAGGTGCACTTCGTCCACCATTCGGTGAGGTCGTTCAGCTTCGGGGGATCGAATGGGGGGAGGATCATGTTACTGCTGAAGAAATACTGTATGGATATACAGTTTATCGCGCGGTAACATAGCGCCGTCAAGGCGAAAAAACAGGGACGGTCGACGGGCAACCGTCACCGATGGCGGGGCCGCGGCCGCGCACCGGATCGTTCATCGACTTTCCCCCACGTTCGCCATCCCGATCCTCAATCCGGGCGCCTGTCCGGCGCATGCCATCGCGAACGCCGATGAGTGTGCCGGCGTATCGACGCCAACAGAGAACAATGACGACCACCTATCCGCTGCACGACGCATTGACGCACGCCGACACGGCGTTTCCGGCCGAAGCCGACATCGTGATCGCCGGCGCCGGCATCATGGGCTGCGCGGCCGCCTACTACCTCGGCCTGCGCGGCCTGAAGGCCGTCGTGCTCGACAAGTCGCGCATTGCCGGCCAGCAATCGACGCGCGCATGGGGCTTCGTGCGGCAGCAGGGCCGCGAGTCCGCCGAAGTGCCGCTGATGATGGCCGGCATGCGGATCTGGGAAGGGCTCGAGCAGGCGCTCGGCTTCGACCTCGAATGGCGGCAGGGCGGTTGCCTCTATATCGCCGACAACGACGATGACTGGGCGTCGTTCCAGGCGTGGCTCGCCGTTGCGCGCGAACACGGGCTCGACACGCGCACGCTGACGCGCGCGGAAATCGACGAACGCGTGACCGGGCTGTCGACGCAGGCGCGCACGCTCGGCGGGCTGTATACGGCGACCGACGGGCAGGCCGAACCGCGCCGCGTGGCCGCCGCGTTCGCGGCGCGCGCGACGCAAGCCGGCGCGCGTTTCTTCGAAGGCTGCGGCGTGACGGCGATCGAGACGGCCGGCGGCGCGGTCGTCGGCGTCGTGACCGAGCGCGGCACGATCCGCACGCGGCGCGTGATCTGCGCGGCCGGCGCGACCAGCTTCCGGCTGCTCGACGGCGTCGGCATCCGGCTGCCGCAGCAGGCCGTGCGCGGCACCTGCATGCGCACCAACGTGTTGCCCGACGTGTCCGCGTCGACGATCTGGGGGCACGGCCTCGGCATCCGGCAACGCAGCAACGGCGCGATCAATCTCGCCGACGACATGCAGGTCGACGTCGACCTGACGCTCGGCCATCTGCGCGGCCTGAGCCTGTTCTGGCCGGAATTCTGGTCGCAGCGCGAGAAGTTCCGGCTGCATCTGAATGGCGCCGCGTGGCGCGATGCCTGCGCGCGCATCGGCGGCGGAGGCGGGCCGATCGAGCCGCGCGATCCGCAGCCGCAGCCGAATCGCGCGCATGCGCCGCGCGCGCTCGCGAAGCTGAAGGCGATCTTCCCCGCGCTGAAGGACGCGCAGATCGTCGAGGCCTGGGCCGGCCTGATCGACGTGCTGCCCGACGGGATTCCGGTGATCGACGCGCCCGGCATGCCGTCCGGGCTCGCGATCGCGACCGGCTTCTGCGGGCACGGCTTCGCGATGGGGCCGATCGTCGGGCGGCTGCTGGCCGAATGGGTCGATACGGGCGCGCCGTCGCTCGACCTGGCGGCGTTCCGCGCCGGGCGTTTCGCCGACGGGACGATGGTGCGGCCGCGCAGCATGCTGTAGCGGACGGGCCCGCGTGTTCCCGTCGTAGAATCGAGCCCGCAATCTTCAGGAGATTCCCCGTTGGCAACGCCCTCCGACAAGCGCCGCTCGTTGCGCTCACGCCTGCGTCGTGCCCGCGATCCGTGGCAGGCGCCGCGTGCGCGCACGCTGTTCACGCGTCCCGCGACGTCGCCGCGGCGCACGCTGCTGTTCCGTCTCGGCGCGGTCGTGGTGCTGTGCATGCTCGCGTTTCTCGTGCTGTATCTCGATCGCGACGGCCTGCGCGATTCGACCAAGAGCACGCCGATGAACGTCGCCGATCTCGTGTACTTCACGATGGTCACGGTCGCGACGGTCGGCTACGGCGACATCGTGCCGGTCACCGCGCGCGCGCGTCTGATCGATGCGTTCTTCATCGTGCCGATCCGCATCGGCATCTGGTTCATCTTCCTGGGCACGGCGTATCAGTTCGTGATCCAGCGCGTCATCGAGGAATTCCGCATGAAACGCCTGCAGAAGCAACTGTCCGATCACATCGTCGTGTGCGGCTACGGCCTGTCGGGGTCGATCGCCGTGCGCGAGCTGCTCGAGAGCGGTATCGATCCGTCGACGGTCATCGTGATCGACCCGCAGCAGCAGGCGCTCGAGGCAGCGACGTCGCTCGGCGTGACGGGGCTGCTCGGCGATCCCGCGCACGAGGATCTGCTGCAGCAGGCGCAAGTGCGCTCGGCGAAGGCCGTGATCATCTCGGTGACCGACGACCCGACCGCGATCCTGCTGACGCTGTCGGTGCGCAGCATCGCGCCCGAGACGAAGATCGTCGTGCGGATCCAGGAGAACCTGTATCAGCGGCAGCTGCGGCAGGCGGGCGCGGACGTGATCGTGTCGTCGACGAAGATCGGCGCGCTGCTGCTCGCGGATGCGGTGCATAGCCGCTACATCGTGCCGTTCGTGAACGACATGCTGTCGACGCGCGGGCGCGCGACGCTGCTGGAGCGCGAGGCATTGCCGCACGAAATCGGCTGCATGACGAACGTCGTGCCGGGCGCGATCGTCGTCGGGCTCGATCGCTGCGGGAAGATCCATTCGTTCTACGAGGATCCGCCGTGCCGGATCGAGGCGGGGGATACGCTGGTCGTGATTCAGTCGGCGCGAATTCCGGATCCGGATGTGTGAGGGACGGTTGTGCAGCATCCCGGCATCGTGCGCCATGCCGCGCGGTGACCGGGGCAACCCCGCTTGATATGTCCCCGCGCGTTATTTAGTATGAGGTAATCGCGTCGTGCGCCGCGCACGAGCGTGATCATCGAGGAGACACATGCAATTCAGGTCGACGGCGCCCTATACCATCGTCGTGATCGGTATCGTGATTGCGTGCGCGCTCATGGGTCTGTGCGTGTTGCAGCTGTTCCAGAGCCGTAACGACGCGCTCGCGCGGGCGAGCGAAACCTCCCGCAATCTCGGCCTGATCGCCGAGCGTGACATCGAACGCAATTTCGAACTCTACGACCTGTCGCTGCAGGCTGTCATCGCGGGGCTTCAACGTCACGACGTGATGACCGCGCCCGCGAGCTTGCGGCGCGCCGTGCTGTTCGATCACGCCATGACGGCAGAGTTTCTCGGCTCGATGCTGGTGCTCGACGCCAGCGGCAACATCGTCCTCGATTCCGCCGGCGACGAGCCGCGTCACGGCAATTTCGCCGATCGCAAGTATTTCACCATCCACCGCGACAATCCGGACGCAGGGCTCTACGTCAGCGATCCGTTCATATCGCGCCTGCGAAGAGGCTCGCCCAGCATCGGGCTCTCGCGGCGGATCTCGAACCCGGACGGCTCGTTTGCCGGCGTCGTGCTCATTGCGGTCAACCTCGAGTATTTCCACCAACTGTTCGCCGGCCTGTCGCTCGGACAGCACGGCTCGATCTCGCTGATCGGCAACGACGGCGTGATGGTGATGCGCCAGCCGTACGACGTGCATACCATCGGGCGCAACATCAGCAAAGCCGCGACCTTCCGGCGATTCCAGACCGCGCCAGAGGGCTCGTTCTCTGAAACGTCGTCGATCGACGGGGTGCGCCGTCTCTATTACTTCAAACATCTACCCAAGCTCCCGCTGATCATCATGGTCGCGGAAGCGGAGCAGGATATCTATGCGGCCTGGCGGCACCGCGCCGTGACGATCGGCGCGCTGGTGGCGACGTTCGGCGCCGCGTTCATCGGGGTGTCCTTCATGCTCGGCACGCAACTCCGGCGCCGGATGCGCGCCGAGTCGGAACTCGTGCTGCTCGCCCGCACCGACGGTCTCACCGGCCTGAACAATCGCCGCAGCTTCGCGGAAGTGCTGGACCGCGAATGGCGTCGCGCGCGGCGCGCGCGATCGGTGTTCTCGTTGCTGTTCGTCGATGTCGACCGCTTCAAGGCCTACAACGATACCTACGGCCACCAGGCGGGAGACGATGCGCTGGCTGCGGTTGCGCGCTGCATCGGCGACAACATTCGCCGGCCGGCCGACACCGCAGCCCGCTATGGCGGAGAGGAATTCGTCGTGCTGCTCCCCGATACCGCCGAGACGGGTGCCGCCCAGATTGCCGAGCGGATTCGCGCGGCGATCGACGAGCTGCCGCTCGAACACGCCGGCAGCGAACACGGGCACGTCACGGCCAGTATCGGCCTGGCGAGCTGGACGCCCGAGCACGATGCCGAGGCCGAGGCCGTGATCAAGGCTGCCGACGAAGCGTTGTACTACGCGAAGGCGACCGGCCGGAACAAGGTCGTCGCGTTTCAGCCGCCGGCATGACGCTTGGCGCGACGTGCAGGCGCGTGGCCGCGCTCGAATTGCCTCGAGCCCGCCGCGGTCGCGATTGCACCTGCGCGTGCCTGCCAGGCGTACGCGGCCGCGAAACTTTATGACGTACACCGAATAATTTATCGGTTTATATCGGTTGGGAATGCCGGATCGCGGGAACAGAATCGTCGCTTCCGGAACCCGAATGCCTGTGTGTCGACGCTCCAGCATCCACTTTTCATGTGATGGCGAGCGTGCATGCACGTGTCGGGTTCCTGTCTCCATGTGGACATCGCCGGCCATGCGGCGAACAAGGGAATGCGATGAGTTCGATCGATCTGAGCGCAGTCACGCCGGTTTCCGCGCCCATCCGCTCCGCGAGCGATGTCGCGCGCCTGATCAATACGACGGACAGTTCCGTCAGCCACGCGCGGATGATCGTGCTGCTCGCGCTCGGCGGCGTGTTTCTCGACGCGTACGACCTGACGACACTGTCGTACGGCATCGACGACGTCGCGCGCGAATTCGGCCTGACGCCCGCGCTGACGGGGCTGGTCGGCTCGGCGATCATGATCGGCACGATCTTCGGCAGCCTGATCGGCGGATGGCTGACCGACAGGATCGGCCGTTATCAGGTGTTCATGGCCGACATGCTGTTCTTCGTCGTCGCGGCGATCGCGGCCGGGCTCGCGCCGAACGTCTGGGTGCTGATTGCCGCGCGCTTCGTGATGGGGCTCGGGGTCGGCATCGACCTGCCCGTCGCGATGGCGTTTCTCGCGGAATTCTCGAAGTTCAACGGCCGTGGCAACAAGGCGTCGCGGCTCGCTGCGTGGTGCCCGATGTGGTACGTGGCGTCGTCGGTGTGCTTCCTGCTGATCTTCGGCATGTATTTCCTGCTGCCGGCCGAGCATGCGGGCTGGCTGTGGCGGGCGTCGCTGATCTTCGGCGCGGTGCCGGCGCTCGTCATCATCCTGGTCCGGAATCGCTTCATGAACGAATCGCCGTTGTGGGCCGCGAACCAGGGCGACCTGGCCAATGCCGCGCGCATCCTGCGCGAGTCGTACGGCATTCACGCCCATGAAGCGGACGACGCGCCGCGCGAGCCTAGCCCGCCGCCCGTGCGGATTCGCGTGCTGTTCCAGCGTCCGTATCTCGGCCGAACGATCGTCGCCAGCGTGATGAACCTGTGCATTCCGTTCGAATACACGGCGATCGCGTTCTTCCTGCCGTCGATCCTGTCGCAGTTTCTCGGCGCGGGCGTGTTCGAGACGATCGCGGCGTCGCTTGCGCTGAACGTGCTGTTCGCGTTGACGGGCGGCTTGCTGGGCATGCGTCTCGCGTATCGATATCCGTCGCGTCACGTCGCGATCGCGGGCTTCGCGCTGCAGTTCGTCGCACTCGTCGCGCTCGCGCTGGCGGGGCATCCGCACGGCGCGCTCGCGATCGGCCTCGTGCTGCTGATGCTCGGCACATGGCTGTTCGCCGAAGGTTTCGGGCCGGGTGCGCAGATGATGATCTATCCGACGCTGTCCTATCCGGCAGCGATCCGCGGCACCGGTGTCGGCTTCGGACGCTCGCTGTGCGGGATCGGCCAGGCGCTCGCGCTGTTCGTGCTGCCGATCCTGCAGGCCCGTCTCGGCACGGACATGTTCTGGGTCGTCGCGGTCAGCGCGGCCACGCCGATCGTGTTCCTGCTGATCGTGCGTCATGAACCGACGGCGCGCGATATCGACGCCGAGGCGGCCGCGTGAATGCAGCGCTTGCCGGAACCCGCAAACAAGTTCGCCGCGATGCCGGCCTTCGCGCTACATTGGCGTCATTCGCCTTCAGCCGAAGGCCGACCCGGAGTCGAACCATGCAACGCCAGACCGGCAACCTGTTCAGCCTCGAAGGTGCGCGCGGCGACGACGAGCGCGTCGACGTGCTCGTCGCGGGATCGCGCCTGAACGTCGAGCGGATCGTGTCGATGGGGCACACGAGTCCCGATGGATTCTGGTACGACGATTCGCGTGCCGAATGGGTCGTGCTGCTGTCAGGCGCCGCGGTGCTCGAGTTCGAAGCGGACGCGACGCTGCACGACATGCGCCCCGGCGATTACGTGCTGATCGAACCGCATTGCCGGCATCGTGTCGCGTGGACGCATCCTGAAGAACGGTCGGTCTGGCTCGCGATCTATCACGATCGATGAAACGTGCGGCGACTTATCGACCTGGCCGCCGCCGGCTGAAGCGCTGCTCGACGACGTTGGTTCCCCATTGCGCGCCCTCCGATTCGCTGGTCAGCGCAAAACCGAACGATTCATATAGGTGGTGTGCCGAATCCAGCCCCTTGAACGTCCACAGGTAGGTCTCGTCGAACTGCTGCTCATCGACGAAATGCATGGCGCGCGTCATCAGTTCCCGTCCGATCCCGAAGCCACGCAATCCATCGTCGACGATGAACCACCGCAAATGTGCGATTCCCGTGGCTTTATTCCCGTCTATCGCGACCGAGGCGAGCGCGCGGCCGTGTTCGGCATGGAGCCACAGAGCCTTGCCTTCGGCCGGCAGGGTGCCGGCAAATTCCGCGAGTTCGGTCGCCACCTTTTTCTCGAAGAAAGCGCCGAACCCCCAGTGTTCCGAATAGAACCGCGCGTGAAGGCTTGCTATGTCGCCGATACAGCCGGGCTGGTAGCCGTCGACGATCTGCGTGGTGTCCGCTTTAGGCGTGCGCGCGTCGGTGGCATTGTCTTGCGCGAGCGCATCGCTATAAAGCGCGAGGGCGCGGACGAGGGTTTGCTGGTCCGCCGGAACCATCCGGCGTAACGCATTCGACACCTGACGTGTCGCAAACTGGTCGATCTTCTTGCGCAGTTTCTGCCCGTCGGCAGTCAGGTACAGCTGCGTCGCACGCGCATCGTCGGGCGAGATGCGGCGCGTCACGAAGCCGGCCGTTTCGAGCCGCGAAAGCTGCCTGCTCGCGTTCGATTTATCCAGACGCAGAATGCTGCCCAGATCCTTCGCGCTGATGCCGGGCGCCATGCCTATCTCGAGAACGGCGTGAACGGCAGACGGCGCCAGATCGCTGTCGGCCAATGTCGCCCGCATGAAACCCAGTTCGCGAACCAGTTTGCGCGAGAAGTCCCGAAGCTCGAGGATCGTCGCTTCGCGCGTCTTCGACGGAATATCGATGAGGTCCATGGCGAGCCCGGGAAAGTTGCGTGTCGCAAGTAATATTAGTTGCGACACGCAACTTGTCAAGGACGAGCGGCGCCGGGCAGCCGGGCGACGTGCCCGGCATCGCGGCCCGGCGCGGCAGAAACGGCGCGGCGCCGGGCTTTATCCCCGTCCCACGAACGGCATCGTCGTCGCCATGATCGTCATGTTCAGGATGTTCGTGTCCAGCGGAAGAGTCGCCATCTGAACGACCGCATTCGCGACATGCGTGACGTCCATCCGCGCCTCGGGCGCCATGCGGCCGTCGGCCTGCAGCACGCCTTCCGTCATGCGATCCGTCAGCGACGTCGCCGCGTTGCCGATGTCGATCTGGCTGCACGCGATGTTGTATGCACGGCCGTCGAGCGCGAGCGACTTGGTGATGCCGGCCACCGCATGCTTGGTGGCCGTGTACGCGATCGTGTTCGGGCGCGGCGTATAGGCGGAGATCGAGCCGTTGTTGATGATCCGGCCACCCTGCGGCGTTTGCGCCTTCATCAGGCGCCACGCGGCCCGCGCGCACAGAAAGACGCCCGTCAGGTTCGTCGCGACGACGTCGTTCCATACGTCGAACTCGTGTTCGTCGAGCGGCACGGCCGGCGCATTGCGCCCGGCATTGTTGAAGAGGACGTCCAGCCGCCCGAACCGCTGCGCGATCTGCGCGAATGCGTGTTCGACCGACGCTTCGTCGGTGACGTCGGCCGGAAACGCGTGTGCGTCGCCACCGTCGGCGACGATCGCCTCTTTCGTTTCACGCAGCGAGGCTTCCTTGCGTCCGATCAGCGCGACGGCAAATCCGGCGCTCGCGAGCGCGATTGCCGCGGCACGACCGATGCCGGATCCGGCGCCCGTGACGGCGGCGAACTTCTTCGAGGCAGACATGGCTTGATTTCCTGCGGGTTGGATGAGGAAAGCGGCGGCGGGCGCGCGATGGACTCGCCGCGCCGGTCGAAGCGACATCCTACCGCGCACGCCGGATTTCGCGACGCGAGCGGCTATGCCTTGCGCGTCGGCGCGGCCTTGCGTCCACGCGTTCCGGCTTCCGCGAACAGGCTGACCACGACGTCCCTGAGCCACCGGTTGCCCTCATCCTGATTCACGCGCGCATGCCACAGCATGTGGATCGGCGCGCCCGGCAGCGTGACCGGCAACGCGCGCCAGCCGAGCGAAAACGGCGCGGCGAGCTGCAGCGCCAGGTGTTCCGGCACGGTCGCGATCAGGTCGGTGCGCTGCAGGATATAGCCGACGCTCATGAAATGCGGCACCGTCAGCCGCACGCGGCGCTTCACGCGGCGGCGCTTCAGCCATTCGTCCACCTGGCCGTGACCGGTGCCGGCCGACACCACGACGAGATGCTCGGCCGCTCGCCATGCGTCGACGGTCAGCGGCGCGTCCTCGAGAGGATGCCCGCGCCGGAACAGGCACACGTATCGCTGATCGAACAGCCGGCGCTGATAGAACCCGCCCTGCAACTGCGGCAGCAGGCCGATCGCGAGATCGACGCGGCCGTCGGCCATCTCGTCGGCGAGATTGACGCTCGTGTTGCGCACCGTATTGAGCGCGATGCCCGGTGCCGTGCGCGACAGGTGTTCGAGCAGCGCGGGCAGGAACACGACTTCGCCGATATCGGTCATCCCGATCGTCATCGTGCGCGATGCGCGCAGCGGATCGAAACCGGTCTCGGGGTTGAGCGCGGCATGCAGCGTCGACAGCGCGTGCGCAACCGGTTCGGCCAGGCGCAGCGCGAACGGTGTCGGCACCACGCCGCCCGGCCCGCGCACGAACAGCGGATCGCCGAGCCGGCGGCGCAGCTTCGCGAGCGCGTTGCTGACGCCCGGCTGGCTCATGTTCATCTGCTCGGCGACGGTCGACACTCGCCGCTCCTGCATCAGTCGCTGAAACAGCAGCAACAGATTGAGGTCGATCTCGCTCAGTTCCATGGTTCCGGGTTGTCTCCGATCATTCCGTTTGGTGATGAGGCAGATTCCCTGCATTTTATTGTGGGATAAGGGGGCGCTGCTGAAAATACCGATACGGCGCTCGCATTCGACAGGCGCGCCGGGCGGGGCACGCGCACCGCGGTCTCGACCACTCACCATCTGAATATCGGAGACACGTTCATCATGCAGACGAATCTGAGGATCGCGATCGTCGGGGCCGGCATCGGCGGCCTGACGCTGGCGCTTGCATTGCGCGAGCTGGGCATCGACGCGCAACTGTACGAGCAGACCGACGTGCTGCGCGAGGTGGGGGCAGCCGTCGCGCTGTCGGCCAACGCGACGCGCTTCTACGAACGGATGGGATTACGGCCGGCTTTCGACTCGGTGTGCGCGGAGATTCCCGGCCTCGTCTATCGCGACGGGCGCAGCGGCACGGTGATCGGGCATCATCGCGGCGAACCCGACTATCGCCGGCAGTTCGGCGGCGCGTACTGGGGCGTGCATCGCGCGGACCTGCAGGCGATCCTGTCGAAGGCGGTCGGTGTCGAGCAGATTCATCTCGGCCATCGGCTCGTCGATCTCGCGCAGCATCCGGATCGCGTCACGCTGAGGTTCGCCAATGGCGCACGCGTCGACGCCGATCTCGTGATCGGCGCGGACGGCGCGCGTTCGATCACGCGGCGCTGGATGCTCGGCTACGACGACGTGCTGTATTCGGGGTGCTCGGGCTTTCGCGGCGTGGTGCCGGCCGAGCGGATGGACCTGTTGCCCGATCCCGAGACCATTCAGTTCTGGGTCGGGCCGCACGGCCATCTGCTGCACTATCCGATCGGCGACAACGGCGACCAGAACTTCCTGCTGGTCGAGCGTCATCCGTCGCCGTGGCCGTCGCGCGACTGGGTCATGCCGGCGCAAGAGGGCGAGCAGTTGCGCCTGTTCAAGGACTGGCATCCGGCGGTGGTGCAGATGATCACCGCGGTGCCGATCAGCCAACGCTGGGGGCTGTTCCACCGGCCGCCGCTCGGCCGCTGGAGCCGCGGGCGCGTGACGCTGATCGGCGACGCCGCGCATGCGCTGGTGCCGCATCACGGGCAGGGCGCGAACCAGTCGATCGAGGACGCGATGGTGCTGGCCGCGCAGCTGGCGAAGGCCGGGCGCGGCAACTGGCGCGAGGCGCAGGAAGCGTACGAGCGGCTGCGGCGCGGCCGCACGCGCAAGGTGCAGTACGCGTCGATCTCCGCGGCCGACGTGCTGCATCTGCCCGACGGGCCGGCCGCGCAGGCGCGCAATGCGCGTCTCGGCGAGCGCGACAGCGTGCTGCATCACCTGGACTGGATTCACGATTTCGACGCGCTCGCCGATGAACCGAACGAGCGGCAGGGCGGGACGTGGCTGTGAGCGGCAGGGCGCGGTGCGATCGGCGGCAGCGCGACCGGTGATCGGCGCGGCAGTTGCACGGTCGTTCGTCGGGGCGGCTGGCCAGCCCTCGTGCAGGCTGGCCAGCCCGGCTGGCCGTCACGCGTAGTCGGCCACCTGTTGCGCGTCGCGCTTGACCTGTTCGATGTCGCGAAACCGCGCGGCCGGATGGTTGTCCGGCAGCCGCGCCGACGCACCGAACAGCTTCTCGCGCAGCGTGCCCGGCGCATATTCGGTCGGATAGACGCCGCGCCGCTGCAACTCCGGCACGAGGTAGCGCACGATGTCCTCGAAGGTTTCGTGCGCAACGGCATACGCGAGATTGAAGCCGTCGACGTCGGTCGCGGCGACCCATTCCTGCAGGATGTCCGCGACGGTCTGCGCGGAGCCGACGAACACGGGCCCCATCCCGCCGATGCCGCCCCACGCGGCCAGTTCCTCGATCGTCCACGCGGTATCGCCGCCGGCCAGATGCTCGACGGCCGACACGATCGCGTTCGTCTCGACGCGCCGGACGGGATCGGTCGGCGCGTACTGGCCGAAATCGATGCCGGTCCAGCCGGACATGAACACGAGCGAGCCGTCGTACGACACATAGCGGCGGTACTCGTCGAACTTGGCCTGCGCCTTCTCGTCGGTCTCGTCGACGATCACCGTGACGAGGTTGTAGATCAGCACGTCGTGCGGGTCGCGGCCCGCGGCGGCGGCCTGCGCGCGCACGTCGGCGACATAGCGCGCGAGTTGCGGGCGGGTCGGCGCGGCGACGAACACGCATTCGGCGTGCTGCGCGGCGAACGCCTTGCCGGGGCCGGACGCGCCGGCCTGGAACAGCACCGGCGTGCGCTGCGGCGACGGCTCGCACAGGTGATAGCCGGGCACGTCGAAGAAGCGCCCCTTGTGGCCGATCTCGTGCACCTTCTCCGGATGCGTGAACACGCGGCCGTCGCGATCGCGCACGACCGCGCCGTCTTCCCAGCTGCCTTCGAACAGCTTGTACAGCACCTCGACGTATTCGGCCGCGACCGCATAGCGGTCGTCATGGGTGCGCAGTCCGTTGTCGCCGACGTTCTTCGCGCCGCTTTCCAGATACGACGTGACGATATTCCACGCGAGCCGGCCCTTCGTGTGATGGTCGGCGGTCGACAGCCGGCGCGCGAACGTGTACGGATGCTCGAACGTCGTCGACGCGGTGATGCCGATACCGAGATGCTCGGTCGCCGTTGCGATCGGCGCGGCGAGCTGCAGCGGATCGTTGACGGGGATCTGCGCGGCCTGGTGCAGCGCGTGGTAGTTGCTGCCCTGGTAGACGTCGTAATAGCCGATCACGTCCGCGATGAAGATCGCGTCGAAGATCCCGCGTTCGAGCACTCGGGCGAGATCGGTCCAGTAGTCGAGATCCTTGTACTGCCACGAACGATCGCGCGGATGCGCCCACAGGCCGGGTGACTGATGGCCGACGCAATTCATTTCGAACGCGTTGAAGCGGATGGTCTTGCTCATCGCGCCGCTCCCGTTTCCGTGCCGGCTTGCGCACCTGCACCGTTGCCGACGCGCCAGACGAACGGTGGCGTGCGTCCGTTGATGACCCAGTCGCCGACGATCCGCGCCTTGTAGACGAGCGGATTGTGCGATGACACCGTGCGCGCGTTGCGCCAGTGACGGTCGAGCGCGGTCGTGCTGCGCGTCGCGGATGCGCCGAGCGCGTCGAACAGGCGCGTCGCCGCGCGCAGCACGAGTTCCGACACGACGAGCTGGCTCTGCGCGGATTCGATTTCGGCGGCGACGTTGGCGGCATGTTCGGCTTCGTCGTCGCCGCCGAAGCGTGCGACGTACGCCTGCTGCAGCGGTTGCGCAGCGCGCAGCGTGAGCGCATCGGCCGCATAGGCCCACGACGCGATTTCGCCGATCACCTGCTGGAGCTGCGCATCGTCGCCGGCGCGCGCGGCGTTGCCGTGGCTGTACACGCGCGTGCGGCCGCGCACGAGCTCGCCCGCGTCGCGCACGATCGCATGGCCGATGCCAGCCAGCGTGGCGACGTGGAACAGCTGGTAGAACGCGGTCTGGTATTTGAAGCGGCGTGCGAAATCGATCACGTGGTCGGCGTCGACCGCCGCATTCTCGAAGCGCGTCGTGCCGCTGCCGGTCGTTTTCTGGCCGAAGCCGTCCCAGTCGTCTTCGAGTATCACGCCGGGCTGCCCGGTGGCGATTGCGACGATCACGTCGCTGCCATCCTCTTCGCGCTGCGCGAACACGTCGATCCAGTCCGCGAACAGGCTGCCGGTGCTGTAGAACTTCCGGCCGTTCAACACGAGCCGGCCGTTCTGCTCCGATACCTTGGTGATCGTCTGGCCGAGCGGAACGTCGCCGGCCTCCGACCACGCATTGCCGACGAGCTGGCCGCTCGCGAAACGATCGAACCACGTCGTGCGCTGCGGCCCGGGCGGCGCGTTCAGCCAGTCCTCGACGAACGCGAAGTGGCCGCGCAACGCTTGCGGCAGATTGGAGTCGGCGGCGGCGAGTTCGGTCAGCAGCCGGAACAGCTGCGGCAGCGACGCGCCGGCGCCGCCGTCACGCACCGGCAGCCGTATCGCGCCGAAGCCGGCGGCCTTGAGCCAGCCGATCGCTTCGTACGGCAGTTCGCGGCGGCGTTCGCGCTCGGCGGTGCCGGCGGCAATCCGGTCGAAGATCGGCCGGAACCGGCTCGCGAGTGCGTCGTAGTCGGTGCCGGTGGACAATTCGGTATCTGCGTGCGACGAAGTCATGCGGGGTTCCTCGTAGGGCGGGGCCGTTTGCACCGGGAGCCCAGTATAGGAAGCACGACGCGCACGTTCCAATAACGGATTCGCAGATCGTTATCGTCGCTACGCATTACGCGAACGGCGCCGTGAAACGTCGACGCCAGGGCGTCGATTGCGACGCCGAAGCGCGGAAGCGGATGCGGTGCCGTGCGATGTCGTTTGTTATCCAAAGGAATATCGTTACGAGAATCGCTCGGTTTGCCGGCCTGCGGCGCGCTGCTAGATTGAGTGCTTTCGTGATTCGACAGGAGAGCCCGATGTCAGATACGAGCGCGACGATTCAGGACCGGCCGGCCGACGCAAGACCGCAGGTGGCCCGCGTGATCGCCGACGACGCGCAGGCGATCGCGGTTGCGCAGGCACTCGCGCAACGGCTGGCCGAAGGGGCGGCCGAGCGGGACCGCGAGCGCCGGCTGCCGCGCGACGAGATCGAATGGTTCTCGCAGTCGGGGCTGTGGGCGATCACGGTGCCGAAGGCCTACGGCGGCGCGGGCGTCTCGAACGTGACGCTCACCGAGGTGATCAAGATCGTCGCGGCGGCCGATGCGTCGCTCGGGCAGTTGCCGCAGAACCACTTCGGGCTGGTCGACGTGATCGCGCTGGCCGGCACCGATGCGCAGAAGCGCCATTTCTTCGCGGAGATCCTGAGCGGCAAGCGCTTCGGCAACGGCTTCTCGGAGAAGGGCACGAAGCACGTGCTCGACCTGAAGACGCGCGTGCGGCGCGACGGCGACGACTATGTCGTCGACGGCACGAAGTTCTATTCGACCGGCGCACTGTTCGCGCATTACGTGCCGGTGCTCGGCCTCGACGATGCGCAGCAGGCGTGGCTCGCCTATATCCCGCAGCCGACGCCGGGGCTGACCGTGATCGATGACTGGTCGGGCTTCGGGCAGCGCACGACCGCGAGCGGCACGGTGGTGCTGGACAGCGTGCGCGTGCCGGCTTCGCATGTGTTGCACGCGCAGCGCGTGTCGGACGAGCCGACGCTCAACGGCCCGCTGTCGCAGATCATTCAGGCGGCGATCGATGCCGGCATCGCGAAGGCCGCGATCGCCGATACGGAGGCGTTCGTGCGCACGCGCACGCGGCCGTGGGTCGACAGCGGCGTCGAGCGGGCGGCCGACGATCCGTTGATCGTCCGCGAGATCGGCCGTCTGCACATCCAGCTGCATGCGGCGGAAGCGCTGCTCGAACGTGCGGCGCGCACGCTCGACGAGATCGGCGCGCGCGGCACGGTGACCGACGACGATGTCGCGCGTGCATCGGTCGCGGTCGGCGAGGCGAAGGTGTTGACGACCGAGATCGCGCTGCTAGCGGGCGAGAAGCTGTTCGAGCTGGCGGGCACGCAGTCGACGCTCGCCGAACACAATCTCGACCGGCACTGGCGCAATGCGCGCACGCACACGCTGCATGATCCGGTGCGGTGGAAGTATCACCTCGTCGGCAACTACTACCTGAACGGCGTTCGGCCGGCGCGTCACGCGTGGAATTGAATCGGCCGCGAGGCAGCGCGACAGCGCGGCGCGCGCCTTGCGCCGGTGACGCCGGCGCAGAGTAGGAAGCGGCGTCAGGTGATCGTTGTGCGGTTGCCTGACGCGTCGGCCGGCTCCATTACGTCACGCATTACTTCACGCATTCCAGCGCGTACTTCAACCCCGACCCGAGCACCCCGCGCCACACGTCCCACGTGTGCCCGCCATCGACGATGCGCAGTTCGGCCGGGTTCTGCGCGCGGCGCAGCTGCGTGTACAGCACGCTCGATTCGGCCTGGATCGTCAGGTCGTCGTCGCCGGCCGCGATGAACATCGGCACGCGCCAGTTGCGCGCGAAATAGCCGCGCATCAGGGCCGGGTAGTTCAGCTCGTGCCACACGCGCGGGTCGAACTGCCGGTCGCCGAACACGCCGACATAGCGCGCGGCGGAATTGAGCGGCGGCTCGTTCGCGTAGATCGCGGGGCTCAACAGCATCGCGCCGCAGAACAGGCCCGGTTCGAGCAGCGAGAAACGCAGCGCGCCGAAGCCGCCCATCGACACGCCGCCGATCGCGCGGCCCGCGCGCTGGTTCGACACCGCGAAGTGCGCTTCGACTTCCGGCAGCAGGTCGTTCAGGAACGCGCTCTGCATCTTCTCCTTGCGGTCGACGTACCAGTCGGTGCCGCCTTGCGGCATCACGATCACGACGGGCGGGATCTCGCGGCGTTCGATCAGCGTGTCGGCCGTGGCCTGCAGCCGGCCCTGCGTGATCCAGTCGTTTGCATTGCCGGCATTGCCGTGCAGCAGGTACAGCACCGGGTAGCGCGCGCCTTCCGGGTTATAGCCGGGCGGCAGGTAGACCGTGTACGACCAGTCGCGCTTGAGCGACGCTGACCGGAACGCGCGCAGCACGACGCTGCTGCCCGGATTCACCGGCGGTTCCTGGGCGGCCGGCGCCACCGTTGCGGGCGGGACGATCGTGGGCGCGGACGTCGCCGGCGCGGCCGCGGGCCCGCCCGGCGTGGCGTGGGCAGTGGCGATGGAGCCGGCGATCAGGGCGACGGCGAACGGAAGGGCGAGTCGGCGCATGGCGAAGCGTTTCAGGAGAGGCGCCCGCTATCGTAGCAGCGGCGCGTGACGGCGCGGCACGTCATCGCCGCGTACGGAACGGGAACGACAGCCGCGACACCAGCGGCGCATAAAGCTTCGCGACGAGATACAGCAGGCCCATCGCGACGACGTCGGCGGCCAGGCCGAGCGGCACGTCGAGATAGCCTTCGGTCGCCTGGTAGAGCAGCGAGTCGACCGCGAGCGAGATGCCGGTGCCGGCGACGAAGCACAGCAGCCCCTGGCGGCCGATCGTGCCGATCCACGGCATCGCGTGCGCGACCTTCTTCATCCACCCGAGGTGCACGAGCTTGGCCGCGAGCCACGCGATCGCGAGGAAGTTCGCGAGCCGCAGCGCGCCGAGGTTCTGCTTGATCGACGGATCGGTCGGGAACGGCTCGACGCGCAGCCGGTAGTACGCGCCGGCCGCGACGATCGCGAGCGACACGGCCGTCAGCAGCCAGCCCTGGGGTTTCGGCGCGAGCGTCTGGTAGACGGGCTGGCAGCGCGCGATCACGCCGAGCACGAACAGGAACTGCCACGCGAACGGGTTGAAGTCCCACGGCGCGCCTTCGACGGTCGGCAAGAAGCGCGCGACGTGCGGCGCCGCGTACCAGAGCGAGCCGCTGAACGCGAGCATCAGCCACGGCTGGGTGCGCGCGAGCGGCAGCGCGAGCGGGACGAGCAGCGCGAAGAACGCATACATTGGCAGCACCGACGCGAGATACGGCTGGCGGCGGAACAGCAGGATGTCGCGCAGCGCGGCGAGCGGCTTGTGGAGCAGGCCGTCGAGATCGTTGGTCGGCATGTTCGGGCCGTCGATCGAGAACGCGTTCAGCACGGCGGTGATCAGCAGCATCAGGCCGGCCGTCACGAGGAATGCGCGGTAGATCTCGAACGCACGGCGGATGAAACGCTGGCGCGCGGCGGCCTCGTCGTGGCGCTCGGCGAGCGAGTTGTACGCGATGGCGGTCGCGAAACCGCCGAGGAACACGAACACCTCGGCCGCATCGCACAGCGCGTACGCATGCAGCGTCACGCGCGACAGGATGCTGCCGCCGATGTGATCGACGACGATCACCAGCAGCACGAGGCCGCGGAAGAAATCGAGTTCGGCGTAGCGGCCGGCCCGGGCGGCGGCGGTCATCGGGCCGCCTCCCGGCGCGCGCCGCGTGCGCGGCCGGCACCTGCCGCGCATGAATCGGGGTGAAGCATGAATTCGTGAAGAAATGACGAACGGATGCGCATTGTGCCACCGATACGGTGCCGTCCGGGTTTACGCGGATAGCGGGCCGGCCGGCCGCTGCCGATAAGCGTGCTCATGGCATCGGAAAAACAGGGCAGTTGGACGAGCGCAACGCTTTGCTGGCCGCGCCCACGCCCCGATGGACGGGCGGTTTGCGACGTGACACCATTTTGTCCTCGCGGCCGCACACCGCGCAGTCCGCCCTGCGGGCCACCTCTATAAAACAGACCAAACAATCGCCGGGCGAATGGCCTGCCCGGCACCCGGCTCCGGAGATCCGTCATGAAGAAGCACGTCATTTTTGCCGCCGCGCTGGCTGCTTTCGCCGCGCCGGCCTTCGCGCAGGACAGCGTGACGCTGTACGGCCTGATCGACGAGGGCTTCAACTACACGAACAACGTGAGCGTGAACGGGGTCGGAAAAACGAATTACCAGCTCGCGAGCGGCTATGCGCAGGGCAGCCGCTGGGGCCTGAAGGGCAGCGAGGACCTCGGCGGCGGGCTGAAGGCGATCTTCACGCTGGAAAACGGCTTCGACGTGAACAACGGCCGGTTCAACCAGGGCGGCCGGATGTTCGGCCGCCAGGCGTTCGTCGGGCTGAGCGCGTCGCGCTTCGGCACGCTGACCTTCGGCCGCCAGTACGATGCGGTCGTCGACTATCTCGCGCCGCTCACCGCGAACGGCAACTGGGGCGGCACGCTGTTCTCGCACCCGTTCGACAACGACAACACGGACAACTCCTTCCGCGTCAACAACGCGGTCAAGTACGCGAGTCCCGACTGGAACGGGCTGTCGTTCGGCGGCACCTACAGCTTCAGCAACAGCACGGGCTTCTCGACCAACCGCCAGTACAGCATCGGCGCGCAGTATTCGCTGGCCGGGCTGCAGGTCGCGGCCGCGTATCTGCAGGCGAACAGCCCGGGCGTCGGCAATGCGGGCGCGATCGCGGCCGACGACGCGAACTTCGTCGCCGACCGCCTGCGGATCTTCGGCGGCGGCATCAACTATACGTTCGGTCCGGCGACGGTCGGCTTCGTCTATACGAAGACCGACGTGAAGAACCCGGTGTCGACCGTCTACCTGCCGGCGTCGACGTTCGACGGCCTCGGGCTCACGGCGACCAGGTTCCAGAACTTCGAGATCAACGGCAAGTACCAGCTCACGCCCGATTTCTATCTCGGCGCGCAGTACGTGTATACCGACGGCAAGTTCGACGCCGCAGCCGGTTCGTTCAAGCCGAAATATCACACCGTCGGGCTGATGGCCGACTACAGCCTGTCCAAGCGCACCGACGTCTACCTGCAGGGCGCATGGCAGAAGGTCGCCGGCGACAAGACGGGCACCGCGGCCGACGGCGGCTACGTGGTCGGGACGGACGGTCCGTCGTCGTCGGCGAACCAGTTCGCGGTGCGCGCCGCGATCCGCCACAAGTTCTGATGCGCTTGACCGGCCGGCGCCCGGGGTGGGCTGCCCTGGCGCCGGCCGTCGTCATTGCGCCCGGTGCGCGTCGTCGAGCGTGTGCGCGAGCCAGTCGACGAAGATCCGCACGCGCGGCGCCAGATGCCGGCCGTTCGGAAACACGACCGACACCGGCAGCGGCGCCGCATGCCATTCCGGCAGCACCTCGACCAGCAAGCCGTCTTCCAGCAGCGGCGCGAGCCCGTCGCGCGGCGCCTGGATCAGCCCGAGGCCCGCGAGGCAGCACGCGAGATACGCGTGCGAGCTGTTCACCGCGACCACGCTGCGCATCTTCACGGTCTGCAGCGCGCCGGAATCCATGTCTGCATATTCCCAGTCCAGCTCGCGGCCCGTGCGGCTCGAGAAATAGCCGACCGCGACGTGGTCGGGCACATCGTCCGGCGAGCGCGGCGTGCCGTATCGCGCAAGATACGCGGGCGACGCGCAGTTGATCTGCGCCATCTCGCCGACGCGCCGCGCGACCAACGACGTGTCGGACAGCACGCCGACCCGCACCGCGCAGTCGATCCCGTCGGCGACGAGATCGACGAAGCGGTCGGTCGTGCTCAGCACGACGCGCAGGTCGGGATAGCGTGCGTGGAAATCCGGCAGCGCCGGAATCACCTTGTCCAGTGCAAAGCGCTCGGGGAGGTCGACGCGGATCAGGCCGCGCGGCGACGCACCGGCTTCGTCGAACAGCGTCTCGGCGTCGTCCAGGTCGGCCAGAAGTCGCGTGCAGCGCTCGTAGTAGGTCGCGCCTTCCGCGGTCAGCGCGACGCGCCGCGTCGTCCGCTGCAACAGGCGCACCTTCAGGTGCTTCTCCAGGTACTGGACGGCATTGCTGACGGTCGGGCGCGGCAATTGCAACTGCTCGGCGGCTTTCGTGAAGCTGCCGAGGTGGGCGACGCGCGCAAAGATGCGCATTGCATGCAGATGGTCCATGCGGGGCGGAAACGTGACGGATCGGGAGGCTCCATTGTTAATCAGCGTCGAATGATTTGGTTGGGCGTTTCGCGTTTATCGCGCGCCGCATTACGCCCAGAATCCGGTTCATTCACTCACCACCGCGAGGAAACGGACATGGACAAGCGTCAACTGGGCCGCACGGGCCCGCAGGTATCGGCGATCGGGCTCGGCTGCATGGGGATGTCGGATCTCTACGGGCCGGCGGATCGCGACGAAAGCGTCGCGACGCTGCACGCGGCGCTCGACAACGGGATCACGCTGCTCGATACCGGCGACTTCTACGGGATGGGCGACAACGAGATGCTGATCCGAGACGCGCTGCGCGGCCGCACGCGCGACCAGGTGCTGATCAGCGTGAAGTTCGGCGCGCTGCGCGATCCGGCCGGCGCGTTCGTCGGCTACGACGCGCGGCCGCAGGCGATCCGTAATTTCGTCGCGTATTCGCTGAAGCGGCTCGGCACCGACCACATCGACATCTACCGGCCAGCGCGCGTCGATCCGGCGGTGCCGATCGAAGAGACGGTCGGGGCGATCGCCGATCTCGTGAAGGCCGGCTACGTGCACCACATCGGCCTGTCGGAGGTCGGGGCCGACACGATCCGCCGCGCGGCGGCCGTCGCGCCGATCGCCGACCTGCAGATCGAATACTCGCTGCTGTCGCGCGGGATCGAGACGGACATCCTGCCGGTGTGCCGCGAACTCGGGATCGGCGTGACGGCCTACGGCGTGCTGTCGCGCGGGCTGCTCGGCGGCGGCTGGAGCGCGGCGCGGCAGGGCGAGCGCGATTTCCGCGCGGCCAGCCCGCGGTTCCAGGGCGAGAACCTCGCGCACAACCTCGCGCTGGTCGACGCGCTGCGCGCGATCGCCGACGAGAAGGGCAGCAACCCGGCGCAGATCGCGATCGCATGGGCGCTGTCGCGCGGCGACGACATCGTGCCGCTGATCGGCGCACGCAAGCGCACGCAACTCCAGGACGCGCTTCAGGCATCTAAATTGCAACTAACGGTCGGTGATCTCGCCCGCATCGAAGCGGCGGTTCCCGCCGGGGCGGCTGCCGGCGAGCGTTATCCGGCCGCGCAGATGGCGCACCTCGACAGCGAGCAGGGACGGGGGCCGGCGCACGGTGCCTGAACGGCGCGCATGGCGGTGCGACGGTGCGACGGGGCAACGGGGCAACGGGGCGATGAGGCGATGAGGCGATGCGTTGCGGGGTAGCGGGGTGACAGGCCCCGCCGGGCGGGCCCGAGCCAGCCTCAGGCAAAGCCAGATGGCCGACGGCGTGACGGTGGTTCACCATCGGCGCCGTATTCAACCGGACCGAACCCCCGCCATGCAAACGCATACGCTGACGATCATCGTGCTGGTCTTTCTGCTCGCCGGCGCGGTCAAGGGCATGATCGGCCTCGGGCTGCCGACGATCGCGATGGGGCTGCTGACGCTCGCGATGTCGCCGTCAGCCGCCGCGAGCCTGCTGCTCGTGCCGTCGTTCATCACCAACGTGTGGCAGTTGTGGCTCGGCCCGTCGTTCGGGCCATTGCTGCGGCGTTTGTGGCCGCTGCTCGCCGGGCTGACGCTCGGCACGCTGACGGGCGGGCTGCCCGCGCTCGCGGCCGGCAGCGCGTGGACCCGTGCGGCACTCGGCATCGTGCTGGTCGCATACGGCGGCTGGGGGCTCGCCGCCGCGCGGCTGCCCGCGCCGGGCCGTCACGAAAAGTGGCTGTCGGCCGCGGTTGGCTACCTGACGGGCGTCGTGACGGCCGCGACCGGCGTGTTCGTCGTGCCGGCCGTGCCGTACCTGCAGGCGCTGCGCCTGTCGAAGGACGACCTGATCCAGGCGCTCGGGTTGTCGTTTACCGCGTCGACGATCACGCTCGGCCTGCAGTTGCGCGTGACGGGCGCGCTGCAGACGGTCGATCTCGGCGTATCGGCGCTGGCACTCGTGCCGGCGCTCGCGGGGATGATCGGCGGGCAGTACGCGCGGCGCGTGATGAGCGAGAAGGCGTTCAAGCGCTGCTTCTTCGTCGGGATGATCGCGCTCGGCGCCTATATGGCCGTGTCGGGGCTGCGGTAAGCCGTGACGGCCGGCAGCGTCACAGCTGCGCTTCGATCGCGGCCTTGTCGATCACCGACCAGACCTGCCGGATCCTTCCGTCGTGAAATTCGTAGAAGACGTTTTCGGCGAACGTGACGCGCGTGCCGTCGACGGCGAGCCCCATGAAGGTCCCTTTCGGCGCACAGGCGAAGCGCAGCCGGCATGCGATGCGCGGCGGTTCGCACACGAGCAGCCGGACCTCGAAATGGAGATCCGGAATGTCGCGGAAATCCTGCTCCAGCATCGCGCGATAGCCGGCCAGGCCGAGCGGCCGGTCGTTGTGGATCACGTCGTCGGCGACGTACCGGCCGAGCGCCGGCCAGTCCTGCCGGTTCAGGCAGTCGATGTAGGCGCGATAGTGCATCGCGAGTTCGGGTCCGGTCATGGCTGCGATGTCTCCTCGGGTATCGCCACGCTGTTGCGGCGCGCGCGACGTTCAGCGTGGCGGCATGTCGCCCGACAGATACGACACGAACGCCTGCGTGTATTTCGGCAACGCATCGAACGAGCGCGCGCAGAGCGTCAGCTTGCGGTGGCTCCACGCATCGGACAGCTCGACGAGCCGCACGTCCATCGTCTGCATCGCGCGTTCGGCCGCATGGCGCGACACGATGCCGATCCCCACGCCGCTTGCGATCACGCGGCAGATCGCATCGAAACTCTTCAGTTGCACACGGTAGCGGATACGCTTGCCGAGCGCACGCGCCTGGTCCGCCAGATGGACCTGCAGCGCGCTGCCGTCGGTCAGCCCGATGAAGTCCGCGTCGGCGATCTCGTCGAACGCGACCTTGTCGCGCGCGGCGAGCAGATGACCGGCCGGCACGACCGCGATCAGCCAGTCCTCTCTGAACGGCTTCTGTTCGAGCCCGCCGAGTCCGACCGAATCGGCGACGATGCCGACCTCGGCCGTCCTGTTGCGGATCGCATGCACGATTTCCTGGCTCGAGCGCTCCTCGACGCTGATCGACAGTTTCGGGTGAAGCGGCAGATACGCGGCGAGCGCGTCGGGCAGGTATTCGCTCAGCGACGCCGTGTTGCACAGCAGCCGGATATGCCCGCGCAGCCCCTGGCCGTATTGCTGCAGCTCGCCGCGCATGTGGTCGATCTGCTGCAGCACCGTGCGCGCGTGGTGCTCGAGCGCGCGGCCGGCGTCGGTTACCTGCGCGCCCGACTTGGTCCGGTGCAGCAGCGGCACGCCGAGCTCGTCCTCCATCCCGCGGATCCGCTCGCTGGCGGCCTGCAGCGTGATGTGGGTGCGCTCGGCGCCGCCCGTGATCGTGCCGGCCTCGCAGATGTTCAGGAAGAGCCGCAGGTCGGTCAGGTCGAAGCGCATGATCGGTGGGGGCGCGTAAGGATGGGTATGGCCGATAAGTTAGCAGGAACCGTCGCACCGGTCTCAGGCTGGGCCTGAGACCCGGTTCGCCGGTTCCGCATTTTCGGGGCGGGATCGATGCCGGATCATGGCCGCATATCAACCGGGGGAGACTGTCATGCGGGTCGATTCGTCGTGGGGCGTGTCGTTCAAGATCGCGCTGCACGTGCTGTTCCTCTGCATCGGCATCGCGTGGGCCTGCGCGGAACTGGTCGACTGGCTGCGTTGAGCGGGCGGGCGGCGCAGGCCGCATTGGCTCGCCGGCGCGGTTAGGCGCGCGATGAAAGCCGTTCGAAATAATCGGCGCATCGCGAAATTTCTTCCGAATCGCCCGTCCAATACCGTCAAGTTTTTCCGAATCCGACCGTATTCCCGGTAACAAGTGTTTGCCGGCACCCGGTTCGTGATCGTTTGTCATCATTGTTTGCATCCGGTTACACGTCGGCCGTTCCGTTTTTGAGATGCTTGAAAGATTGTCAAACCGGAGTCGATCGTCCATGAAACAGCGCGAGATTTGCCGCAAGTCGGCGTGGCTGTCCGGCCTGGCCGCGGTGCTCGTCATGGCCGGTTGCGCCAGTACGCCGTCCGTCCCGCCGAGCGATACGCTGGCGGGCTCGACGTCGGGCCAGCCCGCCGCCGCGCCGGCGGCGCCGCCGGCGCCCATTCTCGTCGCGCAGAAGTACGTGGTGAAACGCGGCGACACGCTGTCGGGCATCGCGTCCGCCAACGACTGCAGCGTCGCCGACCTGCGGACCTGGAACAAGCTCGACGGGCGCGGCAGGCTGCGCATGGGGCAGGTGCTGCGCATCGTCCGGCAGCAGCCGCTGCAGGCGCCGGGCGCGTCGGCCAGCGCGCAGGCGGCCGCACCGGCCGCCGCGAGCAATGCGGCGGGCGCCGCGCAGGCGAGCGCATCGACGGCGAGCGACCGGCAGGTCGTGAAGGAGACCCGGCGCCATGCGGGCGCGGTGGCGCTCAGATGGCCCGCGCAGGGCAAGATCGTCGATGCATTCAAGCCGGGGCAGAACCGCGGCATCCAGATCGCCGGCCGGCCGGGCGATCCGGTTCGTGCGGCCGCCGACGGCCGCGTGATGTACGCGGGCACCGGCCTGAACGATTACGGCACCTTGATCATCGTCCAGCACAACGCCGATTTCCTCACGGCCTATGCGCACAACCGCAAGCTGCTCGTGAAGACCGGCGACATCGTGCGCCAGGGCGACGAGATCGCCGAGATGGGCGACCTCGACAACTCGCGTGTCGCGCTGCTGTTCGAGGTGCGGCGTGACGGCAAGCCCGTCAATCCGATGCCGTACCTGCCTTCGTCGCAAGGCTGACGCGAGCGGCGCGCGCTGCTACGCTAGGGTCTGTTCATGTGAGTCCCGCCGCATGCGGGGCCGACGGACGTCTTCGGGGATGCGCGGCGAATGCCGTCGCGAGCCGGCCGTCGGCGTGAACACGCGCGCATCGCCAATGCGCGCGTGCGTTGCTCCGTGCCACCGTTTCCGACCGAACAGCCTTCATCCATGGAACACTCTCCGACACGCCGCTCGCTGTTGCTCGCCGCCGTCGCCGCGCCGTTCGTCGCCGCCTGCTCGTCGGCACCCGTCGCCGACCAGGGGCGCGCCCACGTCGCCCAGGCGGAACTCGCCGCGCTCGAAAAAGCGTCGAACGGCCGGCTCGGCGTTGCCGCACTCGATACGTCGAACGGCACGCGCATCGCGCATCACGCGCGCGAGCGCTTCCCGCTGTGCGGCACCTATGCGGTCGTCGCCGCCGCCGCGATACTCGCTCGCGGTTCGCTCGACGCATCGCTGCTGCCGCGCCGCATCCTGTACCGCCGCTACGAGGTCGTGGCCGGGTCGCCGGTGACGGAAAGCCATGTGGATACGGGGATGACGATCGCGCAGCTCTGCACCGCGCTGCTGCAGTCGGGCGACAAGGGCGCGGGGAACCTGTTGATGGGCGTGCTCGGCGGTCCGCAGGCCGTCACGTCGTTCGCGCATGAAAGCGGCGACACCGCGTTCCGGCTCGACCGCTGGGAACCCGAACTGAACCAGGCCGCGCCCGGCGACGAGCGCGATACGTCGACGCCGGTCGCGATGGTCGACATGCTGCAGCGGCTGCTGCTCGGCGACACGCTGCGCGAGCCGCAGCGTGCGCAGCTCACCGAATGGATGACCGGCGGCGCGACCGGAATCGCGGCCGGCGTGCCGCCCGGCTGGCGCAGTGCCGGCAAAACCGGCACCGGCGGCTACGGCACGACGACCGACGTCGCGGTGCTGTGGCCGCCGTCGCGCGCGCCGATCGTGCTGGCCGTGTCGTTCACGCAGCCGCGTGCCGACGCGGCGGCACGCGCGGACGTCGTCGCGTCGGCGGCGCGTATCGCGGCGGGTGCGCTCGTTCCCACCGCCTGAGCGCGGCGGCACGCGAGGACGTCGTCGCGTCGGCGGCGCGTATCGCGGCGGGTGCGCTCGTTCCCACCGCCTGAGCGCGGCGGCACGCGCGGACGTCGTCGCGTCGGCGTCACGCATCGCGGCGGGCGCGCTAGTTCCTACGACCTGAGCGCCCGGCGCACCTCGCGTAAAGTCCGCGTTTGGCTTATCGTGTCGATCAGCGCGCGCCGATGTCGACGCGCGGTCCTGCCGCGCCGTCGTTCAGCGCGGTCGATCCGCGATCCGCGGTCCGTTTACCCGCCTTACCCGCTTCGTCATGCGCCGACTTCCGCCCCTGCACGCGCTGCAGATCTTCTCGACCGTGGCTCGCCACCGCAGCTTCACGCGCGCGGCCGAGCAGCTGTGCCTCACGCAGGGCGCGGTGAGCCGGCAGATCCTGACACTCGAAGCGCACTACGGCTTTCCGTTGTTCAAGCGGCACGCGAAGGGCCTCACGCTGACGGCGGAGGGCGAGCAATTGCTGCCGGTCGTCAACGAGAGCTTCGCGCGGATCGAGGACATCTCGATGAAGCTCACGCGGCAGCGCACCGATCTCGCGCTGAAGGTGCCGACCTGCGTGATGCGCTGGATGCTGCCGCGCATCATGCGCTTCCAGGGCGAGCATCCCGATCTCCACGTGCAGATCACGACCGCGTGGCAGCACGTCGTCGATTTCTCGGCCGAGCCGTTCGATGCGGCGGTCGTCTATGGCACGTCGCCGGGCGCGGGCGTGTTCGCGCTGCCGCTGTTCGACGAGCGGCTGACGCCGGTGTGCGCACCCGAGCTGCGGCACGCGACGCCGCTCGATGAGGTCGGCGATCTCGCGCGCCATACGCTGCTGCATCCGACGCGCGACCATCGCGACTGGCGCGCGTGGCTCGATTACGCGGGCGAGCGTGCCGTCGACGCGGAGCGCGGCCCGACTTTCGACACGCTCGATCTCGCGACGAACGCGGCGATGCAGGGCTTCGGCGTTGCGATCGGCGACGTGACGCTCGTCGACGACGACGTCAGCGCACGCCGGCTCGAACGGCCGTTCGACATCGTGCTCGAGACCGGCGCCCGCTATTTCTTCGTCTATCCCGAGAGCATCGGCAGCCAGCAGAAAATTCGCGCGTTCAGCGACTGGATCGCCAGCCATCGCGACTGACGCGCCACGCGACGTCCGAGGCGCGTGTTGCTTACTGATAGGTGATGACGGCGATCATCGGCGCATGCGCGTTGGCCGGACGGTCCGGTAAAACGATTGCGCGCGACGCCTGCGTAAAGGTCGTGGTCTTGATCGTGCGCAGGCTGGCCGCGTCGACGAACGCGACCTGTCCGGTCGCCGGACGCGGGCAGTCGGCGCGCACGTGCGCATGCGCGGTGTCGGCGGTGTCGAGCGCGAACGAGCACGGCGGCTCGACGATCATGCCGGTGAAGTGGATGATGCCGGACGTGCCGGCGGCAAATGACGAGGACGAGGCCAGAAGCGCGGCAGCCAGGGCAAACGAGGCGGCAAACAGGCGATGCTTCATGACAGGCTCCAGAGAGGAAGCGCGTCGCAGCGGGGCCGCTCGAATGGCAGTCCGTCAACGCTGCGGTGCTGTATGCGTAAACGGCAAATCCATCGGACCTCTTGAATGAAAAGACGGAAATAACGGCAATAAGCAAATGACGCCGTATTCCTTCAATCAATTTATCTCAAATTTGTGCGGCCGCAAGTCAGGGTATTGCCGGTGGCGTACGCTTGCGGAAGGGGCGTCAATGGATGCGGCGTTTGCCGGTAAATCGTTGAGGATTCAACGATTCGAGGGGGGGCGCGAATTGAGGTATGCAAAAAGAAAAACGGCCGCTCGTGTGAACGAGCGGCCGTTGTGCACCGACGCGGGCGATGCGGCGGTCAGCCCGCGCGCTTGCGCACCGCGCCGACGATCACGAGCAGCACGATCGCGCCGATGATCGACGCGATCCAGCCTGCGCCCTGGCCCGGCGCATACCAGCCGGCAGCGCGGCCGATGTAGCCCGCGACGAGCGAGCCGACGATGCCGAGCACGATGGTCATCAGGATACCCATCTTGTCGTCGCCGGGCTTGAGCGCACGGGCGAGGAGGCCGACGATGAGCCCGACCACCAGGGTTTCGATGAATTGCAGCATGAACGCCTCCCTATAGCTGTTGAGCTGTTGACGAAAGGACATGGACCCGCGCGGCGCGCGAGGGTTCCATTCGGTGGCGCGTCGGCGCGCTGGCGCACCGACGCACGGGGTGCCGAGTATCGCACGCCCGCGCGTCGCGCACATGTCAGGCGACCGGATCGAGCCGGCGATAGCCTTCGGTCGCGCGCAGCAGCGTGCGCGTGTAGTCGCGTGCCACCTGCCCGGCGCGCACGTCCTCGATCCGCAGCTGTTCGACGATTTCGCCATGCTGCATCACCGCGACGCGCTGGCACAGAAAGCCGATCACCGCGAGGTTGTGGCTGACGAGGATCATCGTCAGGTTGCGTTCGCGATGCAGGCGGCGCAGCAAGTTCAGGATCTCCGCCTGCACCGACACGTCGAGCGCGGAGGTCGGCTCGTCGAGCAGCAGCACGCGCGGCTCGACGATCAGCGCGCGCGCGATCGCGACACGCTGGCGCTGGCCGCCCGACAGCTGGTGCGGATAGCGGAAGCGGAACGCCGGGCCGAGCCCGACTTCGGACAGCGCGCGGGCGATGCGCGCGTCGGCGTCGTCGATCCCGTGGATCGACAGCGGCTCGCGCAGCGTCTGGTCGACCGTGAAGCGCGGATGCAGCGACGCGTACGGATCCTGGAACACCATCTGCACGTGGCGGCGGAATGCGCGGTCGGGCGTGCCGCCGACGGGCCGGCCGTCGATCGACAGGCTGCCGCCCGCGAGCGGCACGAGGCCGGTCAGCGCACGCAGCAGCGTCGACTTGCCGGAGCCCGATTCGCCGACGAGCCCGAACACTTCGCCGTCGCGCACCGCGAAGCTCGCATCGCGCACGGCGTCGACATGGCCCGTGCGGGTCGGAAAACGGATCGAGGCGTGATCGACGTCGATCATGGTGCGGACTCCTGTTGTGCCGTCGCCGCGCCGGCAGGCGAAACGGTATCGAGCCATGCCGGATCGCGCCGCAGCACCGGCAGTTCGTCGGGCGGGTTCGCGAGCGGCGGGTTCGCCGCGAGCAGCCCGCGTGTGTAGGGATGCGTGGCGTTGCGCAGGTCGCGCGCGGCGCAGGTTTCGACGACGCGGCCCGCATACATCACCGCGACGCGATCGCAGAACGACATCACGAGCGGCAGGTCGTGGCTGATGAACATCAGCCCCGTGCCGTGCCGCGCGATCATCGCGTCGAGCACCGCGAGCACCTGCATCGATACCGCGACGTCGAGCGCGGAGGTCGGTTCGTCGGCGATCAACAGACGCGGACCGGTCGACACCATCATCGCGATCATCACGCGCTGGCCCATGCCGCCCGACAGCTCGTGCGGATACGCATCGGCGACGCGCGCCGGATCGCGGATCTGCACGGCCGCGAGCGCATCGACGATCCGTTCGCGCAGCGCGCGGCCGCGCAGCCCCGGCTCATGCAGCCGGAATGCTTCGCCCATCTGCTTCGCGACCGTCATCACCGGGTTCAGCGAATACTTCGGATCCTGCAGGATCATCCCCATCTGGCTGCCGCACAGGCGCCGGCGTTCGCTCGCCGACATCGCGAGCAGGTCGTGGCCCGCGAAGCGCATCGTGCGGGCCGACCAGCGCGCGGCTTCGGGCAGCAGGCCGAGCAGCGCGCGGCCCGTCAGCGATTTGCCGGAGCCCGATTCGCCGACGATGCCGAGCCGTTCGCCGGGCGCGAGCGTCAGCGACAGGTCGCGCACCGCGTCGGACACGACGCCGTCGTGTCCGCGAAACCCGATCTTCAGGCCGTCGATCTCGCAGAGCGGCGCGGCGGCGTTGACGGAATTCAGTGACATGTCACGCTCCATGACGCGGATCGAAGACGTCGCGCAGCCCGTCGCCGAGCAGGTTGAACGCGAGGCTGACGAGCAGGATCGCCGCGCCGGGCAGCGTCGCGACCCACCACGCGTCGAGCAGCACGTTGCGGCCGGACGCGACCATGAAGCCCCATTCGGGGCTCGGCGGCTGCGCGCCGAGGCCGAGGAAGCCGAGGCCCGCGACGGTCAGGATGATGCCGGCCATGTCGAGCGTCGCGCGCACGATCACCGACGACATGCACAGCGGCACGATGTAGCGTAGCAGGATCCGCGGGCCCGATGCGCCCTGCAGGCGCGCCGCGTGGATGTAGTCGGCCTGCGCGATGCGGATCGTCTCCGCGCGCGCGAGCCGCGCATAGGCGGGCCACGCGGTGATCGAGATCGCGACGACCGCGTTGATCACGCCGGGCCCGAGCGCGGCCGCGAACGCGAGCGCGAGCACGATCTTCGGGAACGCGAGGGCGATGTCGGTAATGCGCATCAGCACGCTGTCGACGAAACCGCCGCAATAGCCGGCCGTCGTGCCGATCGCGAGGCCGATCGGCACGACGATCACGACCACGAGCAGCGCGATGCCGAGCGTGAGGCGCGAGCCGTCGATCAGCCGCGAGAGGATGTCGCGGCCGAGCTGGTCGGTGCCGAGCCAGTGCGACGGCGAGCCGGGCGGCAGCAGGCGGTCGGACAGCACCTGGCGCAGCGGATCGTGCGGCATGATCAGCGGGCCGACGATCGCGACGACGATCAGCGCGACCAGGATCGCGAGCCCGAACAGGTTGAGCGGATTGGCGGCGAAGCGGCGCCAGCGGCGATACGCGAGGCCGAACGCGGCCTGCGCGCGCGACGCGGGCGCATCGGAAAGCAGCCACGCGCGCAGCGTGAGACGCTCGGCATTCATGGTCGGGACACCTTCGGCATGGACGGGAAAGGAAGCAGGGCGGCAGCAGTCATGTCGCGGCAGCCCTCAGCGCGCACGCGGATCGAACACGCGGTACAGCGCGTCGGTCAGCAGGTTGACGGTGATGAACATCGCGCCGATCACGAGCGTCGCGCCGAGCACCGCGTTCATGTCGGCGTTCAGCAGCGCACCCGTCAGGTACGAGCCGAGCCCGGGCCACGCGAACACGATCTCGGTCAGCACCGAGCCTTCGAGCAGGTTGCTGTACGTGAGCGCGATCACGGTCAGGAGCGGCACCGCGATGTTCCCGAACGCGTGCCGCCAGATCACGCGGCGCTCGGACAGGCCTTTCGCGCGCGCGGTGACGATGTATTCCTGGCTCAGCTGGTCGAGCATGAACGAGCGCGTCATCCGGCTCAGGTACGCGACCGAGTAGTAGCCGAGGATCGCGGCCGGCAGCGCGATGTGCGACACCGCGTTGCGGAACACGTCCCACTCGCCCGCGAGCGCCGCGTCGATCAGCAGGCTGCCCGTGCGCGGGTCGACCATCCCGTCGTACACGGGATCGAGCCGGCCGGGGCCGCCGACCCAGTGCAGCCGCGCATAGAACAGCAGCAGCCCCATCAGCCCGAGCCAGAACACCGGCACCGAATTGCCGATCAGGCCGACGAAGCGCGCGACGTGGTCGATCGGCCGGTTGTGCTTCACCGCGGCCGCGACGCCGAGCGGCACGCCGATCGCGATGCCGATCAGCGTCGCGATCGTCGCGAGTTCGAGCGTGGCGGGGAACACGCGCCTGATGTCGTCGAGCACCGGGTTCGACGTCAGCAGCGACATGCCGAGATCGCCGTGCAGCACGTCGCGCGCGTAGATCATGAACTGCGTGACGAGCGGCTTGTCGAGGCCCAGCGCGATGCGCTCGGCCGCGTACGCCTCGGCCGACGCGCGATCGCCGAGGATCGCGAGCACGGGATCGATCGGCACCTTGCGGCCGATCACGAACGTCAGCGCGAGCAGCCCCGCGAACGTGACGGCGAGCGTGAGCGCCCAGCGCAGCACGCGCAGCGCCCAGCGTACGGCCGGGCGGCGCGCGGGCAGCGTGCGCAGTGCTTCGAGGGAGGAGACGGGAGTCGACATGCGGCGAATCTTATTGCTTCTTCAGGTTACGGTACGACACGAGATCGTTGATCGGTCCGACTTCGAGCCCGCTCACGCCGGGCCGCGTCGCGACCTGCGCGACTTTCTCGAACATGATCACGAACGGCGAGCGCGCGAGCAGGTCCTTCTGCATCGCCTGATACCGTTGCGCGCGTTGCGCGGCGGTCGGCTCGGCGAGCGCGGCGTCGGTCTCCTTCGTCAGTTGCGGAATGTCCCAGCTGTTGCGCCAGGCCAGCATTTTATAGCTCGACTTGTCGGAGTTGTCGGGGTTCCATGCGAAACCCTGCGCGTTGCTGTGCGGGTCGATGTAGTCGGCCGACCATTCGCCGATATAGATGTCGTGCTGGCGCGCACGGTATTTCGCGAGCGTCTGCTTGTTGTCGCCGGGAATCAGCTGCACCTTGACGCCCGCCTGCGCGAAGTTCGCCTGCACGGCCTGCGCGATCTCCGTATACGGATAGTCGTTGCGCACGTCCATCGTCACCGAGAAGCCGTTCGGCACGCCGGCCTTCGCAAGCAGCGCCTTCGCCTTCGCGACGTCGAGCTTGTACGGGTTCGCCTTCAGCGTGCCGAGGAAGCCTTCGGGCAGGAAGGTTTGGTGCACCTTGTAAGTCGTCTTCACGACGTTGGTCTGGATGCCGGAATAATCGACCAGCCACTTCAGCGCTTCCTGCACGTCGGGCTTTGCGAGCGTCGGGTTCTTCGTGTTCAGGCCGAGATAGAGCAGCGTCGCCTGCGGCGAGGCCATGACCTTCGCCTTGCCGGATTTCACGACCGACGCGAGATCGTCGGGGCTCAGGTCGCGCGCCGCGTCGACGTCGCCGTTTTCCAGCAGCAGGCGCTGGCTCGCCGCTTCGGGCACGTGGCGCAGCACGATGCGCTTCATCGCGAGCGGCAGCCGGTAGCCGTCGAAGCGCTGCAGCACGATGCTGTCGCCGGCCGCCCACTTGACCAGCTTGTATGCGCCGGAGCCGGCCTCGTTGGTCTTCAGCCATGCGTTGCCGAAGTCGTCGCCCTGCTGGTGCGACAGCAGCAGCTTCCTGTCGAGCACCGACGCGGGCCACGAGCCGAGCACGTTCAGCACGAAGGTCGGCGCGTATTTGTGGTCGGTCGTGATCGACACCGTCTGGTCGTCGAGTTTCTTCACGTTCGCGACGACGTTCGCCTTCGTGAGGCCGATGCCGGTCAGCACGGCGGCCGGGCCCTTGTCGAGCAGCACCGCGCGCTGGATCGACCAGGCGACGTCGTCGGCCGTCAGCGGGTTGCCCGAGTGGAACTTGAGGCCCGGGCGCAGCTTGAACGTATAGGTCAGCCCGTCGGGGCTCACCGTCCACGACTGCGCGACGTCGCCGTTGAATTTCGACGGATCGCGCAGGTCGACGCGCACGAGCCGGTCGTACGTGTTAGCGACGTATTCCTCCGGCACCAGCTCGTAGATCTCGCCGGGATCGAGTGTCGTGAATTCGTCGAGCAGCGTGGCCATCACGAACATGTCCTTCGGCGTTTCCGCGCGTGCGGCGGCAAGCGGAACGGCGGCGAGCACGGACGCGGCGGCCAGCGCCGCGACGAGCCGGGAGGTCAGGGGCTTCATGTGCGTTTCTCCATGTGTCGTTGAAGTCGTTGAACGTGAACGGTGAAGGGAACGTGCAGCGTCGTTACATCAGGCGCCACGGGCCGCTCGCGGCGTTGTCGATCTGCGGCAACGCGTGCGAGCCGGGCAGCTCGTAGTGCCACCACTCGCTGTCGATATGCGCGAAGCCGGCCGCGTGCATCACGCCGAGCAGCAGCAGCCGGTTGCGTTGCACGGCTTCGGGCAGCCCCGCGTGGAAGTGGCCCGACGCGGCCACCATCTCGTCGAAGCCGGTGCCCATGTCGACCGCCTCGCCGTTCGCGTCGACGAGTGTCAGGTCGAGCGCGGTGCCGCGGCTGTGGTTCGAGCCGCGGCCGAGATCGGCGACGAAGTTCGGGTCGGGCAGGAAATCCCACAGCACCTGCTGCGCCTGCGGCGGCCGGTACGCATCGTAGACGCGCAGCGTGAAGCCGGCCTGCGCGGCGACGTCGACCGCGCGGCGCAGCGCGGCTTCGGCGGGCTCGAGCAGCAGGCAATGCGCGCGGCGGTAGATCGCCTTGCCGGTCAGGTTGCGCTCGGTCGCGTAGACGAGATCGATCTCGACGCGATGCGTGGCGGGTGTGATTTCGACGAGGCGGGGTGGGTTCATCGGCGGTCGGGGCGCTCAGGATTCGAATTGGTCGAACGTGCGCTGCAGTTCGCGGTTGCGCGCGACGCGCCGGTCGATCGCGGGACCGAGGCGGTCGACCACGGCGGTGATCAGCAGGTTGAACAGGCAGGTGAGCGGCGCGAGCGAATCCCAGAACTGGCCGACGTCGGTCTTCACCTGCAGCAGGTCGGCCGGCCATTCACGCGCCCATGGGCAATAGAGATCGGTGACCAGCGCGAACGGCTGGCCGCGCTCGGCGGCCGCCTGGCAATAGCGGCGCGCGCTGCGCGAATAGGCACGCGTATCGGTGACGATGCAGTACGGCCGCTCGAATTCGGAGTTCAGCGAATCGACGTACGAGCCCGACTGGCCGTCGGAATAGAACACGCGCGGGCGCAGGTATTCGAGATAGCTGCTGAACGCATTGCTGATGCCGCGGGTCGACTGGATGCCGAGGATGAACACGGCGTCGGCATGCGCGATCCGGTCCGCGACCTGCGCGAACACGGGTTCTTCGGCGAGCCGGTAGACGTGGCGGATCGCGTCGAGTTCGCGATCGAGCGACGATGCCAGCGTGCCGTCGCCGCGGGTGCCGTCGTCGTCGCTCACGTGTGTGCCGGCGGCGCGGCGATATTCGTCGAGGCGATCGGTGATCATCCACGGGCGATCGCTGCCGCCGCGCAGTTCGCGTTTCAGATCGTCGAGGTTCCGGTAGCCGATGCTGCGCAGGAAGCGCCCGACCGAGATGCCGCTGGTGCCGGCCTGCTGAGCGATCTGGTCGGCGGTTTCGAGCCCGAGACGGTCGAGATTCGCGAGCATGTAGCTCGCGATGCGCTTCGCGGTCGGCGTCAGCTCGGCAAAGCGGGATTCGACGGTATGGGCGAACGCGCAGGTCATCGGTCTGTTAGATGTTTGTCATCGGATGATTCGGTGTCATCCATCTAACAAAACCAAAATCATTCGCGCCAGCGGATAAAAACTATGGTTTGGCGGAGGGTGATAGGGTCGGGTACGCGTCCCCGACGGCAATGTCGCGATGCGTAATCACGCAGATTATTTCTGACAGAGATATTTTACGCTTATGTCTGTCAGCAATAATTTGCGTTTATGTCTGTCAGAGATATACTGCATTTATTGCCTACTGGACCCGAGCCGTGGATTTCATCGTCAATACGCCCGCGCAACTGGGCGAAATCCTGTCGTCCGCGCGTCAGGCCAAGGGGCTGACGCAAGCCGAGGCGGCGGCGCGCATCGGCGTCGGCCAGTCGCGCCTGTCGTCGCTCGAGACCACGCGCACCGCCAGCCTGTCGCTCAGCCAATTGCTCGAACTGACCGCGCTGTACGGTCTCGAGCTCAGCGTCCGCACAAAGGACGGGCGCGACGCTGCCGACATCGACTGGTAAGCGATGGGGCGCAACTCGCACACCCGCGCGCTGTCGATCTGGGCCAACGGCCAGCGGGTCGGGACATGGCGGATTCCGGCGCGCGGCGACATGGAGTTGCGGTACGACGCCGGCTGGAAGCAGTCCGCCGCGGGCCGCCCGTTGTCGCTGTCGCTGCCGTTCGGCGTCGGCGATACGCCGTTGCGCGGCAAGCGTGTGAACCACTACTTCGACAATCTGCTGCCGGACAGCGACGCCATTCGTCGCCGGCTGGCATCCCGGTTCGGCACGGCGACGATCGAGCCGTTCGATCTGCTCGCCGCGCTCGGCCGCGACTGCGTCGGCGCGGTGCAACTGCTCGGCGAGGACGAAGTACCGGCCGGCCATGACCGCATCGACGGTACGCCGTTGTCGGACGACGAGGTCGCGCGCGTGCTCGATCAGGCGAGTGGGGTGGCGGGTGGTGCGCAGGATGACGACGACTTCCGCCTGTCGCTCGCCGGCGCGCAGGAAAAGACCGCACTGCTGCTTCACGACGGGCGATGGATGCGCCCGCACGGCGCGACGCCGACCACGCATATTCTGAAGTTGCCGCTCGGTCTGGTCGGCAACAAGCGTGCGGATCTCACCGCCTCCGTCGAAAACGAGTGGTTGTGTCTCGCGATCCTGCGCGCGTACGGCCTGCCGACGGCCGATGCCGAAATCGTGCGTTTCGGCGAGCACAAGGTGCTGTCGGTCGCGCGTTTCGATCGTGCGCTGCATCGTGAAGGTGGATGGCTGTTGCGCTTGCCGCAGGAGGATTTCTGCCAGGCACTCGGCGTGCCGCCGCATCTGAAATACGAATCGCAGGGCGGCCCCGGCGTGCCGGATCTGGCCGCCATCCTGCGCCGGTCGGAAACGGCGCAGGACGACCTCGACACGCTGTTTGCCGCACTGATCGTGTTCTGGATGCTCGCCGCACCGGACGGGCATGCGAAGAACTTCAGCCTGCGCCTGCTGCCGGGCGGTCGGTTCCGGTTGACGCCGCTCTACGACGTGATGTCGATCTGGCCGGTCGAGGGCGACGGCGCGAACCAGTGGTCGTGGCACAAGGCCAAACTCGCGATGGCCGTGCACGGCAAGCGCAAGCACTACGCGATGCGCGACATCACACGCCGTCACTTCAGTGCGATGGCCGAGCATTGTCTGCTCGGCGATATCGCGACGCCGATCATCGAACGGCTGGTCGCCGCGACGCCGCACGTGATCGAGTCGGTCGGCGCGACGCTGCCGGCCGGGTTTCCGGCGCGGATCGCCGAACGCATTCTGGGCGGATTGCGGTTCGCCGCCAAACGTCTCGCCGAAACACCGCGCGCCTGACGTCGGGCGGCGAACCGCCTACGCGTCGTCCACTGCCTACTGCTGCATGTCCGGCGCCTCGCGCAGCCGCCAGATCGCGTTGCACTGCTGGCCGCCGAGGCTCGTCGAGCGCAGCGTGATGACGGTGCCGGCCGAGATCCGATACCAGAAATGGGTCATCAGATCAGGGCCCTTGTGCTGCGCCTGCCCATCGATCAGCACCTCGCATCGCAGCGGCGACGGCGAGCCGGACGGGTGCGTGATGTACACGTTCAGCCGCGCGATGTCGCGGGTCGCGGTCAACACGATCTCGTGGTTCCCGCTGCCGACGAGCATCGTGCCGCCCGGTTCGTCGAGCGCCTGCAGGTATGCGCCCGCGCTGCCCTCGATCGCGGCGGAGCTGACGGTCAGCCCGGCCGAACGCACGTATTCGGTCGCGGCGATGCGGGCGGCGGCCGTGTCGGACGGTGCCGGCGTGCCGTCCGACAGCGCGAACGGCATGCCGTCGCGCAATGCGGCGTCGACGTGGTTCGCGTAGTAGCGCCAGCGATCGAAGAAACGGATGTCGCCGGTCATGTGCAGCGCGCGGATCGGTTCGCCCTGATAGCGCAACGTCGTGGTGCCGTTGCTCGGGTCGAACGATTCGTGAATGCCGTTCTTGCTGACGAAGTTCTGGACCGGGTCGAGCAGCGCGGTTTCGCCGCGTGCGCCCCACAGGTGCAGGAACGTCGTGTCGATTCCGAAGCATTCCTGAAAGTCGGTGCCGATGCGGGCGACGCAGTCGCGCAGATGCGCCGCGAAGCGCGCCCACGCCGTGGCCGTGCCGGCGACGAGCCCGGCCTGCAGCGCACCGCCGTGACGCGCCTGCACGTCGTCGACGACGAGACGCCAGTGCGCGTCGCGCCGCTCGCCGATCAGCGGCGTGACGACGAACGTGCAGAACAGCGGGTCGGGGCATGCGTACAGGCGGTCGTCGGCGATCCGGGAGAACAGGTCGAACGAGGACGCGCAGAACCAGATGTCCGCGTCGTACAGCGCGAGTTTCGTGATGTGCGGATTGCGCGCGCAATAGTCGGCGGCCTCGATGAAGCGGCCGACCGGCAGCGCATGCGCGCTCGACGCTTCGACCACGTCGACCGACTGGCTTTCCAGGATGCGCCGCTTGCGTTCGGACAGCCCGTAGCCGATGACGGCCACCTGCCCGTCGTAGCCTGTCTGCCGCAGCGACAGCAGGAACGGCACGAGCATCTCGTACCACGCGCGGTTGTTGTCGTTGATCGCCACGCAGACCGCGTGTCCGTTCGCATGCATGGTGCCTCCCGTTGCGCGTGCGCGGCTCAATAGCCGACGTGACGCTCGCACACGACCGCGCCGCAGCCGCGGCTGTCGTGATACGTGATGTGAAACTGCTTGTTGTCCCACAGCCACTGGAATACGGCCTGGTAGACGCCCGACGTGTTCATGTCGTGCAGCACGATCTTCTTGCGCGCGAGCGGGCCGAACCGGTTCAGTTCGGCGAGCGTCTGCTCGTACGTGTGCGTGGTGTCGATGAACAGCAGGTCGCACGCGAGCGGATCCATTGCAAGGTCATCGGCAATCCTGAATTCGAAGTCGATCGCCAGTTCCTGCGCCGCGTGCTTCAGCTCGTCCTGGATGTGGAAATACTGATCGGTGATGTCGACCGACACGAGCCGCTTCGGCTGCGCGAGCATGAAGGCCGTCGTGGTCAGTCCGGTGAACACGCCCAGCTCGAGGATGCTGTCGCATCCGGCGGCCGTGCGGGTATAGAAGTCGAAGCGCGACGGGCTGTCGCCGAGCCAGCCGATCGGTTCGATCTTGTACTGGAGGAATTCCAGCCGCAGTTCTTGTAATGAGCGCATTGTGTAGTCCCCGAGCGAAGCGTATTGGATGACGGATGCACCCGCGCGCCGGTCTCGCCGGTCGCGCGGGCAGCCGGGCTTATTTCGCCAGCGTCCGGTACGACACGAGGTCGTTGATCGGGCCGATCTCCGGCCCGGTCGTGCCGGGGCGCGTCGCGACCTGCACGACCTTCTCGAACATGATGATGAACGGCGAGTTCGCGAGCACGGCCTTCTGCAGCGCCTCGTAACGCTGCGCGCGCTTCGCGGGCGACGGCTCGACCAGCGCGGCCTCGGTGTCCTTCGTCAGTTGCGGGATGTCCCAGCTGTTACGCCACGCGAGCATCTTCGTCTTCGACTGGTCGGAATTGTCCGGATTCCAGGCGAAGCCGCGCGCATTGCTGTTCGGGTCCATGTAGTCGGGCGACCATTCGCCGATGAAGATGTCGTGCTGGCGCGCGCGGTACTTGCCGATCGCCTGCTTCGCATCGCCCGGGATCAGCTTCACGCGGATGCCGCCTTGCGCGAAGTTGGCCTGCAGCGCCTGCGCGATCTCGAGGTACGGATAATCGTTCGGCATGTCCATCGTCACGTCGAAGCCGTTCGCCAGGCCGGCCTTCGCGAGCAGCGCCTTCGCCTTCGCGACGTTCAGCTTGTACGGGTTCGCATTCAGCGTGCCGAGGAAGCCTTCGGGCAGGAAGGTCTCGTGGACCTTGTAGGTCGTGCTGACGATGTTGCGCTGGATGCCGTCGTAGTCGACCAGCCACTTCATCGCCTGCTGGACTTCGGGCTTCGCGAGATTCGGGTTCTTCGTGTTCAGGCTCAGGTACAGCAGCGCGGATACCGGCCACGACGCGACCTTGATCTTGCCGGCCTTGGTCAGCGCGGCGAGGCTGTCGGGGCTCAGGTTGCGCGCGGCGTCGACGTCGCCGTTTTCCAGCAGCAGCCGCTGCGCGGATGCCTCGGGCACGTGGCGCAGCACGACGCGTTTCATCGGGTACGGCGCGCGGTACTTGTCGAAACGCTGCAACACGATGCTTTCGTTCGGCGTCCACTTGGCGAGCTGGTACGGGCCCGAGCCCGCGTCGTTGGTCTTCAGCCAGCCGCTGCCGAAATCGTTGCCTTGCTGGTGCGATATCAGCAGCTTCTTGTCGAGCACCGACGCCGGGCACGCGCTCAGCACGTTGAGCACGAAGCTCGGCGCGTACTTGCGGTCGGTTTCGAGCACGAAGGTCTGCGGGTCGACCGCGCGCACCTTCTGCATCACGTTCGTTTTCGTGAGGCCGAGATCGGCGAGCACGCCGGCCGGGCCCTTGTCGAGCAGGACGGTGCGCTGCAGCGACCATGCGACGTCGTCGGCGGTGACCGGGTTGCCGGAGTGGAACGCGAGGCCGGAGCGCAGCTTGAACGTATAGGTGAGCCCGTCGGCGCCGACCGTCCAGGATTGTGCGATCTGCCCGTCGAAGCGCGTCGGGTCCTTCAGGTCGACCCGCACGAGCCGTTCGTAGGTGTTCGCGACGTACTCGGACGGCACGAGCTCGTAGATCTCGCTCGGATCGAGGGTCGTGAATTCGCCGAGCTGGGTGGCGACGACGAAAATGCCGGGCGGCGTCGCGGCCTGCGCCGGCAGCGCCGGAACAAGCGCGACGAGCGCGGCGCTGACGAACAGCCGGGACAGCAGGTGCTTCATGCGGGCTCCGTGGAAAGGGAATCGTGGTGCGATTCTCTCATCGACGGCCGCCCGGATGAAAAAATTCGACGGGCGCGCCTGACGGCGCCCCGGGGGAAGCGGCTTGCGTGCCGGGCGCGGTGCCCGGCACCGGCGTCGGTCAGATCACGCAGCGCGCGATCGCGAAGCGCATCGCTTCCTCGGCCGGCTCGCTGCCCGAGCCGCGCACGACCTTGACGACCGAACCGTTGCCCGACGGCGTGAGCGTGACGAAGTACGAGCGTGAGCCGACGGTGATGTCGGTCACGCCGTTGTGCTGCGATTGCTCGGTACCGGACAGGCGGCTGTCGAGGCAGTTGGCGATCGCGTGGGCCGGACGCGCCGACGACACGTAGATCATCGGCGCCGCGCCGGACGCGGCCGAGTCGGACGAGGGCGCGGAACCGCAGGCGGCGAGCAGGGCGGCGGGAAGGAGCAGCAGGAATCGTTTCATGATCGGAATCGTCGTGTGTCTCGTGTCGAGGCTGGGGCGCGGGGTACGCGAAACGCGAAGCTTCGCGACGAAACCGCCGCAATCGTGCCGTTTTTGACGGTCGATACGGGCGGCGGCTGACGTCGGAGTATACCCGCGGCACTTGACACGAACGGCCGGCTGAAACGATTCGATACAACAACAAGCGCCCGCTGTCGCGCGGCGGCAGCGGGCGTTTCAAGCGATGGCGAATCGACGTTTGCCGGCGTTATTGGCCGATCTTGTGGCTGACCGCATTTTCCTGCTGGTTCAGCACGTGCTTTTCGCTCTGCGTAATGTGGCCGCGATCCTGCGCGGCCATGTCCCGCTCTTCCCGGCGGATCCTGCGGTCGTCACGGTGCAGGCGCGCGGCCCGGGCGTGCGACATCTCGCCTTCCTTCACTTCGTGACGGATCCGGCGATTCTGGTTGGCGAGACGCTGGTTGACCTCCTCGCGGCGCGGATGCGCCTGCTGCCACGGCGTTTCGGCGAACGCGGTGCCGGTCAGCACCGACATCAGGGTGGTGGCGATCGCGAGATGGCGGGTAAGGGCTCGCATGACGTTTTCTCCTGTCGTTGCGCGTCACGAAACGTGCGCGCTTGTCGAAAAAACGCTGTGCGGGCCCCGGCTGTTGACGTTTCCGGCTGTATCGCTTGCAAGTGTTTATTACAGCGCGTCGGCCGTATCGGCCCGTCAGGTGAGCCGATACGCCGGGCCGGGCGTCACCTCCGCCGGCAGCGGCTCGCGGTTCAGTTCGAGCAGCGTGCGCTCGATCGTGCGCGTCATCGCATCGAGCGCGAGGTGGTTCGGCCCGTCGCCGAACGGCTCCGCGATCGCATGCGCGATCGCGTCGAGCGCGATCAGCGTATAGGCGACGAACACGGTGACGAACGGCGTCGCCGCGCCGATCGAATCGACGAGGCCGAACGGCAGCAGCACGCAGTACGCATAGATGGTCCGGTGCAGCAGCACGTCGTACGAGAACGGGATCGGGGTCGACGCGATGCGCTCGCAGCCGCTCACCATCGAGACCAGATCGTCGAGGCGCGCGTCGAGCATCCACAGCCGCGTATCGGCGAGATGGCCCGCATCGGCGCGCGCGGCGAAGGCTGCGCGCAGTTCATGAACGATCGCGATCGGCGCAAATCGGGCGGCGACGATGCGCGCATAGGTCGCGTCGTCGAGCAGCGTGCGCAGGTCCGGCGCCGGAGCGGTGCCGCGCAGTTGATGCTTCAGCGCATAGACGAACGCGACGACCTTGCGCACGAACGCCTGCCGTGAGGCATCGTCGCCGTCGACCGCGCCGTAGCAGAGCGCCTGGGACACCAGCGTGCGCGTGGCGGTCAGCACGCCACCCCACAGCTGCCGGCCCTCGCGATAGCGTTCGTAGCTCGCGTTGTTGCGAAACCCCGCGAAGATCGCGAGCGTGAGACCGATCAGCGTGAACGGCGTCGGGTTCAGCGGCACCTTCTCGCCGAGCACGCGGCCGCCTCCCCACACCGCGACGAGGCTGATCGCGAGCGTCAGCACGAGCTGCGGCAGGATGGTCGGCAGCACCGACCCGTTCCAGACGAGCAGCATCCGCAGCCAGTGCTCGCGCGGCCGGACGATCATCGCGGCGCTCCGTCAGGCGGCAGCCGACGCCGGCGTGGCCGCGCGATGCAGCAGCACCGGCACCGACTTCGATGTCGGCGTGTTGCACACGTCGCCGACGCTGTCGAGCGGCACCAACGGGTTCGTTTCCGGGTAGTACGCGCCGATGCAACCGCGCGGGATGTCGTATTCGACGAGCAGGAAGCCGTCCGCGCGCCGCTCGATGCCGTCGTGCCACACGGTTTCCATGTCGACCCGGTCGCCGGCCTTCAGGCCGAGCATCGCGAGGTCGTCGCGGTTGACGAACACCACGCGGCGCTGGCCGTACACGCCGCGATAGCGGTCGTCGAGCCCGTAGACGGTCGTGTTGTACTGGTCGTGCGAGCGCGTCGTCATCAGCGTCATCAGGCGCTCGCCGTGCAGTGCGCGGGCGCGCTGGATCGGCGTGTCGGTCGGCAGCGCATGCGCGATGAAGTTCGCCTTGCCCGTCGGCGTCAGCCATTCGCGATCGCGCGACGCGACGCGCAGGTGGAAGCCGCCCGGCCGCGCGATACGCGTGTTGTAGTCGTAGAAGCCGTCGAGCGTCGCCTCGATCGCGTCGCGGATCTTCGCGTAGTCGTCCTTGTACGCGAGCCAGTCGATCTTGCCGCTGCCGAACAGCGCGTGGCCCATGTGCGCGACGATCGCCGGTTCCGACATCAGGTTCGCGGACGCCGGCTTGTTCATCCCGTACGACACGTGGACCATGCTCATCGAATCCTCGACCGTCACGCCCTGCGCGACGTTGTCCTGCAGGTCGATCTCGGTGCGGCCGAGCGTCGGCAGGATCAGCGCGTCGCGGCCGTGGATCAGGTGGCTGCGGTTCAGCTTCGTCGTGATGTGCACGGAGAGATCGCAGCGGCGCATGCCTGCCCACGTGCGCGGCGTGTCGGGCGTCGCCATCGCGAAGTTGCCGCCGAGGCCGATCAGCACCTTCACGTGGCCTTCGAGCATCCCTTCGATGGTTTCGACGACGTCGTAGCCGTGGTGACGCGGCGGCTCGAAGTCGAACACGTGGCCGAGCCGGTCGAGGAACGCCTGCGACGGCTTTTCCTCGATCCCGACCGTGCGGTTGCCCTGCACGTTCGAGTGGCCGCGCACCGGGCACAGGCCCGCGCCGGGGCGGCCGATGTTGCCGCGCATCAGCATCAGGTTCGTCAGCATCTGCACGGTCGCGACCGAATGCTTGTGCTGCGTGATGCCCATGCCCCACGTCGCGATCACGCGCTCGCTGCGCGCGTAGCGCTGCGCAAGGCCGTCGATCTGCTCGTACGGCACGCCGCTTTCGGCCGTCAGCGCGGACCAGCTTTCATTGCGCAGATCGTCGGCGAACGCGTCGAAGCCGGCCGTGTGCTCGTCGATGAACGCGGTGTCGAGCACGCGCGGCGCGCCGGCGGCGCGCGCGGCATCGTCGAGCTCCAGCACGCGCTTCGCCATCCCCTTGATCAGCGCGAAATCGCCGCCGATCGTCGGCTGGATGAAGGTCGACGCGATCTTCGTGCCCGACATCGTCAGCATCTCGAGCGGGCTTTGCGGATCGGCGAAACGCTCGAGCCCGCGTTCCTTCAGCGGGTTGATCGACACGATCGTCGCGCCGCGCTTCGCGCATTCGCGCAGCTCGCCCATCATCCGCGGATGGTTGGTCGCCGGGTTCTGGCCGAAGATCAGCAGCATGTCCGCGTGCTCGAAATCGTCGAGCGTGACGGTGCCCTTGCCGACGCCGACCGACGCCGGCAGCCCGCGGCTCGTCGCCTCGTGGCACATGTTCGAGCAGTCGGGGAAGTTGTTCGTACCGTACAGCCGCACCAGCAACTGGTACAGGAACGCCGCCTCGTTGCTCGCGCGGCCGGACGTGTAGAACGCGGCCTGGTTCGGGTCCGGCAGCGCGCGCAGGTGGCGCGCGATCAGCTCGAACGCGTCGTCCCACGCGATCGGCACGTAGCGGTCGGTCTGCGCGTCGTACACCATCGGGTCGGTCAGGCGGCCGTGTTGTTCGAGCTCGAAATCCGACTGTTCGAGCAGCTCGGTGACCGTATGCGCGGCGAAGAATTCGGGCGTCACGCGCTTGCTCGTCGCTTCGGCGGCCACGGCCTTCACGCCGTTTTCGCAGAATTCGAACGTCGATGCGTGCTGGCGGTCCGGCCACGCGCAACCCGGGCAGTCGAAGCCGTCCGGCTGGTTCTGGCGCAGCAGCGTGCGGTAGTTGCCGCCGGTGACCTTTTCCTTGATCAGGTTGATCGTGACGGCTTTCAGCGCGCCCCAGCCGGCAGCCGGGTGGGTGTACGGTTCGATGCGCGCGGCGGCGGATTTCTTTTTCATGATGCAGGGTGTCAGGGGCGATGCACGCAGAGTACGCGCGGCGCTCCGGCCGCTGTGTGTACACCTTTCATCTTCAAAAAAGAGTACAGTTTCGGCCATCCGGGCAGTGCGGACCGCAACTGTGTTGTTGAAGGGAAGTTGAAAGGGAGGCGCGTGAAGCGTTATGAACAACTGGCCGACGATCTGCAGGCGCAGATCGAGCGCGGCGTGTACCGGCCCGGCGAGCGGATTCCGTCGGTGCGCCAGGCGAGCCGGCAGCAGCAGCTCAGCGTCACGACCGTGCTGCGCGCGTACCTCGTGCTGGAGAGCCGCGGCCTGATCGAGAGCCGGCCGCAGTCGGGCTACTTCGTGCGGGCGCGCGCCACGGCGCCGGCCGAGGCAGAGCTGCACATGTCGGCGCCGGCGGCCGAGCCGTCGGCGGTGGACGTGAGCCGGCTCGTGCTGTCGACGTTGCGCACGATCTCGCGCGACGACGCGGTGCCGCTCGGCTCGCCGTATCCCGATGCGTCGCAGTTCCCGGTGCAGCGTCTCGCACGCTACGCGCAGACGATCGGGCGGCGCCGCACGCGCTGGGGCGTGATCGACGACCTGCCGCCCGGCAACCCGGAGCTGATCCGCCAGATCGCGCGGCGCTACGCGGAGCGCGGAATTCCGGTCGAGCCGGGCGAGATCGTGATGACGATCGGCGCGACCGAGGCGATCAACCTGTGCCTGCAGGCGGTCGCGAAACCGGGCGACACGATCGCGGTGGAGTCGCCGACGTTCTACGCGATGCTGCACGCGATCGAGCGGATGGGCATGCGCGCGCTGGAGGTGGCGACCCATCCGGGCGACGGCATCGATCTCGACGCGCTCGAACGGATCCTCGCGCGCGAGCGCATCGCCGCGTGCATGGTGATGCCGAATTTCCAGAATCCGCTCGGCTTCCAGATGCCCGATGCACGCAAGCGCGCGCTCGTCGAGCTGCTCGCGAAGCACGGCGTGCCCGCGATCGAGAACGACGTCTATCACGAGCTGCATTTCGGCGACACGACGCCGAGCGCGCTGAAGTCGTACGACCGCGACGGGCTCGTGCTGCATTGCGCATCGTTCACGAAGAGCCTGTCGCCGCGCTACCGGATCGGCTGGGCGATGCCCGGCCGCTACCGCGACCAGGTCGAGAAACTGAAATTCCTGAACACGCTCGCGACGCCCGCGATCGAGCAGCTCGCGATTGCCGAATACCTGAAGCACGACGGCTACGATTTTCACCTGCGGCGGATGCGCAAGCAGTATGCGCAGCAGGCGAGCCTGATGAGCGCGATGGTGCGGCGCTTCTTCCCGGAAGGCACGCGGTTGTCGCAGCCGCAGGGCGGGTACGTGCTGTGGGTCGAGCTGCCGCGGCAGGTCGATGCGATGAAGCTGTATGCGCTCGCGCTCGCGCAAGGGATCACGATCGGGCCCGGCCACATGTTCTCGGCAACCGCCGATTATCGGCACTTCATCCGGCTCAACTACAGCTATCCGTGGTCGCGGCAGATCGAGGAGGCGCTGAAGGTGGTGGGGCGGCTCGCATCCGAGTGCGCGGGGCGGTGAGCGGCGCGGCGCCCGCCGCGACACACCGCATTGCCGGCCGCGCAGGCAAGCGTCACCGCTCGGACGGCGCGGGCAGTCCGGCTTGCGCCGTGTCGACCATCCGGCGCATGTCGAAGCCCGACGGATGCTGGTACACACGCAGCCCGAACTCCGGCAGCACCGCGATCAGGTGATCGAACAGGTCGGACTGGATCGCCTCGTAATCGACCCAGGTCGTCGTGTCGGTGAAGCAGTACAGTTCGAGCGGAATGCCTTCGGCCGTCAGCGGCAGCTGGCGCGCCATGCACGTCATGTCGCGGCGAATGTGCGGATGGCCCTTCAGGTAGTTCGCGACGTACGCGCGGAAGGTGCCGAGATTCGTCAGCTGGCGGCGGTTCGCCGGGCATTCGCCGGCCGCGCCGAGCGTGCCGTTCCATTGCGCGATCGCGTCGACCTTGTCTGCCAGGTAGTCCTTCAGCAGCGTCAGGCGTTCGAGCCGTTCGATCTCGTCGTTGCCGAGAAAGCGCACGCTCGTCGCGTCGATGAACAGCGCGCGCTTGATGCGGCGCCCGCCGGCCTCGGTCATCCCGCGCCAGTTCTGGTAGCTCTCGGTGATCAGCTTCCAGGTCGGCACCGTGATGATCGTGTGATCGAAGTTCGCGACCTTGACCGTGTTCAGCGTGATGTCGATGACGGTGCCGTCCGCGCCGGCCGACGGCATCGTGATCCAGTCGCCGATCCGCAGCATGTCGTTCGACGACAGCTGCACGCCGGCGACGAGGCCGAGCAGCGTGTCCTTGAAGATCAGCATCAGCACCGCCGACATCGCTCCGATGCCCGACAGCAGCAGGCCGATCTGCTTGCCGGTCGCGTCGCCGATCACGACGAGCGCGGCCGTGATGAACATCACGAGCTTGACGAGCTGCATCGCGCCTTTCAGCGACAGGCGCGGCTGGTCGCGCCGGCTCGTGCGATGCGAGTGTTCGAGCGCGGACAGCGTCGCGCTGATCGTCATCGACACCAGGAACACGATCAGCGCGAACAGCACCTTGTCGGCAGCCTGCGCGGCCACGGCGGGAATTCCGGGCACCGCGCCGAGCCCGAGCTTGATCACGACGAACGGCACGATGCGGTTCAGCCACTTGAATGCGCCGAACTCGAACAGCGCGTCGTCGATGCGGGTGGCCGACAGCCGCGCGAGGCGCGCGACCACGCGAAACAGCAGGAAATGGACGGCGGCGGCGATTGCGCCGGCGGCGGCGAGCAGGATGAGGATGCCGACGAGCGGCGCAAACCAGGATTCGTTCAGGGTCATAAGGGTGGACAGGGGCCTTCTCGTGCGTTGAATCTGAACCGCGACGCGGCGCGCGCCCGGTGAAGGGCACATGAAAGGGACCGTGATTGTGCCATCGGGTTCCGGCCGGATGTCGCGAATGCGTGACGCAGGGCTCCTCAACATTCTCGCCGTTGCGCGGATTTTCCTCGAGTCCTTGAGTCCTTGAGTCAGTGTGTTCACGCCGCGCAACATACTGTGCACTTGCCACGCATCGCCCGCTCGGGGCACGATGCGCGAACGGCTTCGCGAACTCCGCTTCCACGTCGTTCCGGTCAACCACGCATTTCACGCATGCAAGATTCCAACGAAAGCCAGCCGTCACGCGTGCGGCTGCTGAAGGGCATTCTGCCGATTCGGCGCGCGTCGGCCATCCGCGACGTGTTCGCGGGCATCTCGCTCGCGTCGATGGATATCCCGCAGGTGCTCGGCTATGCGCGCATCGCCGGCATGCCGGCCGTGACGGGCCTCTATACCGTGTTCCTGCCGCTGATCGCGTTCGCGTGCTTCGGCGCGTCGCGCCATCTGGTGGTCGCCGCCGACTCCGCGACCGCGACCATTTTCGCGAGCCGCCTGTCGTCGATGGCGCCGGCGGGCAGCGCCGAGTACGTCGCGCTGGCCGGCATGGTCGCGCTGCTGACCGCCGCGATGCTGCTGCTCGCGCGCATCTTCAAGCTCGGCTTTCTCGCCGATTTCCTGTCGCGCACGGTGCTGGTCGGCTTCCTGGCCGGCGTCGGCGTGCAGGTGTCGATCGCGATGCTCGGCGACATGCTCGGCTTGTCCGTGCCGTATCCGGCATCGCGCAGCGTCGCCCAGCTCGACTACGTCGTCACGCATGCGATCCACGCGCATCGGCCGACGCTCGCGCTCGCGACGCTCGTCGTCGTCGCGATTCTCGCGTGCAAGCGCTTTGTGCCGCGCGTGCCGATGCCGATGATCGCGGTGGCGGGCAGCATCGCCGCGAGCGACTGCTTCGGCTTCGCCGCGCAAGGCATCGCCGTGCTCGGGCCCGTCGCGGGCGGCTTGCCGCCGCTGCGCTGGCCGTCCGTCACGTGGCAGCAGTTCCTCGATCTCGTGCCGGTCGCCGCGTCGTGCTTCGTGATGATCATTGCGCAGAGCGCGGCGGCGGCCCGCGTGTTCGCGCAGCAGTACGGCGAGGACGTCGACACCAACGCCGACATCCTCGGGCTCGCGGCCGCGAACGCGGCGGCGGCGGTGGGCGGCGCGTTCGTCGTCAACGGCAGCCCGACGCAGACCGCGATGGCCGACGGCGCGGGCGTGCGCAGCCAGATCGGGCATCTGGCGTTCGCCGCGGTCGTCGCGGCGGTGCTGCTGTTCCTGAGTGCGTATCTGCAGTACCTGCCGCATGCGGTGCTGGCCGGCATCGTGTTCACGATCGCGCTCGGGCTGATCAACGTGCGCAGCCTCGCGGCGATCCGCAGGGAAAGCCCTGGCGAATTCACGCTCGCGCTCGTCACCGCCGCGGCCGTCGTGACGGTCGGTGTCGAGCACGGGATCCTGCTGGCCGTCGCGCTGTCGCTGATGCGGCACGTGCGCCACAGCTATCAGCCGCACACGATGGTGCTCGAAGCCGCCGACGGCAACGGGCGGTGGCTGCCGGTGCCGGCCCGGCCGGGCGCGATGACGGCGCCGGGGCTGATCGTCTACCGGTTCGGCTCCGACCTGTTCTTCGCGAACGACCATCGGTTCGCCGCCGAAGTGACCGAACTCGTCGACGCGTCGCCGGTACCGCTGCGCTGGTTCATCGTCGACGCGGGCGCGATCACCGATCTCGATTACTCGGCCGCGCGGACGATCACCGATCTCGTCAAGGCGTTGCACGCGCGCCGGATCGGCGTGCTGTTCGGGCGCGTGAACCGCTACCTGCACGCCGATATGGAGCGCCACCGGATCACGGAGATCGTCGGCGCGTCGTGCATTTTCCCGACACTGCACCAGGCGCTGGAAGCGGCGGGCGTGACGCCGGCGCAGCAGGAGCCGGGGGTCACGTAGCGGAAATTGGAAAGCGGAAAGCTGGGGGAACGCGGGAGGCGGGAGGCGGAACGCGGGAAGTGGAACGCGGGAAGCTTCACCGCTAAGCGGCTGCGCGCACGCGCGCGAAGCCGTTGCGCAAATGGCGGGCCAGTTCCGCCGCGGCCGGCGCGTGCTGGCCGCGCGGCAGATGCAGGTTGATCGCGAAGTTCGGCAGGGCGGGCAGGCCGCTGTCGGCCGGCAGAATGTCGAGATCGGCCGGCACGGTGGACGCGAGCCAGACGGTCACCGCGAGATCGGAGCGCACGGTCGCGGCCGTCGCGTCGATGCTGCCGTTCTCGAACACGGTGCGCCACGCGCGATCGCAGGCCCGTAGCGCGTCGAGCACGGTCGGGCGGAACGCGCAGGTCTGGTCGACCATCGACACGGGCAGCGGCGTCTGCAGATGGGCGCTACCGCCTTTCGCGCCGACCCAGACCAGACGGTCGACGGCGATGCATTCGCCGCGCGACGGCCCGACCGGCGCCTCGATCAGCGCGACATCGATCTCGCCTTGCCTGAGCGCCTTGCGCAGTGCGGGCGACGCCGCGCACACGAGCGACAGCGCGACTTGCGGATGGGCGTGCGCATAGCCTTTCAGGATCGGCGCGAGACAGCTGCCGACGAGATCCTGCGGCGCGCCGATGCGCACAGCGCCTTCCATCGCACCGGCCGTCAGCTCGGTCAGCAGTGCGTCGTGCGCGGCGAGCAGCCGGCGCGCCTGCGCGAGCAGACGCTCGCCGTCCGCCGTGAGCAGCAGGTTGCGATGCTCGCGCACGAACAGCGGGCCGGACAGCGTTTCGAGCCGCGCGACCTGCTGGCTGACCGCGCCTTGCGTCAGGTGCAGCGCGTGGCTCGCCGCCGTCATGCTGCCGTGATCGGCGACCGTGACGAAGGCGCGAAGCAGGGCGATGTCGAGGTTGCGTGCCATGGTTCGCATTATGAATGCTAATGACTGGCATAAAAATCTTTTGCTGTCGTAATGCACGGAGCGCGGGTAAAACGGAGCTTCGACGACCCGAACCGGGAGCCCGTGTGCCGCTTCAAGACTATTTGCCGCTGCTGTTGTTCGTGATCGTGTCCACGGTGACACCGGGTGGCGCGACGACCCTCGCAACCGCATCGGGCGCGCATTTCGGCTATCGGCGTTCGCTGCCGATGATGACGGGCATCGCGGCCGGCCTGGCATCGATGGCCGCGGCGGCGGCGGCCGGGCTCGGCAGCGTGTTGCTGGCCCTGCCCGCGCTGCAGCTCGGGATGAAGGTGCTCGGCTCGCTGTATCTGCTGTGGCTGGCCACGCGCATCGCGCGCGGCGGCAAGCCCGGTGTCGACGCGGCCGTGCAGCGGCCGCAAGGATTCGTCAGCGGCGTATGGATGCTGTGGCACAACCCGAAGGGCTGGGCGATGACGCTCGGCGCGGCCGCGTCGTTCGCCGCGCTCGCGTCCGGCCCCGTGCGGCTCGGCGCGTTGCTCGGGCTGGCGTTCGGCGTGGCGGCGATGGCGTCGCTGTCGCTCTGGTGTTGTGCCGGGCTGCTGTTCGCGCGCGTGCTGCGCACGGAGCGGCAGTGGCGCTGCGTGAATGCGGGCTTGGGGATCCTGCTCGCGGCGTCGATCGTGCCGATGTGGCTGTAGCAGCGGCGCTGCGCGCACGGCGCAGCCCCGACACTCAGCGCGAACCGTCCCGCGCGGCCCCCGCGGGCCGTCCGCCCGCGCCGCTCGACCATCGCGGCAGCCGCAGTGTCGTCGCGAAGCTCGCCGCATGCAGTGCGCAAAGCAGGCCGAACGTCCACGCGTAGGCGGCCCCGTGCGTGCCGCCCGTCGACGCGGATTCGGCCTGCAGCCGCCACGCGAGAAACAGCGTGCACATCGTCGTGAACGTCGGGCCGCCGAGGCGCTGGACGATATTGAGCGACGTCGTCGCCATCGGCAGGTTGTGCCGCTCGACCGACGCATACGCGGCGGAAATCGACGGCGCGCCGATCGCGCTCTGGCCCATCCCGCGCAGAAACAGCGCGGGCACCAGCACGGCGGGATCGTAGCCGGCCAGCGCGAGATACACGAACGGCAGCGTCGCGGCGAGCGCGAGCAGCGCGCCGGCGGCGGCCAGCCGGCGCACGCCGAACCGGCTGGTCAGCGCGCCCATCGACGGATAGGTGACGAGCATGCCGAGCCCGAGCGGCGCCAGCAGCCAGCCCATCTCGCCGGGCGAGCGGCCGCACGCCTCGATCAGGAACACCGGAATCAGCATCTGGCCCGCGTAGATCGCGCCGTTCGACAGAAACTGCGTGGCCGCCGCCGCGCCGAACACGCGCGAGCGAAACAGCGCGAGGTCGATCAGCGCCCGCTCGCCTTTGCGCAGCTGGACGCGCAGGAACGCGGCGAGCAGCAGCACCGAACCCGCGATCGCGGCGATGCCGGGTACCGCGTCGATGCGCTCCGCGCCATACAGGAACAGCACGAGCGCCGGCGACAGCAGCGCGAGGCCGACCCAGTCGAGTTCGCGCTGCTGCGTTTCCTCGCGGTCGCCGGGCAGGAACCACACGGCCAGTGCCAGCGCCAGCGCGCCGACCGGCAGGTTCACGAGAAACAGCCAGCGCCACGACGCGTACTGCAGGATCGTACCGGCGACGACCGGCCCCAGGATCGGTGCGATCAGCACGGGTACCGCCGCATAGCCGATCACGCGCGCCATCTGCTGGCCGGCCACGCGCGCGATCATCATCTGCGCCATCGGCGCGAGCAGGCCGCCGCTGACGCCTTGCAGCACGCGGAACGCGATCAGCGACGGCGCGGACCACGCGAGCCCGCACAGCGCCGACGTCAGCGTGAACGCTGAGAAACACCACAGGTACAGCGCCTTCGCGCCGATGCGATCGACCAGCCAGCCGTTCAGCGGCAACACCAGCGTGAGCGCGAGCAGGTAGCCGCTCGTCACCCACTGGATCGTCGACAGGCTCGCGTGCAGGTCGGTCGCGAGGCTCGACAGCGAGACGTTGACGATCGTCGCGTCGAGTTGCGACAGCAGCGAGCCGAGCGTCGCGACCGCGCTGACTTTCCAGATCGACGGACCGAGCCGTTCGGCCGCACGGCCCGGCGCCGGCCGCGCGCGTGGGTCGTTCACGCGCCGCGGCGGTCGAGCAGCGCGACGATCTCGTGCGTCGAGCCCGTCTCGCCGAGACGCGGGAACAGCCGTTCGACGCTGTTCGTGTGCGCGTCCGCGTTGAGGTCGGTCATCGCATCGACCGCGAGCGTCACGTTATAGCCGAGTTCGTGCGCCTGTCGGGCCGTCGATTCGACGCCGATGCTCGTCGCGATGCCGGCCAGCACGATCTGCGTGACGCCGGCCGCCTTCAGGTGCGCGTCGAGATCGGTGCCGGTGAACGCGCCCCAGGTTTTCTTCGTCACGACGTGGTCGCCAGGCTGGCGGTTCAGTTCGGGCAGGAGGTCGGCCCAGTCGACCGGGAACGGATCCTTGCGCGGCGGCAGTTGCGTCCGGCCCGGTGCGCCGCCGGCGACGTTGACGAGCACGACCGGCAGGCCGCGGCTGCGGAAGGCGTCGAGCAGTTCGCGCGTGCGCTCGATCACCGGTGCGACCGGGTGGGCGGTGGGCAGCGCGACGATGCCCTTTTGCAGGTCGATGACGACGAGTGCCGTATGCGTGTCGAGACGGGTTGTGCTCATGATGCGGATGCTCCGTGCATGGGGAGAAGGGGCACGTGCCGTACGAATGCCGCGCGGCACGCACGCGGGATCACTGCTCGCCGATGCGCCGGATCAGCGGAATCGCGGCGGCGAGTGTGCGGAGGTCTTCGGCATCGAGCTTCTCGATCGCGGCGCCGAGCCACTTGTGCTTCGCGGTGTCGCGCTTGCGCCGTGCCGCCAGGCCGGCCGCGGTCAGCAGGAACAGGATCTGGCGGCCGTCGGTCGGATGCGGCTCGCGTTCGACGAGCCCGTCTTCCTCGAGACTCGCGAGAATCGCCTTCATCGACTGCGGCTTCATCGCCTCGGCGCGCGCGAGATCGGCGGTCGTCATGGGGCCCTGTCGTTCGAGCCGCGCGAGCGCACTCGTCTGCGACATGCCGAGCCCTTCGGATTCGATCTCGGCGCGCAGCCGTCTAATCAGCTGGCCGACCGCGAGGGTCAAGTCGGCGGCGACGGTGTCGGCGGAAATGCGGGGCGTGCGTGGCGGAGTCATGCGGCGGATCATAGAACATGACAGTTAAACTTGCAAGTTTAACTGTCATGTTTGGCGGGCGTTCGCGATGCACGGCGCATGACGTACGACGCACCGCGCACCGACGCACGATGCGCCGGCGAGGCCGGGAGAGGAACAGCGGGCGGCGGCTCGGCAACCGCCGATTGTCGGACTGTGGGCAGTGTGCGGCCGGACGCTATGCGCGGCGCGGCAACGGAACCGGCACGACGTCGTTGTACTTCGGCGACGCATTTTCGTGCAGCAGGTCGCCGAGATATTGCGCGAGTTCGTCCGCGGCGAGCGCGGACGGAACGTGCAGGTTGGCCGGTCGCCGCTTGCCTTCGGTGCCGAGATCGAACACCGCCCAGCGGCCGTTTGAGCGCACGACGGCGAGCAGGCGTCCGAACGCGTTGAAACGGTACTCGTCCTGCATGGCATCGCTCCTTCGTGGATGAATGTGCCGGCCGCGCGCGTCGCGTTTACCGGATCGAGCAGGTCAGCCAGCGATGGATCTTCAGCGCATCGCTCGACACGCCGGCGCGCGTCGGTGCGCCGAGCAGCACGACCGTTTCGCGGCGGCCCTTCACGCGCATGCGCATCACGACGCCGTGCCCAGATTCGTTGATGAAGCCGGTTTTCTGCAGTCGGATCGGCAGGCGGCCGTCACGCACGAGCGGATCGGAGTTCACGTACAGCAGCTCGCCGTCGCCGGCCTGCACGGTGGTCGACGTGTCCGTCGAGAAATAGCGGATCAGCGGATCCTGCGCGGCCGCGCCGACGAGCCGCGCGAGATCCTCGGCGGTCGACACGTTGTGCGGCGACAGGCCGGTCGGTTCGCGGAAATGCGTATCGCGCATCCCGAGCCGGCGCGCCTCGCGGTTCATCGCCTTCACGAACGCGGCACGGCCGCCCGGATAGTCGCGGCTCAGCGCGGCGGCCGCGCGATTTTCCGACGACATCAGCGCGATATGGAACATCTGGCGGCGCGACAGTTCGGCGCCGATCGGCAGCCGCGAACCGGTGAACTTGATCGTGTCGCGATCGCGAGAGGTGACGCGCAGCACGCCGTTCATCGGCCGGTCCGCGTCGCGTGCGACGACGGCGGTCATCAGCTTCGAGATCGACGCGATCGGCCGCACCGTGCGTGCGTTGCGGGCCAGCAGCGGTGTGCCGGAGTCGACGTCGAGCACGTAGGCCGCGCGCGAATGTAGCGAGCTTACCGCTCGCGGGCTGTAGCCGCAGCTCGCGAGCAGGCGCGGCTGCGCGGCGGGGCGCGGGCGAACCGCGTTCGTGCGTTTCGCGCGCCGGTGCTGCGGTGCGGGCGCCGCGTGACGCTTGACTGCATGATGCGTCACGCGCGGGCGGCGGTGCTTGACGGCCTTGTGCTTGCGGTGGGCGGGTTGTTTCTTGACGACTTTCGCATGCGCATGGGGCGTCGCCGTGCGATGCGGCTGCGCACGCTGCGCCGTCGCGTTCGTTGCGAACGCAAGTGTCAGGAACGAAAGGGCGATGAGCAGGGTGGTGGTCCGGGCGCGAGGCAGGCGCGCGATGAGGCCGGTCAAGCGAGAGTCTCCTTTTCACGCGCGTTGCGGCGGCGCGAAATGCGTGGGCGGTCAGCGGGTGCGGGAAATTATAAGGTCGATTGTGTGGCGATGACGATTGGATCGCGCGCAATGGCGCGTGATGCACGCGGATTCATGCTGTTCCTTGGCTGTCGGCGGAGTAGCCGTATCCGGGCCATGCTCAGGGAAATGATATATGACTCAAAGTTATGGATTACACAGGATGGCAATAATTACCTAATTGGATTGTATTGGTAAATGTTACCTTTTGAGCTGTAAATTTATTGAGATTAGTGGGCGGGCGTTCAGCACTGTCGTGTTGTTCAGAAAGACATTTATAATCAGCCCTCGGCAGAAACCCACCTGTATACCAAACCAAGGGCAAGCTGCATGGGCCACACCGCACTTTATAAGACGTTGCGTCTGGGCAACGCGCAATACAATCGTCTAGTCAAACTCGACACGCCGCTTGGCGTCGATTGGCTATTGCCGCTCTACGTAAAAGGAACGGCCAAGCTGGGCCGCGATTATGAATTCGTGGTTGATGCGGTTTCGCCGCGCGGCAGTCAGATCGAACTCAACGCGCTACTTGGCAAACCCGTCACGCTTTGGATTCAACAGACCGACGGCACGTACATGCCGATCCACGGTTACGTTCACAGATTCAGCCGGTTGGGATTCGATGGGACGTTGACCTATTACAAGCTGGCATTCTCGTCCTGGCTCTATTTCTTGCGGCTGCGTCGCGATATGCGCGACTGGCAGGAGCAGAACGGCGAGCAAATTCTGACCGATGTATTCAACGAGCATCCTCAAGCGCGCGGCGCGTTCCGCTACGATCTTCACAAGCCGCTGCCGTCTTATTCGAATCGAGTGCAGTGGGAATATGACCTGAACTTCGTCCACCGCAGCCTTGAAGAAGTCGGCGTGTTTCCGTACTTCGAGCAGGCGGACATCCTCGGCGCCAGCCCGCATCGTGCGAGGGAAATTGCCATTCGAGCAGGAGACATCCGCCGTTATCTGTTCGATCCCGGTGTCGGTCGCCGGTCGGCCGTCGAGTTCGACCAGGCTCAGCGCGGTTTCCTTCTTTCCCGATGGCGAGGCGACGTTGTGTTGCTTGAGAACCCAATAGGGACCGGCCGGTTTGGCGGAACTGCCGTGCATGAGCGACGTGAACGGATGAATGATGTTCGCTCCGGACCGGCCCGTGGTGGTGCGGACCGCGTCGACGGACCAGATTTCGACGCCGGCGGCATCCGTATTCTGGGAATGCACGGGGTACGTGTCCGTGATCGGATTCCGCTTGACTGGCAGCGACGTAAGCCGAAACAGGTTGACGATCGGCGTGCAAAAGAGCTTCAGATTGTCCGCCGACAGATTTTTCAGTCGCTGTGCCGTCCACGAATCCGGATGAACGCCGCAAATGGCGAGATGCAACGTGAGCTGCTGGTCGGAACCTGCCGCATGCGCGAGCGCGGCGAGGTCGACGTCAATGAAATCGAATTTCTTCGGAAACGCAAAATATTCGCTCAGTAGCCGCAGGGCCGGCGGCCCGTCGTCTTCGTCGATCAGTTTCTCAACGCCATCGAAGCCTGCGGGGGTGAGCGGCGGTGTGGGCAGCATTGACCAGCGACGTTCGATGTTTTCGACGAAGGCCGCAACCGTGCGCATCGTCATCGTGTCCATTACTGCACCGACGACTTCGCGGGTGCCGTTGACATGGATGCGCAACGGGCTGGGGACGGCTTCGATGCGAAAGTCGGGCCGCGCAACCTCGAAGGTGATGGAGAGCAGGCCGGTCGTACCCGGACGCAGCACGACGTCGGAGGGCACCGCCGTAGCCGATGCGTAGCGCGCTGCCGAAATGCGCACAGGTGCCAGCGTTACGTCATAGACGGTGCGGAAACGGCAGTCTTCTACCTTGCTTGCGAGTTGCGTGTGGCGGGCAATGACCGACGGCTCAGTGAGCTTTTCGAACATGTCCGAGACATCGAACTGGGCAACTGCGCATGCCGGAACCGCTCGAAGATACTGGGGATACAGCATGCCGAGGAGCGCTTCGGCAAATTCAGGATAGTTGTCGTCGAGCCGAGTACCTATATCCGCGGCGAGGAGGGCGAACGACTGCAACATCCGTTCGATATGGGGATCTTCGGAATGGTCGCCGGAAATCCCCAGGCGAACGGCAATTTTGGGATAGCGTGTCGCGAAGGTTCCAATCGATCGGCGCAGTAGCGCAAGTTCTCGTTCGTAGTGCGGAAGCAGTTGATCCATTGCGTGAAGTGATGAACCTGCAAGGCGGCGAACCGATAGATTCGCCGACTGTTTCGGTTGCGCTGAATGGTGTCGGGCACGCTAACGTCATGTCTTTGCCATGATAACCGCTTGACGAAAAAAACCGTCGATTGACTCGGGGAATTCCAATGCCACGATCGGCGAACCCGAAACGGCTTTCTACATTTCGTACTGGCGGCCGCATATCTTTGTCGTACATGTCCCAACATGACGAATTACAGGCGGTGCTGGGCCGTAGTCGCGCTTTGCGCGACGCAGTCGAAAGCATGGACCGGTTTGCCTGGATTCGACCTATCGCGAATGGAAGACGAAGCACCGCGTCGCCTGTGACTACCGGTCGCGCGCATGACGGCGGCCCGAACACCGTGCGTGTCGACCGACGAGCGGATCAGCATCCATCAAGAGAACCTTGAGGGGATCGCGATGCACGTGGCCGAATGTCGTCGTTTGCCGCGCAACGCTGGAGATGGCGGTACGACGCTACAAACCGATGACGATGAATGTTCGACGGGGGCACACCGCAGCAGGTGGCGTGGTTCAGCGCGGCCAGTTCCGCCGCGACACTACCGCAAAGCTGATCGCTATCGAACCCGTCACGGTGCGTTCCGGCGCGTCTTCAATCGCATCGCCGAAGCGAAAACGGCGGCTGCGTCCGTCGCTGCGTCCAGCACGACGCTTCGTTGCGCGTGCATCGGCTGCGGCGACGGCATCGCACGATGTATCAGCCAAGCACTCGGCCGCTTGATCAACAGGCATGACAGTGAATTCCGCGAAGGGCATGCCCGTATTGAACGTCACGCCGTTCAATCAGTAAAATGAATGTTTCGATCGCTATGATTCCTTTAAAGAATGGAATTGAAACTGCTCCGAACCTTCCTGACGGTCACCGAGCTCAGCCATTTCAGCCGCGCGGCCGACACGCTGCACATGAGCCAGCCGGCGCTTAGCAAGCAGATCGGCGCGCTCGAGGCGAGCCTCGGCGGCAAGCTGTTCGAACGTGGCAGGCATGGCGCGGAGCTGACGCCGTTCGGTGAACGCTTCCTGCCCGACGCACAGGCGCTCGTGCGCGATGCCGACGAAATCCTCGCGCGTGCACGGGAGGCGACCAGCGGGCAACGCGGCCATCTGCGGCTCGGCATCTGCCTGTCCGTGCTGACGCTCGTGCCGAAACTCGTCGCGGAATTCCGGCGCCGCAATCCGGGTGTCGCGGTCACGTTGAGCGACCTGTCGTCGTCCGAGCAAACCCGCCGGATGCGCGCGGGCAAGCTCGACGCGGGGTTCCTGCGTTTGCCGTCGGATGAAGGCTTGTCGTCGTTCAAGGTGATCGACGAGGCGCTCGCGCTCGCGGTGCCGCCGCACCTCGGCTTCAAGCGCGTGCCGGCCGATCTCGACGTGCTCAACGAGATCGGCTTCATCGCGCTGCAGCGCGCACGCGGTCCCGGGCTCGCCGCGCAGATCGACCGGTGGTGCGTCGGGCGGCGCTTCGTGCCGCAGGTTACGCAGCAGGCGGAGGACGTGCAATCGGTGCTCACGTCGGTCGCGGCCGGGGTCGGCGTCGCGTTCATTCCGTCGCACGCGCAGTACCTGCTGCGCGACGCGACCGTATTGCTGCTCGCCGGCAGGGACGCGAAATGGCGCGTCGGGCTCGCGTGGCTGTCCGGCCGCGACGATCCCGTGACCACGCGTTTCGTGTCGTTCATGCGCGCCTCGATCAAGGGCGCGTGACCGGGCGTATAGTGTCCGCGATCGCCTTCCGCCCGAATGCCGGCCCGGCGCCGGCTCACGAACCCGACCCGATGACTTCAGAACCCGACGACTCCCCGCTCGATCCCGCACTCGTTGCGACGCTCGCGACGCTGCATGAAGCCGCGACCGATCCGTCCGGCAAAACGTGGTCGCTGCCGAAGATCGCGAAGCGCACGCAATTGCCGATGAGCACGCTGCGCCGCGTGCTGACGCAACTCGACGCCGCCGGCCTGAGCGCGACGACGCTGAACGACGACGGCACCGGCAGCGCCGCCTTGACCGAAGAGGGGCGCGCCGTGTGCGCGCAACTGTTCGGTGGGAACGACCGCGGATGAAAAAACGGGTCGCCCGAAGGCGACCCGTCATATTGTGGTTCGACATGCAACATCACCACCGCGCCGTTACCCCACCCATGACGGAATGACGGTAGGTCTGGTCGTTCAGCCCATGCCGGTAGCCGACGTCGAGATCGAGCCAGGGCTTCGGCGAGTAGATCGCGCCCGCGATCACGAACGCCGGATTCGCGCCGGCCGTGCTCTCGGTGTTGCGCGACAGGCCGATGTCGGCCACGAGCTGCACCTTGTCGGTCGCCTTGTAAAGCGCTGCGGCCGACACGGCCCAGACCGAGCGCAGGTCGCTCTGGCGGTTCGGCTGGTACGCGAGGCCCGCATTCGCGAGCAGCGAGAAGCGCGCGACGTCGGCTTGCGCGAGCAGCGTGGCGCCGGTGCCGACGCGGCCTGTGCCGAGCCCGCGATCGTCGTTGCCGGTCGGCATCGTCACCTGCGGTTTCAGCGCAAGCGACAGCGGCCCGTGTTCGACGAAGCGCCACTTCATGCCGATCTCGACATCGCCGATGCCTGCGCCGTGGTCGTCGGTGCGCGTTTGCAGATGCGTGTAAGGCGCGTTCACGTAGAGATCGACGTGCTCGCCGAACCCGCGCGTGAGCGTTGCGTTCCACAATTGATGGCGGCCGTTTTCGTCCTGCTTCGAGGTTTGCTCGCCGTTGAACTCGAACTGCCAGTTCGCGTTGCCCTGCGTACCCGTGTCGTCGCTGACGAGCGGATGGGCTGCGTACGCGTACAACGGCGCGAGCAGGGCGCTCGCGGCCGCGAGAGAAAGCATTCTTTTCATGAAGTCACCGTTGTCGTGTCGTGGGCGGCCGGCCCGCGCGGGCCGGCACGCCGTCGTTTCGGAGGCGATCAGAACCACTGCTTGTAGCGACGCACATAGATCGTCTTGACGATCTGCGCGAGCAGGATGTAGCCGACCATCGTCGCCGCGAGCCACAGCCAGTAGGTGCCCGGCAGGTGCATGAAGCCGAGCGAATCCGCGAACGGCGAGAACGGCAGCCAGCAGCCGATCGCGATCGCGGTGAACGTCGACAGCAGCACCGGCAGCGCGGCCGTGCTCTGCAGGAACGGGATCTTCTGCGTGCGCAGCAGATGCACGACGAGCGTCTGCGACACGAGGCTCTCGATGAACCAGCCCGAGTTCATCACGATCTGGCCGCCCGAACCGCCGTGCAGGTGATACATCGCGCCCGCGCCGAACACGGTCCACATCAGCACGTAGGTCGTGATGTCGAACACCGACGACGTCGGCCCGACCCACAGCATGAAGCGGCCGATGTTGCCGGCTTCCCACTTGCGCGGCTTCTTCAGGAACTCGGGATCCATCTTGTCCCACGGCAGCAGCATCTGCGACGTGTCGTAGATCAGGTTCAACACGAGCAGCTGGGTCGCGAGCATCGGCTCCCACGGCAGGAACGCGCTGGCGACGAGCACCGAGAACACGTTGCCGAAGTTCGAGCTGGCGGTCATGTTCAGGTACTTCAGGATGTTGCCGAACGTCTCGCGGCCCTTGATCACGCCTTCCTCGAGCACCATCAGGCTCTTCTCGAGCAGGATGATGTCGGCGGTTTCCTTCGCGATGTCGGCGCCGCTGTCGACCGAGATGCCGACGTCGGCGTCGCGCAGCGCCGGTGCGTCATTGATGCCGTCGCCGAGGAAGCCGACCGTGTGGCCGTTCGCCTGCAGCGCCTTCACGATGCGCGCCTTCTGCAGCGGCGTGAGCTTCGCGAACACCGTCGTGCGTTCGACGACCTCGGCGAGCGTCGCGTCGTCGAGCGCCTCGATTTCGGCGCCGAGCATCGGCTTGCCCGGTTCGAGGCCGACCTGGCGGCAGACCTTCATCGTGACGGTCGGGTTGTCGCCCGTCAGCACCTTCACCGACACGCCGTTCTCGCGCAGCGCGGCAAGCGCCGGCGCGGCCGATTCCTTCGGCGGATCGAGGAAGGTCAGGAAGCCGCGCACGACGAGATCGCGCTCGTCGGCGGTGCGGTATTGTTCGAGTTCGTCGCCGCGCGGGATCGTGCGCGTCGCGAGCACCAGCACGCGGAAGCCGTCCTCGTTGTACGCGTTCGCCTGTTCGAGCAGCCGCTTGCGTGCGACGAAATCGAGCGGACGTACGCCGTCCTCGTCCTGCACGTGGGTCGACACCGCGAGCATTTCCTCTACCGCGCCCTTGCAGATCAGCTGGTGCGTGCCGTGCGTGTCCTCGACCACGACCGACAGGCGGCGCCGCACGAAGTCGAATGGCAGCTCGTCGATCTTCTTGTAGCCGTGCGGCTTCACGCGCTCGCCGATCTCGTCGGCGCGCGCGACCACCGCGATGTCGATCAGGTTCTTCTGGCCGCTCTGATGGAAACTGTTCAGCCAGCCGAGCCGCAGGATGTCCTCGTTCTTGTGGCCGGACAGGTCGAGATGGTGCTCGAGGATGATCTTGTCCTGCGTGAGCGTGCCGGTCTTGTCGGTGCACAGCACGTCCATCGCGCCGAAGTTCTGCACCGAGTTCAGCCGCTTCACGACGACCTTGCGACGCGCCATCGCGATCGCGCCGCGCGCGAGGTTCGCGCTCACGATCATCGGCAGCATCTCGGGCGTGAGGCCGACGGCCACCGCGAGCGCGAACGTGAGCGCGCTCAGCCAGTCGCCCTTGGTCAGGCCGTTGATCATGAACACGATCGGCACCATCACGAACATGAACCTGATCAACAGCCAGCTCACGCTCGCGACGCCGCGGTCGAAGCTGGTCTCGATGCGCTTGTGGCTCACGACGTTGCGTGCGAGCGAACCGAAGTAGGTGTCTTCGCCGGTCGCGACGACCACGGCCGTCGCGGTGCCGCTCACCACGTTCGTGCCCATGAAGCACACGTTCTCGAGATCGAGCAGCGACTTCGACGCATCGTTCGCGGCGGCGGACGAGCCCGTCGCGCCTGCGCCGGCCGACTTGCCGGCGACCGCGCCGAGCGTGTCGTATTTCTCGACCGGCAGCGCTTCGCCGGTCAGCACGGCCTGGCTGATGAACAGGTCGCGCGACGCGAGCAGGCGCACGTCGGCGGGGATCATGTCGCCGGCCGACAGGTGCACGATGTCGCCGACCACCACTTCACGCATCGGCACCTCGCGGCGCGCGGGCTCGGACACGTCGGTCACCGCGCGCTGCACGGTCGCCGTCGTGCGGACCATCGCCTTGAGCTTTTCGGCCGCGCGCAGCGACCGGAATTCCTGCACGAAGCGCAGCAGCGCGCTAATCGTGACCATCGTCAGCAGGATCGTCATCCCGACGAAGTAGCGATCGCCGGGCGCTGCGAAGTAGACGTCGGTGCAGAAGCTGATCGTGGCCAGCACCAGCAGCACGTAGACGAACGGATTGTGGAACGCGTGCAGCAGCTGGCGCGTCCAGTGCGGCGGCTTGTCGTGCGCGATCTCGTTCGGACCGTTGTGCTGCAGGCGATCGGCGGCCTGGTCGTAGGTGAGGCCGCGCGTGCTGGTGCGCAGCGACTTGAAGGTTTCTTCGAGCGGGCGGGCCGCTTCCTGCGCGGCGCGCATGTTGCGCGGTTCGTTCTGCTGACCGGGGCCGGCGTTGATGAAGCCGCGCTGTTTCTTTTGCGATGTTTGCGAAGTGTTGTGTCGTGTCATGAGTCGCTCCTTGCGCACGAGGCGGCGGGCGGGGAGCGACCGTGACGTCAGCGACGCACGAGCGCTCCCCGCCGCATCGCGTCAGGCGCGATCGGCTGTGGATCGGTGAAGGGGGGAACGCTCGCCGGCGCGCGGAGTGCGGCCGAAGGATCGATGCGCGGCGTCGCACCGGCGAGCGGTAATCGACTACTGTCGTCCGAGTTCATCTGCACTCCTGTCGGTTGCGAGTAGGCGGCACGGGCGATCGGAAGCCACGCACGCACGAGGGCGCGCGGCCGGACGGCACGCGAACGGAACACGCACGCAGCTTGCGCTGCGCGCAGCACGAACGTACGCACGCTGCAACGCAGGGTTGCGCAGCGCGGACATTCGGCGATATCGAAAAAATTCGGCGGGGGATTCTGGCCGGTCAGGCCGGAAGGACGCCGCATCCTGCTTCCCGGGATGCGGCAGAAGACGAGGCTCTGCGCGGTTTCCTCAGGCAGCAGTCAAGTTGGTCGAGGACCAACTACAACTCGCATCGGTGTTCACAGAACACTCCATGTAATTCAGACGGGGGCGATGGTAAAGGCTCGTTATGCGAAGCGTCAACCCTTTTGTCGGAAGATGCTTGCGAAATGTTATCGGCGCGATGCCGGACAGTCGGGACGCCGGAAACGCACGAGTCGCGGGGGGGGGGGGGGGGGGGCGCGGGCGCGGGGGGGGGGGGGGGGGGGGGGGGGGGCGGGGGGGGGGGGGGGGGCGGGGGCGGGGGGGGGGGGGGGCCGGCGG